>CALFTQ010000105.1 GCA_937916135.1 uncultured Verrucomicrobiales bacterium
ATGGTCGGCACCTACTATACCATCCTGAGTGCCGCACAGGGCAGCGACCACCATTCCAAGAAAGTCTTCATCTACGGCCACATCGAGAAAGCCGCCTCCCTCGCCACCTATATCAAGGAATCCTACCGCGGCACCTACCTCCCCGCCGCCATCATCGACCCCGATACCGACGCCTCCCAGCTCACCATCAGCGAACTGCGCGTGTACGGCAGCCACGACCTCGACACCCTGCAGGACGACATCGCCGCCAACGTGCCCGACGCCGTCATCTTCGTGTCCAACGCCGCCCTGCAGCGCGAGAGCGACCGCATAGCCGACTGGTGCACCAGCGCCGGCGTAGCCCTCTACGTCATCCCCAACGTCGACCGCATGACGCCCGATGCCCCCCTCAACATCGCCCCCGTTAAGATTGAGGATCTGCTCGAGCGCCCCGAAATCGTCATCGAGGAGCAGCGAATCGGCGCCGAAATCACCGGCCGCGTCATCCTCGTGACCGGCGCCGCCGGCAGCATCGGCAGCGAGATAGTGCGCCAGTGCTGCAAGTTCGCCCCCGCCCGAATGGTACTGCTTGATTGCGCCGAGACTCCCATGCACCTCATCCGCCTGGAGATTGAGGAGAAATACCCGCAGGTGCCCCTCTCCCCCGTGGTGGCCGATGTTCGCAACCGCGCCCGCTGCGCCGATATCGTAGCCGAGCACAAGCCCGCCATCATCTTCCATGCCGCTGCCTACAAGCACGTTCCGCTCATGGAGGAGAACCCCTGCGAGGCCGTCATCACCAACGTGCAGGGCTCCATCAACATGGCCGAGATTGCCCGCGAGCATGGGGTGGAGAAGTTCGTGATGATTTCCACCGACAAGGCAGTGAACCCCACCAACGTGATGGGTGCCACCAAGCGCGTGGCCGAAATGTACGTGCAGAGCCTGAACGCTCAGCTGGCGGCGGAGGCTGCCGACGCCCCGCACACGCGCTACATCACCACCCGATTCGGCAACGTGCTGGGCAGCAATGGCTCCGTGGTACCCCGATTCCGCGAGCAGATTGAAAAGGGCGGCCCCGTCACCGTCACCCACCAGGACATCATCCGCTTCTTCATGACCATCCCCGAGGCCTGTCGACTGGTGCTGCAGGCGGGCACCATGGGCAACGGCGGCGAAATTTTCGTGTTCGACATGGGCGAACCGGTCAAGATTGCGCACCTCGCCCGTCGCATGATTCGACTCTCCGGTTTCAAGCCCGATGTGGACATCAAGATTGAGTACACCGGTCTGCGCCCCGGCGAGAAGCTGTACGAGGAGGTGCTCTCCACCGCCGAGGGAACCACCGAAACCACCCACCACAAAATTCGCCAGGCTCAGGCCATCGACAACCCGCACGCCACCATCGCCGAGCAGTGCCGCGCCCTCATCGCCGCCGCCGACAAACGCCTGATAGAGCTCACCATCCTCGACCTGAAGGATCTCGTCCCTGAATATAAATCCAAGAACTCCCCCTGGGAGAA
>CALFTQ010000106.1 GCA_937916135.1 uncultured Verrucomicrobiales bacterium
CAATGTGAACCCTTCCACGCTTTTTGTTGTCTGGACCGCAAACCCCTCAACAGGAACAGGAAATGCAGGCGCTGGTCAGACGATAACCATTTCCGACATTGCCCTCAGCTACACCGCAGTCCCTGCTGTCCCCGAAGACCCCACTGTCCCCGAGCCGACCACTGCCACGCTTTCCCTGCTGGCTCTCGCTGGTCTGGCTGCACGCCGCCGCCGTAAGTAAAGGCAGCGGAGGCCTGGGCCTTCCTCAGATAATGAATCCACCGGCACCGGGGCATGTTCTCGGTGCCGGTTCTGCTGTGCCGGGTAGGGGCGCGGCCAAGCGTCGAACCGAAGGCAGCCTGTCGCGGCGTAGCTCCGCAAGGAGCGAAGTCGGAAGCTTTAGCGGAGACGGAAGCGGAGCTTATAATTCGGGAAGCTCTAAGAACTCACCAAATTGATGTTTGTCGTTGTCGGGGCACGGGACTTCAGTCCCGAAATAACGGTGCTTCCAATCGGGACTGAAGTCCCGTGCTCCGACAGAGTTCCCCCACAAATTTCGACTACGGTCGCCAGACCGCATTCACCGACAAATTCCCATATAGTGTTGCCCAGGCAGAAAGAAAAGCCCGGAAGCGCTGGGGCTTCCGGGGTTTTGAGGGGGTAAGGAGAAGGGGGGATTACTTCTCGCTGAGGGAGCCGATGCCGGGGAGGATCTTGCCTTCCAGCAGCTCAAGAGAGGCGCCACCACCGGTGGAGCAGAAGGAGAGCTTATCGGCCACCTTGAACTTCTTGGCAGCGGTCACGGAGTCGCCACCACCCACGATGGAGATGCAGTCGCTCTCGGCAAGGCACTCGGCCACAGCCTTGGTGCCCTTGGCGAAGGAGTCGAGCTCGAACACGCCCATGGGGCCGTTCCAGAGGACGGTCTTGGCGCCCTTGATGATGGAGCAGATTTCCTCGATGGCCTTGTCGCCGATGTCGATACCCATGCCGCCTTCGGGCACTTCGCCGCCCTCAGCCCAGGGAGCGGTGCAGAAGGTCTCGGCGCCCTCCTCGAACTTGAAGGAGTAGCGGGTATCGGCGGGCAGCACGAAGGTCACGCCCTTGGCCTTGGCGTCGGCCAGAATCTGGTTGGCCAGGTCGAGCTTGTCGGCCTCAATCTTGGAGTTGCCCACGTTCTTACCCTGGGCAGCCAGGAAAGTGTTGGCCATGGCACCGCCGATGATGAAGGTCTGGCTCTTCTCCATGAGCTTGGAGAGCACCTGAATCTTGTCGGAAACCTTGGCACCACCCATGATAACAACGAAGGGCTGCTCGGGGGTCTCGAGCTTGCCCTCAAGGTACTCAAGCTCGTGCTCGATGAGGAAGCCCATGGCGGACTTCTCGGCGAAGTGGGTCACACCCTCGGTG
This sequence comes from uncultured Verrucomicrobiales bacterium, assembly GCA_937916135.1. Classification (GTDB taxonomy): domain Bacteria; phylum Verrucomicrobiota; class Verrucomicrobiia; order Verrucomicrobiales; family Akkermansiaceae; genus Akkermansia. The sequence continues at coordinate 1,390 of CALFTQ010000106.1, forward strand.
GAGGCGTGAGCGCGGTGGGCAGAGCCGAAAGCGTCGTTCACGTACAGGGTGGCGTTGCCGAGCAGGGCCTTGGCGAACTCGGGGTCGTTCTTCTTTTCCTTCTTGTCGAAGCGCACGTTATCCAGCAGGAGCACATCGCCATCCTTCAGGGCAGCGCGGGCGGCCGTGGCGGCCTCACCGATGGTCTCGGGGACGAAGGCGACAGGCTTGCCCAGGTGGCCGGAAAGGCACTCGGCAGCGGCAGCCAGGGAGAACTCAGCCTGGTAGCCGGTACCCTCGGGGCGGCCCAGGTGGGAGCAGAGAACAAGGCGGGCGCCGTTCTCGAGCAGGTACTTGATGGTGGGCAGAGCAGCCACGATGCGGGCATCGTTGGTAATCTTGCCATCCTTCATGGGCACGTTGAAGTCAACGCGCATGAGCACTTCCTTGCCGGCGACGTCGAGGTCGCGTACAGTGAGTTTAGCCATAGTTACTATTAGTTATGTGGTTGAAGTTTTCTGGGGATAATTGCGGGTTGCAATATCTCGTGCGGCGTATTTTAGCGGAAAATCCCCGATATTCAAGGCTAAATGCGCATTTTGTCAGGAAAAATAGATGAAATTGGCTTGCCAACGTAAATTATTGTGCTAGAGTATGAGACAATATGGGTGGCAAATACCGTAAAAAGAAAGATGAGGAAATGCCGCTGCGGAAGCATACGCGTCCGCAGCAGCGGGCGGCGCGCCGGGTGGCAGTCTCGGCTGCCTGGGTGATGCTGGCGGTGGTGGTGGCAGCACTGCCCATAGCCTCGTGGGTGCGGCTGTGGCAGGCCGGGGAGCAGGTGAACTGGGTGCCGGCGCTGCTGGGCACGGCCTTCATGCTGCTGGTGAGCCTGCTGTGCATGCGCACGGCCTGCCGCCGGATGCAGAGTCACCGTTAGGTCGCTCTGTGTCCCGAAAGCGTTGTTGAATTACGAAGTACGAATTACGAGTTACGAAGTAACAAATTCCGCGAGCCTTGCGGCTCGCCATTGTACATCGAATAATTCCATACGGAACTTTCTACTTCGTACTTCGCAACTCGTAATTCGTACCTCTATTGCGTTAGGTGCGTTTCACTAATATATTTTGAATAGCATGCAGGGGGCGGTGCATCTGCCCTGCATGCGTAGGTTGGTAAAGCAAGCGGGTGAAACGCTGAGAGGGCTGTTTGAGTTTTCCTGGAATTATCTGGGCAGTCTGGCGGCCATGTGCCTGCTGGTGGCGGTGCTGGGGCTGGGGATTTACCATACGGTGCTGCCGGAAGCGGCGCCTTTGTGCCGGTGCTATGCCGGGGTGCTGAACACGGCCGGGGCGGAACCGCCGGGCGGGGTGACTCCCCTGGGGCGCGGCGAGGTGCGCGGGGTGCCGCATGTGCGGCTGGAGTATGATGGCGCCGGGCGGGTGAGCCGCATGAAATCGGTGGATGCGCGTGGGCGGCTGGCGGCATTGCCCGGCAGCCGGGTGGCCGAGCAGTTGCTGCATTATGATGGGGGCGGGCGCCTGGTGCGCAAGGAGAACCGGGATGCCACCGGTGCCCCGGCGGAGGATGCACACGGCGTGGCGCAGCGCCTTTTTGAGCGCGATGCCGCCGGACGCGTGGTGCGCACGGAGTTCCGGAATGCAGCGGGCGAGCGGACGATGCCGCGTTACCCCGGCTATGCAGAGTGTCGCGTGGCCTATGATTCTGAGGGGCGCCCGCTGCGGGTGGAGTATCTGGATGCTGCCGGGGTGCCGGTGCAGAATGCGGCAGGTGAGGAGGTGGTGGAGTACCGCTACGGGGAGGATGGCAGCGTGCGCCGCTCGAATTTGGTGGGCGGGCGGCTGGCGGATAATCATGCCGGCATAGCGCAGGAGGTGCTGAGCCCTTGTGAGCAGGGCACCTGCCGCGAGTGGAAGAACAGGGAGGGCGAGCTTGTGGTTCACCCGGATTCCGGGGCGGCTGCGTTGCACCACGAGGCCGTGGCTCAGAGCGGGTTGGAGCGCCGCCGGTTCATGGATGCGACGGGTGCGCCCTGCGAGGCTTCCCGCGCGTGTGCGGAGCACCTGGTGCGCCACGGCAGCAGCGGAAAGCCGGAGTGGGAGTGCTACAGCGGCGCAGATGGCCTGCCGGTGAATCATCCTGCGCTGGGCTATGCGGAGCGTATCTGCCTGTATGCGCCGGATGGCCGGCTGGCGCGTGAGTATTTCTGGAACGAGCAGGGGCTGCCGGCTGAGATGAACGAACGCCGGCATGTGGATACCCAGGCCGGGGCGTATTCCCTCTCCCTGCATTCGGATGGCTCCACCCTCGTGCAGCCGGAAAACGGAATTTGAATTACGAAGACGAGTTACGAATGACGAAGTGAAAAGTTCCGCGAGCCTTACGGCTCGCCATTTTATTGATGAGGCAATTAAAGATTGATGT
>CALFTQ010000107.1 GCA_937916135.1 uncultured Verrucomicrobiales bacterium
CTTCCAAAATGTTGCTGATGTTTCTATAGCTTACCAAATCTTTGGGACACGTGGCCCGGTTTCCGGGTGGCATTTTTTTACATTGTATACGAGAGGCCCGGTATGCTAAAATCAGGGCATGGCTGACGAATCCGGAATTCCCTTTTTTGCAGAAGGTGTGGCAGCGGGCTTCCCCTCACCCGCTGTCGGAGAACTGAACGGCACCCTGGATTTGAACCGGCTCTGTGTGCGCCACCCGGCAGCCACGTATTTTGTGCGCGCACGGGGAGACAGCATGACCGGCGCCGGGATTGATGATGGAGATATCCTGGTGGTGGATCGCAGCGTCACCGTGACCAACGGCGCCATCATCATCGCCGCGCTGGATGGAGAATTCACCGTCAAGCGACTGGAGATGAAGGAGAAGAAAGTCAGACTCCTCCCCGAAAACCCAGACTACCACCCTATCGACATCACCCCAGCCAGCGGCGCCGAATTCTTCGGTGTGGTCACCTTCGTCATCAAAAGCACACACTCTTTCTCCGGCAAATAACCGATTGGCAACCCCGGGTCTGCTAGTATGAAATCTAAGCCCCGGGCGGGGTGCAAGCACATATTGCGCGGTCACCCGCTCGCTGCACCCTGGTTTACCTGGCTATTGAGCGGGGCTCGCAACGAATTCTTCAGCGCAGCATATCAAGGGCTCTGGCGGTGGCGGAGAGCGCGTTTTCCACTTCGTCCATGGAGTTGTAGAGGGCGAAGGAGTAGCGGGTAGTGCCGGTGATGCCGAGGGACTGCATGAAGGGCTGGCAGCAGTGGTGACCGGTGCGCACGGCGATAGCCATCTGATCCAGCAGGGTGCCGAGGTCGTAGTGGTGCACGCCGGGCACGGTAATAGAGACTAGGGCGCCGCGGTTCTCGCGGGGGCCGAGGATATTCACACCGAGCTCCTGCAGGCCATCATACATGCGGCGGGTGAGCGCCATTTCATGCGCATCTATCTTCTCAAGCCCGATTTCCTGTACATAGCGCAGGGCTGCGGCGAGCACAATGTTGCCGCCGATGTTGGGGGTGCCGGCTTCGTATTTGAAAGGCAGCGTGTTGTAGGTGGTCTTTTCGAAGGTGACTTCGCTTATCATCTCGCCGCCGCCGAGCCAGGGGGGGAGCATTTCCAGCACTTCCTCGCGCCCCCAGAGGGCACCGGTGCCGGTGGGGGCATAAACCTTGTGGCCGGAGAAGGCGTAGAAATCGCAGCCGAGTTCCTGCACGTTCACGGGCAAATGAGCAGTGCTCTGCGCGCCGTCCACCAGCACAAAGGTGGCGGGGTTGTTGCGCTTGGCATCGGCAATAATCTGCTGCACAGGGTTGATGGCACCCAGTGCATTGGAAATATACGGCACGGCCACCAGCCTGGTGCGGGGCGACAGCAGGCGGTGGTATGCCTCCATGTCGAAAGTGAGTTCCGCCGTGAGCGGTACGGGAAGCAACTTTGCCCCCACACAGCCGCAGAGCATCTGCCAGGGCACGATGTTGGAGTGATGCGCATCGGTCGTCACGATGATTTCATCCCCTGCCCCGATGAGCCCGGAAAGCGCCAGAGTCTGAGCCGCAAGATTGATGCCGGCGGTGCAGCCGCTGGTGAAGATGACCTCGCGTGAGCTGGCGGCGTGCAGGAAATCCGCCACAGTTTCGCGGGCTTTCTCGTGCTCCTCCGTTGCCAGGCGGCTGAGGTAGTGGGCGCCACGGTGGATGTTGGAGTTCTGCTGCTCGTAATACAGGCGCTCAGCCTCCAGCACGCAGGTGGGTTTCTGGGTGGTGGCGGCGTTGTCGAGGTACACCAGGCGGCGCTTGCCCAGCATCGTGGACAAGATGGGGAAATCTGCGCGGCAATCCATCACTTCTCCCCCTCTTCCCTGATGTGCTCCACCAGGCGGTGGGCGGTTTCCGGCACATACTCGCACCAGTGCGTATCGCCGTTCTTAATCATGCGCACGATATCCCGCGGAGTCTGGAACAGGAGTTTCTGGTTAAAATACGGCACTTCGATGATGCACCCGGTCTCTCGCAGGTGGCGGTAGAGGTAGTGGTATTTCTCCGGGGCCTTGTAGGTACCGGCGGTCACGAACTCCCCTGTGGTGCGGTTAATCCAGGGAGTCACGTAGAACTTGGTCTTGTTCACGAAGATATGCCCTGCCGTGGCCAGAATGCCGCCGGGGGTGTCCTCTGCCCACTTATCCTTAAAAATCTCATTGAGCAGGCCGATGGAAAGGGCAATAGCCACCGGCTCCCGGGTATACTGGCTCAGGAGCGTGGAAATGCGGTGGAAACGGGCAATATCGGTGACCATCACCATCTTGCCCTCGGCCGCGAGCGCCTCGATGCGATCCAGGAACTCGAGCAAATCCACATTCTTGCCGCGCAGGAGGTTGGAGAGAGAAATCTCGCAGATATCCACCACGCGGTCGTGCTGCTCCTCCGGCAGACTCTCCAGGAACTTGGCGCGCACGGCATCCATCATCTCCAGGTGAATGTTGCACACAGGGAGGAAACTGCCGCGCATGAGCACGATGGGGCGCTTGTACAGGTAATCCGCCGGCTGGGCCACGGAGCCATCCGGGCAGATGAGGGTAGCCTCTGAGAGGCCGTTGCGCACCAGCTCCAGCGCCAGGATGCGGTTATCGAACATGCCGAAACCGTGGCCGCTGAAACGCATGAAATCAATTTCATAGAACGCGCGGTCCAGATTATCGCCTACGCTCTGCACAAAATGCTCCATGCGCTCCAGTTTGTAGAAAAGTGCATACAGCAGGTTCACCCCCAGAATGCCGAGTATGCGCATCTGCAAATCGTGGTCAGGCACCAGCAGGCGCACGTGCATCACGAAATCACTGGCTGGCAGACCGGGTTTCAGCTGGAAGCGCACGCCAATCCAGGCAGACCAGGGGCCATTATCGCGATAACCCTTGGCCTTCACCGTATTACAGAAAGCGAAGAAGCAGGTATCCTTGCCGCGTTTCTCGCCCAGGCGGTCGAGCAGCTGGGAGTATTCGTAATCCATCATCTGCTTCAGGCGCTCCTCCGAAACGTAGCGCCGCGCCTGGCCATAAAGCGTATCGCTCACGGTCATATCATAAGCGGAGATGGTCTTGGCCACCGTGCCGGCAGCACCGGAGGAGCGGAAGAACCAGTTGGCAGTCTCCTGCCCGGCGCCAATTTCTGCAAAGGAGCCGTAAACTCCTTTATCCATGTTGATTTCAAAGGCCTTTTCCTGCGTTGCTGCAAGGGTCTGAGTAAAAGAATCCATAGGACGAATTATATCTGAAGGGGTACCAAGGGTAAATGGCGAAGCGGTCGGGGCGCGTTTATCTGCAAGTCTGTGTCGAGGGTCGGGCTATCCACCTCTTCCGGTGATTCATCATCTGCGGCAGAAACCTCCTCTGCCGTAGCAGCGCTCTCAGCCAGTTCGGTGGCGTCCTTGTAGCGGGGATTCAGCGTGAGGTCGCAATCGTAGGGGTCCTCGCCGATAAGCGCGGAACTGCGCGGAAGCACCGGCACCACCGGCAGCACGCGGGAGGAGTTCATGTGCTCCGGGTGGGACTCCATGAAATCCATAAGTGAGGGGGTGCCGTCTCCGTGAATGAGGCACTGCCCGAGCGACACATCGCCCTTGGGAATATACTCACGATACGTGGGGCGCACATAGCCGGGCTTACCATCCTTCATGACAGTTTCGAAACAGAAGTTTGTGGCAATCTGGCCGGAGGAAAGGCAGATTTCCACCTCTTCCGTATCGGGGGGAAGCGGGATAGGCGTATCCTCATGCCGCCCGGCAGAAGCCGCCAGCACAGAGGAGAAGATGGGCGCACATGTATCCGAGCCGAATGCCTGGGGATAGATGGGCTGGTGGTCGTTCAGATAGCCCATCCAGATACCGCAGGTGAAGCTGCTGGTATAGCCGAACAAGGCGTTATCCGAGAAATCATAATTCGTACCGCTCTTCACTGCGCCGCCGAAGTTTTCAGGCAGCAGGGGGCGCACGCGCTGGGCCGAGCCCTTTTCCAGAGATTCGCGCATGATGCTGTGCAAGCGGTAGGCCGTGCAAGGTGAGGTGCTGCGCACCATGCGGTGGGTGACAGAGAGGGGGTTCTCCCAGAGGATTTTACCGTTGCTGTCCGTAATCTTGGTAACCACGTAGGGAGCAATGGGGCGCTTGCCTACATTCGGGAACACGGTATAGGCCATGGTCATCTCCTTCAGGGAGACGGGTTCTGTGCCAAGGTAAACGCGGGGGTAATACTGAGGCTTGAGCTCCGTGCTGTTCGAGTTGCGCGGCGGCGGGGTGATGCCGACTGCCGTCAGCGTATCCTGGAAACAGCGGGCACCCTTCGTCGGGTGAGACCCGAGTGCAATGCCCAGGCGGGCAGAAGCAGCAATCTTGGACCACTCCAGACTCTGGCGCAGGGTGATGGAATCCAGGTAGCGGCCCTTCTCTACTTCCATGCCCCACTCACCGAGAATACCCTCTGTGCCGCCGATACCGGCCAGGCGGTTATCCAGAGCATCATCCAGCAGGCGTGAACAGGGAGAGTAGCCGTTGTCGAACGCGCACATGTAAAGGAAGGGCAGCATGGCAGTGCCCACGGAGCGGCGCCCACTCTCAATGATGTCGAAGTTATCACGGTCGAAGCTGCGACCGCCCACATAGACCAGCACCCCGCCCGTGGCATTATCCACAGCAAGGACGGCGCCATCCACATAGCGGTGCTGAGCACAACGAGGGTCTTTGGTCTCGTGGAAGCGCACGTGCGTATAATCCTCGCGTGCCTCTACCTTCTCCAGCTGGCTTCGCAGGGCCTGCTCTGCAGCCTCCTGCATCTTGCGGTCGATGGTGGTGTGAATCTTGATACCGCGGCTCTTGACAATTTCCTCGCCACGCTCCGGGTTCTGGAAAATACTGATAGCCTGCTGCTGTACAAGTGCATGAAGGAACGATGTGTTGCGCTTCAGCGGCCTGGGGTTCAGGCCCAGCTCCGTCTCTTTCTGGCGGGCGGCTTCACCGGCCGTGAGCATGCCGGCGCGCTGCATGCGGTCTATCACATCGTTACGCCACTTCCAGTTGAGCTTGGCATTGCGCAGCGGGTTGTAGTTCTCCGGGTTCTTGATGAGGGCGGCGATACTGGCGGCCTCGCGCACGGTCAGATCTGCCGGTTCCTTACCGAAATAGCCCAGGGAAGCCGCACGGATACCGTAGAAACCACGGCCGAAATACACGCGGTTGATGTAGAACTCCAGAATCTGCTGCTTATCGTACTTCTGCTCAATACGCATCGCGAGGAAAATTTCCACCACCTTGCGCTCATAGCGGCTGCCACCGCGGGCGGCGGTGCGCTGCTCCAGGTCATAGGCATTGCGGGCCAGCTGCTGGGTTATGGTGGAAGCCCCCTGATTGGCCTGACCACCGGCAGCGGCGGCTTCCTTGGCCGCACGAATGATGCCGACCGGGTCAAAGCCATTGTGCGTCCAGAAATTCTTATCCTCCTGGGCCACGAGCGCATCGATCATGGCGCGGGAGATTTTATCGTAGGTCACATAGCTGCGGTTCTCATCGTAGATGCGGCCAATTTCCTCGCCATTGCGGTCAAAGATAATGCAGGGATGGTCCAGGTTGTTGATATCCTCCAGATTGAACTCCTCTGCCCATTTCTGATACTTGGCCGTGACCGAGGTGAACAAGGCATACCCAATCAGGCCAAGCGTGATGGCCGCCACACCTATCACCATGCAGATGCGGAGCAACACGCGCTTCCACCAGCTGGCCGGATTGCGGTGAATGACTACTTTTTCCTTGGCGGCACGGCGCTTGCGGCGGCGGTCTGCCGCTGCTTTGCGTGCGTTCTGGTAGTCATCGAGGTTATCCATACCTGAGTCAGGTAGACTTTAGCAGAAATGCCGATATTTAGCAAGCTGCAAATGTACAACTATTCGGCTTTATCTGCTCCGGAGCGTACCATCGCCAGGAACGCAGCAGCCGAAAGCACGGAAACAATGAATCCGACGGTGGTTGCCACACTCAGAGAAAGGCAGATTCCACATTCAGGAGCATAGAAAAGGAAGGTGGCGCAGACACAGGTCATGAATACCGCCGGGATAACCGCAATGAAGCAGGAACGGCGACGGCGACGCAGGCAGGCAGCGATGGTCCACAGGGTGATGCAGGCCAGAGTCTGATTTCCCCAACCGAAATAACGCCAGATGACGCTGAAATCCAGCTGAGAGATAATGATGACCAGAACAAAGAGCGGGAAAGCCAGGGCAAGGCGCGAAGCGACACTCACCTGCCTGACTCGCACGACATCTGCCAGCATGAGGCGGCAGGAACGCATGGCGGTATCACCACTGGTAATGGCAAGCACTACCACACCGAGCACAGCCACGCAACCACCGACATCCCCCAGCAACATGTTGCAGGCCGCGCGCACGGCGCCCGCCGGGTTGGCTACGCTCAACTGCGCGAAGGTCTGGTTTCCATCCATGATGACCTCCCTCAGCGTAAGGCCTACCGTGGCCCAGATGAGGGCGACCATGGCCTCCACCACCATGGCGCCGTAGAACACGCGGCGCAGGTTGCGGGCATCCGGCAGGCAGCGCACCATCATGGGGCTCTGCGTGGCGTGGAAGCCGGAAATGGCACCGCAGGCGATGGTCACAAAGATCATGGGCCACACCGAGGTGCCGGACGGGTGCATATTCGTAAAGAAATCCAGACACGGCAGGATGGGATGGCCACTCAACGGCAAGGTAACCGCCAGCCCAATGGCCATAAACAGGAACACGGCACCGAAAAACGGGTAAATGCGGCCAATAATGGCACCAATGGGCAGAATGGTTGCCAGGAAATAATAGCCCAGAATCACACAACTCCACTGCAGGGGGCTCAACCCACCCCAGATGCCATGCAGCATGCCTGCCGGCAGCAATGTGAATACCACACCGACCATCAGCAGCAGGAAAATGCAGACAAAGCGCATGGCGTGGCGCGCAGGCTCTCCCAGGTTTTCGCCCACCAGTTCGGGCAGGTTTGCCCCCCCTCGGTCGGCAGACATAAGAGCCGCCAGAAAATCATGCATGGCTCCGGCCAGCACACAGCCAGCCACTATCCAGAGCAAAGCCACCGGCCCGAACAGGCAACCGGATACTGCACCCACCACAGGCCCCAGACCGGCAATATTCAGAAGCTGAATCAGAAATATCTTCCACGTCGGAAGCGGCACAAAGTCAACACCATCCGGCGACTTGACGCAAGGCATCTCCATCTTTTCATCCAATCCATAGACGCTCTGAGCATAACGCCCGTAGAACACATACCCTGCCGTCAGGAGCACAAAACAGATAATGAAGATGAAGAAACCCAACATATTACAAAAAACTAGCCAGCGGGAGATTACACCCGCCGGCCGGAAAATTCAAGTCTTTAGTGATGCATCAATTAAAAGTCATCACCTTCAAAATCCGCATCGCTCGGAGCATCCGCATCGGTTGCACCGGGCTCCTCATCATCCGCAGCGGGTATGGAGGTGCTGCCCATTGCCGTTTTGGTGGAAGAGCCTGAGCTGTTGCCATCATCTGCGGTATTTCCAACCCGGTTAATCTCAGTCGGTATCGGGTCATCCGTCAGTTTTCCGCCCTCCACCCAGATAACGAGCGCTCCTTCGGCATAGGCGCCGTAGGTTGAGTTCGGATCAATATTGCGCATTTCGGTGTACAGAGCGCGGAGCCGCTCCTTAGAGGCAGGCGTACGGCCTTCACCACCACGGCGCAGGTGCCCGGCATAAGCCGCCATAATCATCTGCCGCTGCAGCTTGGAATACCCCCCCTGGGCCATCAGGTTACGCACGTAACTGTTGGCCGAGGAATAATCCTTCGTCTGCAGGGCTTCTACAACGGTAAGAGGGTCGAATTCCACACGATTTCCCAGGGCTGAGGCATCCTCCAGGCTTTTGCGCTCCTCTTTGCCGATAACATCGCTGGGCATCTTCAAATCAATATCAGAAGCAGCCAGCAGGAACTCTGCCTTCTTCTCGCCCTTGGCCTTCTTCGCCTTTTCAATCAACTTTTCCTGGGCGTAGAAATTGGCAACCAGAGTCTTGAGGGCAGCGAGCGCAACCTCCGGGTCTTTCATCTCTTCCGGGGACTGCACCGCTCCGCGCAGGTTCCCCCTGGCATCCACCACTGCCAGGCAGGGGTAGCACCGTATGCCACGGGGAAGCCGCTTATTGCCCAGGCGCTTCTCCATATCCTTTTTCTCACGGTCCGAAGGCAGCTGATACAGAGGCATCTCCAGAAAAGTACACTGGCGCACATAGGGCGCTATCTTGTTCTTCTTGATAAACGCCTCGTATGTCCTTTCGCTCACCTTGTCATAATTCGCACCGTAGATGAAAATCACAATCGGGTTCTTACCGGTCTTGGAGAGCGCATCCGGGTAGGTGCGTGCTACCGCTGCAAGCGATGGCGCAGCCATCAGCATCCCGAGTGCCAGCATCTTGAAAATATTCTTTATCATAGCAGTTGTTCTCTCTATATGAATCAGTTTTTCTGCGGCCGACCGTACACGTAGAAGCCTGCAATGCCGGGTTCATATTTATCACCCTCGCGCAACATACGCACAAACTTGCCGGCAGCATCGCTATCCTTCAGATTGAAGCGAATCTCATTGCCCTTGATTTCACCGTTCGGGCGCACTCGGTACCAGTTCTGCCCATCGTCCGACACCTCCAGATAGAAAGGCCGATCCTTCTTGAGTGATTTTTCATGAGTTATGCAGACCACACCGGTCAAGTCACTCTTCTTCTCCATCCCGACGGTCAGGCCGGCCTTGCCCTCGAACTTGCCGGGCATGGTGCCACCGTAACGCTGAAGGACACCCCAGTGCAGGCAGCAGTCTGACATGTCGCCGATGGTCGTTGCGGTATCAATCCAGCCGGTAGCCGAGACCACTCGCCCGGGGAAGCCATTGATACGGGGGCCTTTCTTGTTGAACTTTTTCTTGCACTTTCTGTATGCAAGCTTACCGATGGCCTGGAACGTGCGCCGCTCCTTATTCTTAGCCGCAGCGTGAATAGCCTCGCCCAGCGTAGCCCAGGTCTCATCAATCTGTTTGCTGGAAGAACCGGTGCGGCTCATCGCCTGCACAAGCATATTGGTAAACTCTTCCTGAATCTTACCATCCCCTTCCGGCAGCTGAGAGATATACCCCAGGCCCCAGGTCAGCACAGCACCGGAATAATCCGGACGCTTCATGAGCACACGCAGCACCTCGCGCAAATAGGCTTTCTTCTCACCATCAGTCTCACAAGTGGCTATCTGGGCATCCAGGACCGGTGCAATATCCCAACGGTTCGCCCCCCAGTCCTTGAAGTGACTGAACAAGCCTGAATACATCTTGTTAAGCTTGGCACGGTCCTTAATCAGAGGGGCCAGGTTCGGGTAGACATAGCGGGCTTGCATGGTAGCAGCGGCGTGGTAATGCTCCTTGCCCATGCCGTCCATCACCGTATCGTGCAGGGTCATCCACTTTTCCAGATCCGTGGGAGCCTTCAACTTCAGGTACGCGGCATACCGTTTCAGAGCGGGCCAGTTGTTCGGCTGCGCCTTGACTGCGATTTCGTAGCAACTGAATGCGGCCTTCATCTTGCGACGGGCTGTCAGAAAGTCCGCCATGGCCACAAGCTGGTCTGCCGCGCAAGTCTTGAAACGCTCTTCATACAAACGCTGGGTCAGGTGCAGGTAGCCCCACTCATGCTCGCCCCAGAAAGTCTTGTGCAAACTATGCTGCCAGTATATGGAATTACCACGGTGCCAGGTATTTCCTATGCGCATGGCATACGCACAGTGGCCGGGTTCACCCATCGTGGCGGCAGGCAGACCGGCAGCAAGGGCACTGAAGGTTGCATAGTGCGAAAGAGCACCGCAAACGCCGCCGATTTCGCGATATGCCCAACCAGTCGTGAAGTTCACATACTTCCAGATAGGAGCCAGATACTCCGAAGAGAACACAGAGTCACCGGCAACGTTGCGCAGGCGGTAATCAAGCTGGCCCTCCGCACCAAGGTACTGCTCCATAGGCAGACGCACATTATCCCGGTGCCATGCCAGATTTCGCGGGCTTCCCCAGTTACCGGCACCATCGCTCGGCTGCTTGCAGCCGGTTACAAAGCGGGTTTCCCAATACTGGAGCTGGTCGAAATAAGAATTGAGCTTCCCTTCCTTCCAGCTGGTGTTATAGTAGTTGAAGCGGTTGAGCATATCCTGCTCGCTCCAGCCCTCGCGGGCAAACTCAAGTGCAGTTGTGGTGGCAATCCGTCGCGTGACCGGCACCTTCATTTCTTCCTCGCCTATCTTGCCATAAATTGTTTCCAGGTAGCACAAGGCCTGCTCCATGTTCTTGGTGGGGCCGGAGTGGAGCAGATTCGTCATCCAGTTCAAATCCGACGCAAGGGAGGCCAGCAGTTCCTTACCCTTTGGACGAACGGACACAGAGCGAATCCCTTGCGAACCCGCCTTGCGGATGAGGGTTACCCGCGCGAGATCCAGGCGGTTCCCCGGCTCCTGCAGGTATTTGAGGATGGTGGAATCATCCAGCTTACCCAGTTTGCTGATGACGCGGTCTGCCAGGGTAAAATATATCTTCTCCGGGTCTGCCCAGTCATTTGCCTTGAATTCATCATTGCAGAAATTATCAGCCTCCTGCTTTTCCAGCAAATCGGTGAACCGCCGCATCTCACCAAGGGCAGAGAGAAACTGAGCCTGCACGCGAGCCTCTGGAACCACGTTCTGCCTGGCATCTAGCGGAACATCTTCTTCATCGAAGGTCTCGTCATCCTGTCGGCTGATCCGTCGCTCCGGTGTCGTATCCTCCGGCTCCTCAACCCAGGCAGAATCGTCTTCATCCACCGTTTCATCATCTCGACTCCAGTCATCTACCTTGACATCACGGACAATGGTTGAACCGCTATCCACCTGAGTCACCTTTTTCTCAACCTTGGTTGGAAAAAAGACAGGGAATAAAGCTATGCCTAAGCAGAAGAAAAGGAATGACCCCGTCAGAAGTTTTATAAGTCGAACGGTCATATGCTTCAGTAGTGGTTAAATTAGTGTACGCGTGATTTGATCGCAGCAAGAGTGGCTCTGGCAGAATGGCGGATGATGGAATCCGGGTAATCGAGGAAGGGTTCCACCGCAGGTATGGCTTCCGCCGTGCCGCGGTCTTCCAGATATTTAAGGATGGTCGTTATCAAGCGGATATTCTTAGTGGACGCCAGGCGAGCAAGCAAAGGCGCCTGTACCCGGTATCCGAGCAGATTGAGCATTTCTCCCCATGCGATGGGATTATCACACCAACAATCAATTACCGGATTCACCATAGAATCAGGAGCCTCGCGAATCAGATATTGCGTGACTCCGGGAGCAACCTCTCGTTTCAAGGCGCGCCGAGCCTCAAAATATGCATAGCAAAGGCGCGTCGCCTGTACATCGTTCGGGTTGCAATAAGTCACGAGAGCATCAATCAGAGCGGCATAAGTATCAGGGTCAGTTGCCCACGGCTCCTGCAAAACAGCTACCAACGTATCGCGGATTTCCCCACGCAGCACCCGCACATTGGAAGCTGCCAGAGAACGTGCAGACATGCGCACTCTCATGGCATCCAGACAGCGGAGTTCGCTCAGATTCGCCGTCACATAGGAATTATTCATGGGTGAAGTAAGCACGTCAGATGAATACTGACTCACCAGGTTTGCCTTGTCTGCATCAAAACGAACTTCATATACCCCCTTGTCCGGTTCTGCATACGTAACCTTCCCGAAACGGCTCAGAACATTAGAGATATTGCGCCGGGCACTCGGCACGTTGGTTGCAACATACAACGCACCGCTCGCGCGGGTATAGGCGCGGGTATACTCAGCTTCAAGAAGGCGGTTCAGAGCCTCGCGCACTAGGCTGCGTACCCGGCTATCCTGGTTATCAATGAAAACCGCATAGTGAGATATGCGGTGCGATGGTGTTCTGAGCGTGTAAAACACCTGCAGATCTTCTTCGGTAAGAACCGGCCCCTCCTTCTGCTCGGGAACCTGATTGTCATCAACCGATGCCGCAAGCTGGTCCTTGGCCGCGGCTTCAGCCGCCAGTCGGGCCTTTTCTCGCATGGCGGCCTGAAGCATATCCGGCAGAAACCACCCCATACCCAGCACCACAAGCGCAAAAAGCCATGCCAGTTTCCGGAAACGAATGGTACATGTAGCAATGAGACCAGCCGCGACCACACATAAAATCATGGAAAAGATACGCTGAGACTCCACATCCAGCTCTGCAAGGAAGGTCACGCCGGAGTATTTATCGCTTATCATAAACAGGAAACAGCAGATAAGGAAAATCGCGGTTCCTAATGCAAAACGAAGTTTCCCCGCCACACTAAAGGCCTGCCCGGAGGCATACATCCACCCCATTTGTTCAGCACGTGCAGATTGACGTTTCAACGACGCTTGATACTCAGCCACTAATTCCGCATGTTCCTGAGCATTCAGCCCCTCTGCCTTGACCGTAAATTCATTTCTCAGACACTCAGGGCAAGTGTCAGCATCCTCCCTCATTGTATTGAACTTGCGTTGGCACTTACTGCATTCTATCTCCATAAGCGTGGTTATTCTACCAAAACAGCAAGGCCAATGCAAGCACGAATCAATCCCGCGCGCGTGGAATCAACGCAATTATGGGCGCAATGGCACACTTACTCACAGGCAGCAATCGCAAACTGGGACTTCGCCCGTCCTTTGCCCCTCCCGGCTCCAACTGGCTACATCAAAGAAAACCCCGGGACAGCCCGTCAACGGACAATGGACAGGCCGTACCACCGTGCACCCGGAACTCAGTGTACAATGAAGGAGGAGGGGGGTATACCTCAGAAAGCATAGCGCACCGATGGTGCAGGAAGCGGCACATAGCTCCCGGCCCGCTGCGCAGGAGGCGCAACATACACATTCGGAACCTCGATGATGGTGGAATGCTGCCCCCGGGTAATCATCACACCGGGAACATCAAAAGGAGAGTTGGACGCCTGCACCCGAATGGTGGTACAATCTGCCAGGTCGTTTGAAAGCGCAGGAATCTGCAAGGGAACAGATTGAGTCTCCGGCATGGCCACCGTTGCGGCAGTTCCTACCACTCCGTTTTCAGCAGGATACATAGCAAAACCCAGAACTACGGCAATCCCCCCCATGACAGATGCCCCAAAAGCCAGCCGTCCGCGCCCGATATTCTCAACCAGCTGCAACAGATGAGCCAACAAATGACGACGAGCAGGACAACACACGGCCTCGCGGGCTACGCGGTCATGAAATTCGCAGAGAAAGCGACTTTCAAAATCCAACTCTTCGGCTGGCTCCACACGTAGCGTGGCGAGCAAAGCCACCAATTGTTCCTCAGATTCAGGAAGTCTAGTATGAGTCGGTTTGTCCATAAACACAGAATAACGGTTCGCAGGGATACGGTGTAGACAAACTATTTGGGTGGGCGTTCAATTTAGTTGAAAAAAATCTGAATATTTTACGTAATCACGCTTTCTCCCGCACGCAAACGCGTTTTTTCAATAACAAATCCGCATTCTCCTGCACCCACTCGCGAATCATCTGTTCACATGCGGCAATTTCTGCGCCCCGCAAACGACGAGTCTCGGCAGTCATCTTCTCCATGGCGTCCATATCATACACATAGACATCATCCACCAGGCCACATGCAGGGTCCACATTACGGGGAACAGACAAATCAATGAGGAAAAGGGGCCGCTTGCGAGTCCTCTGCACCAGCTCCAGCACCGGCGGCGAAACCACGTAGACTGGCGAGGCCGTGGAAACAATGACGATGTCGATATTCTCCAGATAGGGAATCCACTCCGCGAAACGAATGACCCGCCCCCCCACCTGTCCGGCCAGTTCCACAGCCCGGTCAAACGAACGGTTTGCCACGAAAATACTTTCAGCCCCGCGGGAGCGCAAGCTCTGCGCCGTGGTGCGGGCAACCTCACCTGCCCCTACCACCAGCACATTGGCACCGGCCAGGTCACCCAGAATCTCCTGAGCCATCTGCACCGAAGCAGCGCCCACAGAGGTGGGGCCGCTGGTAATGTGAGATGAGCTACGTACCTTTTTACCAATAGTAAAGACTTTCTGAAACGTTTTGTTGGAGAAGCCGCCTGTCACGCCACATTCAAAAGCTGCGCGATATGCGTCTTTCAACTGCCCGAAGATCTCTGTTTCGCCCACCACCATGGAATCCAGCCCGGAAGCCACCGATGCCAGATGAAACAGGGCTTCTGCCCCGCTGTGGTGGTAAAAAAGCTTACGTCGAGTAACAGAATCCGGGGCATTCCCGAGAAAATACTCCAGAATGGCGTTCAAGGCAGAATCTGCCGCTGTGCTCCAATAATATATCTCCGTGCGGTTGCAGGTAGAGAGCAGAGCACACTCCTCCACCCCCGGGAGAGATGCAAGCGCCAGGTTTACCTCAGCCAGGCGCGATTTACCCACGGCAAATTGCTCGCGAACCGCCACCGGACAGCTGCGATAATTCACTCCCAGGCAAAACATCTGCATTTCTGCACGCATGAGCTTACTTCAACTTCTGCACAGCCTCGAGCAGGCTGGGGATTGTGTGCAACTCCGCTTCAATATCAGGCTTAAGCCCGAACTCGGCAAGCGTGGCCGTGGTCACAGGGCCTATGCTGGCAATGCGGCACCCCTGAGGAAGTGGCAGATTCAGGGCCATGAAATGGCGCACCGTGCTGCTGCTGGTAAAGGTAATGATATCGGCCCCCTCCTCGCGCAGGCGGGTCTGTGCACCGGCAGCATCCTCCGTCTCGGGCACCGTATTATATGCCACGCATTCATCCACAATGGCCTGCCTCTTCATGAGCTCATCATAAATAACGCGGCGTGCCTGTTCACCATGCACCCAGAGCATGGTGACGTTTGCCACGCCGCCGAACTCATCCCCCTTGCGGTCAAACTCGGCTATCAGCTCCTCTGCCACAGCTTTCTGCGGCATCACATCCACCATCAGGCCATACTTCTTGAGCTCTGCTGCCGTGCCGGGGCCCACGGCCGCGATGCGGGCTCCGCCAATCTCGCGGATATCTTCGTAGACGGCAAAGAATGCCTGGAAGAAGCGGCGCACCCCATTCGGGCTGGAGAAAATCAACCAGTCGTAGTGCGGAGCATCCACCACAGCCTCGGCAAAGTCGCGTTTATCGGTCGGGTCTGCTATGCGAATCGTAGGCAGTTCAATGACATCCGCCCCCAGCTGCTCCAGTTTGCTGCTCAATTCGCTCGCCTGCTCTCGGGTGCGGGTCACCACCACGCGCTTACCGCAAAGCGGCAGCTTGCTGCGCCAGTCCAGCTTCGGAGCCAGGGCCACCACCTCGCCGATAACCACCACGGCGGGCGAGGAAATACCAGTCTCTGCCACGGCATCTGCCAGGGTGCCGACAGTGGCCGTCACGCTCTTCTGGCGCCCGGTTGCGGCCCATTGCACAGCGGCGGCAGGCACATCCGCCCCCTGCCCGGCTTCCACCAGGGCATTCATGGTCTCGCGCAGGCGGCTCATGCCCATCAGCATCACTTTTGTGCCCTTCGCCGCAGCGATTCCGGGGATATCAAGCGTGCTTTCAGCCTTGTGAGCTCCTTCGTGCCCGGTAAACACGGTGAATTGCGTGCAGCAATCGCGGTGAGTCACCGGAATCCCGGCATAAGCGGGGCCGGCTATAGCGGAGCTGATCCCCGGCACCACTTCAAAGCGAACCCCGGCTGCCTGCAGAGCCATGGCTTCCTCGCCACCACGACCGAATACATACGGGTCTCCGCCTTTGAGGCGCACCGTGCAGTCGTACTGCGATGCGCATTTCACCAGCAGGGCATTAATCTCGTCCTGCGGCAGCGCATGATCACCGGCACGCTTACCCACGTATATTTTCACGCACCCGGGTTTAAGCCAGGCGAGCATGGCCGGGGACGCCAGCGCATCATAGACGAGACAATCCGCCTGCGCTATCAAATCACGTCCCTTCAGAGTCATCAGCCCCGGGTCGCCGGGGCCGGCCCCAATCAGATAAACAGCCCCATTATTCACAATCTTACTCATAACTCATTCAGGTCGAAGGATTCCAGATCCAGAGGAGTTTCATCATCGCTGGATGCATGCGAGTCAGCGGCATCGGGAACGACCGCCGGAGCAGCCGGTCCGGGCTGCACTGCATCGGGGACAGGTTCGACGGGCGCGGGCTCGGCAGGGGCAACGGGTTCCGGTGTTACCGCAGGGGCGGCAGGTTCCGGCACCGCCGGCGTTTCAGGTGCAGCAGCGGCCTCAGCCTCGCGCTTGCCGATAGCCAGGAGTTCGGATACCGTCACAAGCTTGAAGCCACGGGCCTGCAGCCCCGTTACAATACCCTCCAGCGCATCAATGGTGGAGGCATGAATATCATGCACCAGGATGATGGAACCGGGTTTTGCCTTTGTCACCGCAGTGTTGATAACCTTGCTGACCCCGGGCTTGCGCCAGTCAACGGTATCGACATCCCACAGAATGGAAGCCATGCCATACCGGTTGAACATGTGGTCCACCAGCGTCTTGTTCGTAGCACCATAGGGCGGGCGCATCACGCGCGGTGCCACCCCGGTCACACTGCCAATCAGATTCTGAGTGCGGCTGATTTCGCTGTCCACCTTGGCGCGGGAGCTGGAGTTCATCTTGATGTGGCTCCAGGTGTGAACACCAATTTCATGACCACCGGCCGCGGCCGCTGACACAACAGACTTGTAACGGGCCACATTCTGACCAAGCACGAAGAAGGTACCCTTGGCACCATGGCGATTCAGAATCTCCAGTGCCTTGTTGGTAAGCGAGGGATGCGGGCCATCATCGAAGGTAAGCGCCACATACATCCCCTTCATGGGCACATGGGACACGCGCTTACCCAGCGGCTTGAGTTTCACCGGTTCTGCGACCACCGGGGGCTCCGGTGTTGCGGTGATGCCGGCCTGGCCGGGAGCAGGCTCAGCAGGTGCAACAGGCTTTACGGGAGCGGACGGCTTGACCGGCTTGACCGGCTTGACGGGCTTGACGGGCTTGACGGGGGGCTTCGGCTGAGCCGGTTTCACAACAGGTTCCACCGGCTTGACCTCAGGCGTGACTGTCGGTTCAACCGCATTCTGACTCTGCTGATTACAGGCAAACAAGCCAACAAGGACAAGGGAGCAAGCTAAATGTTGTACAATCTTCATGCGCATGAAATGTGGCACCATTGTACCGACCGACCGCTCAATTAGCAACCCCATATAGCGTCATTTTGCATCGACACAGCTGCCCGGCCGTGGTAGAGTGGAGACATGCTGAATTTCAATTACCGCAATGCCACCCAATACGTCTACGGCCCCGGGGAACACCGGAATATCGGAACACTGCTGAAGCCCCACGCTCCGGGCAAGGTGCTGCTGCATTACGGCGGCAGCAGCTGCATCCGCAGCGGCCTGCTGGCCACGGTGCAACAGGCCTTGCAGGAAGCCAGCATTGATTTTGTGGAACTGGGCGGGGTGAAACCGAATCCCAGTGTCACCCTGGTGCGCACCGGTATTGAGCTCTGCCGCCGGGAAGGCGTGGGGCTTGTCCTGGCAGTCGGTGGCGGCAGCGTGATTGATTCCGCCAAGGGCATTGCCGTGGGCGTGCCAAACTCATGCGACGTGTGGGAACTCTATTCCCGCAAAGGCTCGATTCCGGAGCACGGCCCCCTGCCCGTGGCCACCGTGCTCACCCTGCCTGCCGCCGGCAGCGAAAACAGCCCGAACAGTGTGCTGAGCGATGAAGCTACCGGCCGCAAACTCGGATTCAGGCACATGGGGCTGCGCCCCGTGCTCAGCGTGGTGGATCCCACCCTCTTCCTCACCCTGCCCCGCGAGCAGATGGCCTACGGAGCCTGCGACATGATGTGCCACATCTTTGAGCGCTATTTTACCAACACGCAGCAGACCGACCTGACCGATGCCCTGGCCGAAGCCACCATGCGCACCATTATGCACGAATCCCGGAAGCTCAACACCGATTTACAGGATGTGGATGCCTGGGGGCAGCTCGCCCTCTGCGGCACCGTGGCTCACAACGATCTGCTGGGACTGGGTCGTGAGCAAAGCTGGGCCTGCCACGCGCTGGAGCACGAGCTCAGCGCTGTCTATGATGTTCCGCATGGCGGCGGGCTCGCCGTTGTGGTTCCGGCATATATGAAAGCCATGTGGCGCTACAATCCCGGCATCTTTGCCCAATGGGCGACCAACGTGATGGGGGTCACCCCGCACCGTGATACGGAAATGGTCGTGATGGAAGGTATCCGGCGCCTTCGTGCCTGGTATCAGGAACTGGGGCTGCCGCAGAACATGCAGGAATTAGGCATTCCTTCCGATGCCGATTTTGCCGGCATGGCCCATGCCGCCTGCAAGGTCTACGGTGGCGGAGCCGCTATCCCCACCCTGCCCGGTATCCACCGTCTCACGGCAGAGGAAGCCTCTGAAGTATACCGCAGTGCCACAGAAATTCCCGCTTGCCATCGCAAATAAATTATGGTAGACTCCGAAACAGTACCAAGTGTTACTGAAATATCATGCGAAAAAACATATTTCTCCACTCCATACTGGCAGCACTCGCCACAGTCAGCGTCGGTGTGACGCTCGTGAGTTGCGATAATCAATCTTCAAAACACCCGGCAGGAAAAGCCCAGGCTACGCAGAGCGATGATTCCTGCACGCTCAACAATAAGCTTCTCAGTGCCACATTTCTGTGGAAGGACGGGGGCGTGCAGTTCGGCGGCCTGAAAGGCCCGGATGGCACAGAACTCCTGCAAAGCGGCGGCCCGGTATTCACCCTGACCCTGGCGGATGGCCGGCAGATGAGCTCCACTGACATGAAGGCAACCAAGCCCGAGCTGGTGGAACTCACCCCGGATAAGACTGCGCTTCGCGTTTCCGCTCAGCTGCCGGGCCAGGCCATCACCTCTACCTTCACCGCGCCGGATGACTCATTCAGCATTGAGTGGAAAGCTGTTCTGCGTGAGAACTCCCACTACCTGCGCCAGGAGTTCACACTGAAAGCCAGCGAAAAGCCGGTACCCTTCGCCAGCATCACCGCGCTTCAGGTCGTGCCCACAGATGCAGGCGGCATCCCCTCCATCTCCGGCAACACGACGCACGGCACGGTGGCTGTCACTGAAAAGCTCTTCATGGGTCTGGAAACCCCCATGTCCGTGATGACGGTCGGCCAGCATGGCGCCACTCAGGAAGACACATGGTCCCCTGAAACCTGGACACCGGGCATGTTCGGCAGTGCCTTCAACGTGCCGGAAAGCTTCATTCCCGTCTACGGCACTAAGTACAGCGCCCAGAATGGCCCCGTGCTCCGCGACCTGGCCGTGGCAGAAGGCCCGGTCAATTTCCAGGAACCCGGCGAGCTCGTTATTGACTTTGAGTATGAGCGCGGCAACCACCGCCTGAACATGGTGGGCGTGCAGCTGGTCACCACTGCCGGCCAGGTTATTGCAGAGGATATCCACCCCGGCTACACAGGCCACAAATCGCAGAATGCAGAGTACCGCATGGTTGTTCCGGTGGCCGGCACCTACCACCTGCGTTACTGGGTCGAAAAGAAGTCCGAACCCATCACCAGCAGCGGCCGCATCTCCCTCTCCCTCTCTATGGGCAACCCGGAGGAAACCTCGGCCCCCGTTCCAGAAGACATGGTGCGCGGCACCTGGGTTCGCAAGACCAACCTGACCAAGGAATTCCCCTGGCAGGTGAACTCCGTCATCGGTCTCTTCCGCCCGGGGCAGCAGCGCCGTTCCTTCCTGCGTTACATTGAGCGCGAGAGGGCGGTTCCCTATCGGCCCTTTGTTCACTACAACGACTGGTACGAAGTAGGCATTACCCGCAATTTCGAAGCCGACCCGAAAAAGCGCAGCAATGAAGAGCTTTCCCTGAACATCCTCAACACTTGGAAGAAAGAACTCTTCGAGAAGCGCAAAACCAAGCTGGATGCCTACATCCTCGATGACGGCTGGGATGATTTCAACAGCCTGTGGGACTTCCACATCGGCTTCCCGAACGGCTTCACCAAGCTGAACGAGGTAGCCACCAGCATGGATTGCGGCATGGGCACCTGGCTCGGCCCGGTGGGTGGTTACGGTGCCGCCAAAACCATGCGCATCGGCTTCTGGAACAAGACTCACCCGAACAACCGCATTGCCAACTTCGAGCTCTCCAACCCGGAATACTTCAACGCCTTCGTAGGCCGCTGCTCGGACATGGTGAAGCGCTACGACATGCGCTACTTCAAGTTCGACGGCATCTCCACCAAGTTCCACGCCAAGGGCCCCGGCGCGCTGGAGGACAGTGAGGGTATTCTCAACGTGCTTGCCGCCCTGCGCAAAGCCCGCCCGGATATCTACCTGAACACCACGGTGGGCACCTGGGCCAGCCCGTTCTGGTTCTTCCACTCCGATTGCGTGTGGCGCCAGGAGAACGACTTCGACCAGATGGGCAACATGGGCGATGCCCGTGACAAGTGGATTACCTACCGCGACCGCCTCGTGCACGAGGTATTCGTGGAGGGTGCCCCGCTCTTCCCCATCAACTCCGTCATGATTCACGGCACCATCATCACCAAGAATGGCCCGCCCCGCGTCATGAGCCAGGACCCCGCCAACTGCATCAAGGAAATGCGCACTGCCTTTGCCAGCGGTTCCAGTCTCCAGGAAATCTACGCCGATTCCGATATCCTGAACAAGGATGGCGGCGTGCTCTGGGATGAACTCGCCAAGTGCATTGCCTGGGTTCGCCGCAACGCCGATGTGCTGGCCGATACCCACTGGGTCGGCGGCAATCCCTGGGACAAAGCCAGGAAGGATGGCGACATCTACGGCTGGGCTGCCTGGACTCCCACCAAGTGCACCCTGACCCTGCGCAACTCCTCCGCCAAGCCCAAGACGCTGAATACCACCCTGCGCCAGATGCTTGACGTGCCGCCCAATGTGACCGGCGCCATCATCCTGCGCAGCTCCTTCGCAGACCAGCGCGTGCTCAGCGGTATCATGGACAAGGCCGTGGATGTGGATACCCCCATCAGCATCTCGCTGGAACCCATGGAAATTATCGTGATGGAAGGCACCCCGGCCGACAAGTAATCACGCACAATCCGTATTTCCCATCCCCGCCCTCCACTCCGGAGCGGCGGGGATTTTTTGTCTGTACCGTTATTTTCTCTTGCCATAAACAGGATGATTCTTTATAATGGAAACGTTCTAAGTTATGGTTACTTCTAAAACATCAAGCAACCGCACTATGGCCACGAGCATGGTACGCCGCGCCGGGGTTCGCATGACCCGCCAGCGCCGTGCTGTGCTGGAGACGATTCTGGCCTCGCACGACCACCCGACCGCCGCCATGATTTTTGAGCGCACCAAGGCACACATGCCGGGCATCTCTCTGGCAACGGTGTATAACTGTCTGGAGACGATGGCCGAGGCAGGACTCATCAATCACCTGAATTTCGACAACGGACCCTCGCGTTTCTGTCCTAATCTGGAACCGCATGTGCACCTGCTGGACGACACGAACAACCGCGTGCTGGACGTGCAGCTGAAACCCGGTCTGCGCCCCGAGGACGTGTTCGATTTGCCGGAAGGCACCTGCGTGACACGCATGGACGCTTGCCTACACGGTAATATTCCTGTATAATGCCCCCAGCAATGAGTCTGGTCATCAAAAATCTGCATGCGCGCGTGAAGGATGGCGCGCCGATTCTCAACGGCATCAACCTGGAAATCCCGAAAGGAGAGGTACATGCCATCATGGGGCCGAACGGTTCCGGCAAATCCACGCTTTCCAAGGTGCTCTGCGGTCATCCTGATTACGAGGTGA
>CALFTQ010000108.1 GCA_937916135.1 uncultured Verrucomicrobiales bacterium
ATGTAAGTATTATAGTGCTTCTAATTTTGAGGCAACCATAAAACTTCATCACCGCCGGCGAAACGGCGATTCCTCGTTGGGTTCGATTTTTTTTGAGGCAATGCGCACCCTCAATCTCAATGTTTGTTTTCTTGACTTACCCGGGTGGCTGGTGGTAGCATAGCATCAGCAACTTGCGCCCCCCCCTGCCATGGAACCCTCTTCCCCCGTAACCCTTTCCATCTCAACCTACCGCTATTCCTCCATTGTCTACCTGCGCAACGAGCGGCCCGTGCTGTGGCATGTGGAGGTCAAATCAAGTGAAGCTCTGCAAGGCGCAAAACTGCGGGTGCAGCACGAGCCCAGGCTGTTCGCCATGCCACAGGAATGGGAGCTGCCGTATCTTGCGGCAGGTCAGCTATACACCCGGCACGGCGAGTGTCCGGAGTTTGACGATGCCGCGCTGCTCGCCCTGAAGGGGGACGTGCCGGGGCGAATCATCGTGGAGCTGCTGGATAAAAACGGAGCAGTGCTGGCGCGGAAGGAGGATAGTTTCAAGTGGCTGGCTTTCAACACCTGGGCCGGTGGAGATGAATACCCTGAGCTGCTGGCAGCCCTCACCCTGCCCCATGACCCTGCGGTGGATGCCATCGTGAGCAGTATCGGCTCCGGGAATGGCTATGCCGATGCCCCGGACGAATCGCAGTCCCGCCTCCGCCGTCTTTGGGAGCACATCTCCGGGCTGGGCATCGAATATGCCCTGCCCCCGGAAAGCTGGATTGACGATGGGCTGGGCCAGCGAGTGCGCACGCCCTCCTGCATCATGGAGGAGAAATGCTCCACCTGCCTGGATTCCACACTGCTGTTGGCGGCCTGCGTGGCGCGGCTGGGGCTGAATCCCTTTGTCATCCTCACGCATGGGCATGCGTTCATGGGCGTGCAGAAAGAGAACCGCTACCTGCCCTCGCCGCAACTCACGCCGGCTTCTACC
Organism: uncultured Verrucomicrobiales bacterium; assembly: GCA_937916135.1. Classification (GTDB taxonomy): domain Bacteria; phylum Verrucomicrobiota; class Verrucomicrobiia; order Verrucomicrobiales; family Akkermansiaceae; genus Akkermansia. The sequence goes on from CALFTQ010000108.1 coordinate 971, forward strand.
ATCCGCAACCAGCTGAAGCGCGGCCAGCTGCTGGTGCTGGAAACCACCATGCTGAACACCCACGGCTCCCGCAACCCGGTGGATTTCGACACAGCGCAGGCCGCCGGAACCGCCCTGCTGGAGCGCGTGGCAGACGATGATTATTTTCAGGCGCTGGATATCAAGAGTCTGTGGTACCAGGTGGGCATTCATCCGATTCTGGGTAAGCTGCCGGAAAACACCAATCCGGTACCTGCCGCAGAGGAGGCCGATAATCTGGTGAGCAGCATGCCTCGCAACCGTATGGATGTGTGGCAACTCAAACTGCTGGATTTGTCCCTGCGCAACCCGCTGCTGAACACCCAGCCGAGCGGCAAGCGCCACCTGCCCCTGCTTCTGCCGGATGTGGGCAGACTGGAGGACAAACTGGCAGATGGTACCGCCTTCCGCATCAAACCAGTGCCGGAGACCTACTGGAGCATCACCTCGCAGGTGCAGCACGGCGAGGATTCCGATGCCATGGCCCAGAGGCTCAGCGAATGCGTGGATTCCATGTTCAGGAACAACGAACTGGCCTCCAGGCTGCCCCAGCAGCAGCTCCAGAAACAGATGCAGAGCCTGTACCTGACCACGCGGCGGGAAATGGAAGAAAGCGGCGCCAACACGCTCTACATCGCCTGCGGATTCCTTAAATGGTACCGCCGCAATGTGCGCGAGCAGCGCGCTTTCCGCGCGCCCATTCTTCTGCTGCCGGTGCGGCTCACCCGCCCCAGCGTGAAGGCAGGCTTCACCCTGCGCGGCAGTGATGAAGAGCCACGCATGAACATGACCCTGCTGGAGCTGCTTAAAACGGAGTTCGGCCTGACCATCCCGGAGCTGGAGGGCGAGCTTCCCACGGATAAATCCGGGCTGGACGTGCCGAAAATCTTCAACATCGTGCGCGCCGCCATCGATGCCCAGCCGGGCTGGGAGGTGGAGGAGCTCTGCGTGCTCGGCACCTTCTCTTTCACCAAATACCTGATGTGGAAAGATTTGTGCGACCGTCGCACTGATTTACTCCGCAACCCGATTGTAAGCCAGATTGCCGCCACGGAGCGCGGTATCTTCCCGGAGCAGGTAGGCTTCCCCGACCCCGCCACCATCGATAACGAAGTGGAAGCGCACAAGGTATACACGCCGCTTTCATCGGATTCCTCTCAGCTTTCCGCCGTGCTGGCAGCCGGGCGTGGCAAGAATTTCGTGCTCATCGGCCCCCCCGGCACGGGCAAGAGCCAGACCATCACGAACATGATTGCGCACTGCCTGGCACATGGCAAGACCGTGCTCTTCGTGGCCGAGAAAGCCGCGGCTCTGCAGGTGGTGCACAACCGCCTCAAGCGCGTGGGGCTGGAGGAATTCTGCCTGGAGCTGCATTCCAACAAAGCCAACAAGAAGGACGTGCTGGCGCAGTACAAAGCCGCGGTGGAGGCCATCAGCGCCGGAGCTGGCAAGCAGGACTGGGAGGAGCAGGTCTTCTCCATGGCCCAGCTGCGCCACCAGCTCAACATGCTGCCCTGGGAGCTGCACCACCTCTACCCGGATGAAAGCTGCCTGTTCAATGATATCGACCTCGTGGCCACCCACCCGGCGGTGCCGGAGTTCTCCCCCTGCCCGGGAAAGCCCGCCGACCTCACCCGCGCGGAAAAGATGAAGCGGCTGGAGGAAGCCCGCGACCTCGCACTGCATTTCGAACTGGTGCGCCAGCTGAGCCCGGAGCAGTGTGCCCTGCTCACCGGCACAGAATACAGCCTGGAGTGGGAGGAAAAGCTGAGCTCCGACCTGCGCTGCTACTGCGACTGCCACGAAGCCTGGGTACAGGAAGCCGCCCAGGCAGCCGGGGCGCTGAACATTCCGGCAGACGAAATCCGGCGCGCTCTGCCCGCCATCGAAACCGCGGCTGCCGCCGTGGGCAGCGGGCAGGAAGCCCTGCTGCCCGGCCATGCCCGTGCTACGCTGGAGCAGCTCAGGCAGATTGCCGAAAAAGCCACCCAGTTCTGCCAGCACAAGGCGAAACTCTCGCTGGATTACCCCGCAGAGGCACTGCAGGACGATGACCTGCCCGCCCGGCTGCGCGAATGCAAGGATATCGCCATTTCCGGGTTCTTCACCCGCTTCTTCGGCATGCGCCGCATGCGCCGCTACCTGCAGATGCTGGCCGGCAGCAGCCGCAAGCCCGCCGATTGTCTGGCGGAGCTGCAGGCCCTGGTGCGCATGCAGGAAATCACCCGCTGGCAGGCCGGGCAGAACACCGCCGCCCTGCCCGCCGAGTTCAACAAGGGGCTCGAAACCAGCGATGAACTGCTGGGCAAGGCTCAGAATATCGCAGCACTCTATGCCGCAGCGGATTCCTGCGAGGCCGCGCTTCAATCCATCCTGCAAGGCGGGGTTCCCGGTGTGCAGAGCATCGTAAGCAAGCTGCGGGAAAAAGAACGGACGCTCTGCGAGGCAGAAAGCGCGCTGTGCGCCGTAGCGCCGGAGGAGGGCTGCACCGCAGCCTGGGCCACGGGGCTGCTTGCGCTGCGCCCGCAGTGGCGCAACCTGGTGCTCTGGAACCGCAAGACACGCTCGTGCCACCCGGCCTGGGTTGCACCGCTGCGGGGCGGTCTCGTCTCCCCGGATGCCTTCCCCCTGGCGGTGCAGGTGAACATGGCCCGCCAGCGGCTCCGCGCCGCTGCGGCAGAAAACAAAACGCTGCTGGAGTTCATGCCGGCCATTCACGAAGGCCGCATTGCCGACTTTGCCGCCAAGGACGCCGAAATCCTGAAAGCCACCTCGCGACAGGTGCGCAACCAGCTCATCCAACGCGCCGCCGGCATCTCGCGGCACGGCACAGAAGTGGCCCTGCTGCAGCGTGAGCTCTCCAAGCAGCGCGCACACATGCCGTTGCGCCAGCTGCTCACCTCCATCCCGAATCTCACGCCGCTGCTCAAGCCCTGCATGCTCATGAGCCCGCTTTCCGTGGCCCAGTACCTCACTACCGATGCCGTCCCCTTCGATGTGGTCATCTTCGACGAGGCCTCGCAGATTCCGGTGTGGGATGCCATCGGCGCCATCGGTCGCGGGCACAACGCCATCATCGTGGGCGACCCGCGCCAGATGCCGCCCACCAGCTTCTTCTCCCGCAGCAAGGATGCCGAGGAAGAGGACGACGGCATGACCGAAAAGGATATGGAAAGCATTCTGGATGAATGCCTGGCCTGCAATATCCCCGCGCTTAACCTCAACTGGCACTACCGCAGCAAGTCCGAAAGCCTCATCGCCTATTCCAATAACCAGTACTACGAGCAGAAGCTCACAACCTTCCCCGCGCCCCGCACCCAGGACAACGCCGTGCACTACCACCACGTGAAGGGCACCTACGAGCCCGGCAGCAGCAAGCGTATCAACCTGGCAGAGGCCACCGCCCTGGTGGCACACGTGCTGGAAACCCTCCGCCACCCGGATTTCCGCTACACCGAGGCCAGCAGCATCGGTATCGTGACATTCAACACCCAGCAGCAGGCGCTCATCGAAGACCTGCTGGAAGCCGAACGCGCCAAGGATGAATCGCTGGAGCCCTACTTCGCGGAAAACAACCCCGAGGCGGTCTTCGTGAAGAATCTGGAAAACGTGCAGGGCGATGAACGCGGCGTCATCTACTTCTCCACCACCTTCGGGCGCGATGCCAAAGGCAAGATATCCATGAACTTCGGCCCTCTCAACCTCATGGGGGGTGAGCGCCGCCTGAATGTGGCCATCACCCGTGCCCGAACCGCCATGCACGTGTTCACCAGCATGCTGCCGGAGGATATCGACCTCTCCCACACCCGAGCCCGCGGCGCGGCGGACCTGCGCGGATTCCTGGACTACGCCCGCCGCGGTGCCGCTGCCTATCTGGAGCTGCAGCAGGGTATCCGCCTGCCTGAGAAGGACAGCCTCATTGCCCGACTCACCGCCGATTTAGGCGCACGCGGCTGGAAATGCCACACCAATGTGGGTGTATCCGACTACCGCATCGATATCGCCGTGGAGCACCCCGAAGCCCCCGATACCGTGCTGGCCGGCATTGCCACCGACGGCTATTCCTACGCCGCGGCCAACACCGCCCGCGACCGCGATGTGCTGCGCCACTCGGTGCTGCACATCCTGGGCTGGCGCCTCCTGCGCGTGTGGGCCATCGACTGGTGGCGCAACCCGGCGGCCTGTGTGGACGCGCTGGATGCCGCGCTCAAAGGCTTTGTGGAAGCCGGCCCCCTGCCCGCGCCGGAGCTGCCGCTGCTCACCGCTCCCCCGGCAGCAGCGGCGGAGCCCAGAGCCGGCATCATCGAAGTGGCAGCCCCTGCCCCGGAGCAGCTCCAGCCGCTGGAAGGCCCTGCCTACCGCGAAGCGCAGCTGAACACCACGCTGCCCCCGCTCTTTGAAATGAGCGATTCCAGCCTGCGGCCCTATATCACCCGACTGGTGAAAGAGGAAGGCCCCATCAAGGAGAGTTTCCTCATGGCACGCCTGCGCTGCCTCTCGCTCACCCCGGCAATTTCACCCACTCTGCGCGCCCGGCTGCAGGAAATCATCAGCCGCCAACTGGAGCGGGGCGAATACTGCTGCCGCCTGGAAGGTGCCACCCGCGTGCTCTACGCCACCGGCACCCCCGATGTGCAGCCCCGCGCCAAGGGTCCCCGCAACTGGGACGATGTGCCGGATTCCGAGCTCCGCGCCATCTCGGTGCAGGTGCTGGCGCACCTCAAATGCATCAGCGGCTGCGATGACCACCTCAAAGGCATCGCCTCCTACCTGGGCATCGGTCGCCTCACCAAGCCCCTCCGCGAGCACCTCACCGCCATCATCCGGCAACCGGCTGAATAAAGCAGAAAGCCAAGGTTTCACCAAGGCCCCGACGGAATATGCAAGGCTGGAGGAAAAAGAAGTTGCCATGGGGCAGCAGGCGCGGTATACTGCCCCTGCATGAGTGATACACAGGAAGACATGAGCGCCTTCAGCAGCTGGGACTGCTTCGGCGCAACCCTCATGCTGGGAGTGACTCCCGGCATCATCTGCTACGCCACCACTGAACCGCACGATGTGGCGCAGGCGGCATGGCTCTGCGTACTGGGGGTGCTTATTGCCCTGGTGGTGCTGGCAGTGGCACTCATCACACGCTGGCGTTTTCTCGGTACCATTGTGAACTGGGTCGGCACCTGCCTCACGGCTTTCTATATCATCTACGTGGCGGCGTTCTGGTTCAACTCTTGCAGCGAATCCGCCCAGGAGAAATCAGTAGAGCTCAACCTCCCCGCCCAGCAGCAAAGACAACCCAAGTAACGCGAACGCCCCAGGCCCGGAGCACGGGACTGAAGCCCCGCACCCCGGTGATAGGCGGCTGTTATACCACGCGCTTATTTCCTGCGGCGGCGGGCGCAGAGCGCGGTGAGAGCCAGCAGACTGAGAGTGGTAGTGGCCGGCTCCGGCACTTCGAAGTAAAGCAAATGGGGCGAAACGCTGTCTGCGGACTCAGTGCCCACATAGGTACTGGTCACCCAGTGGCCGGTGAGTTGCCGGCCGGTGGAATCCTGCAGCACAAACTGGGAATCCAGCAGGCGGCTGAATTGTGTGTTATCTGCCTCATACAGGAAATGGCCGGAATCTCCCCCCATCATGATGCCGATAAATCGGGCATCTGCCGCATAAGCATATTGGAACATATCCTCATGCAGCTGAAGGGTAAGGCCGTTGCCCGTCACATCCACACCGAGTAACTGGTCCGCCTGCAGCACCAGGAGGTTAGTGCCATTTGCAGAGGTGTACACATCCGAGTTGTCAGCCGGGCGGTCTGCAAAAGTGAGCTCAACCATAGTATTCACTGAGGTTTTCACTTCCTTGGTCTTGCTGGTCGGATTATTACCGGCCGCCACGTTGGGCTCCACATCGTACGGATTCACAACATTCCCGACCACACCGGCATCGTTATACGTAATCTTCACACCTCGCACCACGGATTTCTGATCCACCAGTACCGCGTCCGAAATATCCACCGAGCAGTCCTCCATGAGGTGCACCAGGGAATTGTGCAGGTTGGTCTGATAAATCATGTGGCTGATATCGTTGCGCGCCAGATCCACGTGCACATTGCTCATCTCGGAGCGAGTGGCGGCATCGCCGCCGATTTTGACGGCGGCACCGCGCATATCCACGTTGAGATTGGTCACATTACCCTGCAAAGTGGTGCTATTGTGCCGGGAGGAGACGACCACCTGCATATCGGCCATATCCGGATTTTTCAGGCGTTCGTTATTTTTCACGAGCGAGGTCTGCTCCGAACCTCCCAGCAACAGCTGACCGTTGTTTTGGCGAGTGAGAGGATCCTCATTAGGATTAATGGACAGGCTCGCGCCAAAGGTGATTTCATCAATGAACTGCACCATGGTGTCCGAAGTGGAACCGGCATTATTTTCGTTATACTTCGCTTCACGATCCAGAATCTGCAGGGTGGCGTTGGTTCCCTCCACAGTGATATCCACATCAGCCTTCACGCCGCCGTTGGCATTCATAATCTGGAGCACCGTCATACTGTCAACATCCACTGTGCTGGAGCCCTTCAGGTCGTTCAGATCATTCAGGGCCACATAGCCCATGTACGGAGAATCCACCGATAAATCCGCATAGGCATCCTTTCTGTTGGCATCTGTCAGCTGATTATTAACAGTGAGATTCACGTTTCGACCGCTGAACTCACCCAGAAGCTGGATGATATGGGAACTTTCGTACTTGTTGAACACATCAATCCCCTTCTTGAACTGCTCCGTGAGGTAGGGGTCGATGATGAAGTTGTGCGTATTGATGGTCACGCCGGCACCGGGAGCCATATCTACCTGTTTGCGGGTGTACCAGTCCTCTCGGGCTGAGAGGGTGGCACCATCTTCCAGCAATACCCAGCCGGCAGGGGTAGTGGAATCGCCGACCGTAGTACCGGCACTAACCCCGGCCCAGGCATCCTGCTTGGCACCGGCCACGTTGAAGGTGGTGTTCATGGCGAGTGTGCCGCCCTTGCCCACGGATAAGGCATAGAGAGTCGATTTATCCACATCGCCCACCATCACGCGCTTACCGCCGCCGGTGGTGATATCGTGAGCCACCAGCGCCTCATCGGCCATGAAGGTGCCGCCCTCCACCTTCACGCTGTTGAGCCAGGCGCGGCGGGCAGACTGAATGCTGCCCTCACCACGCTTGATGAGATTGAGCGAACCATGCCCCACGGCACCGTAGTGGTGCTGGGTGCTGCCGTGCAGGCCGGCATAGCCGCCGTAGTCCACCGAGACCTCGAAGTCGCCGTAGCCCATCACGCCCTCGTACTCGCCGTTGCGGGTACCGGTAAGGATGAGGGTAAGCGGATTGCGGGCACTCATATTCAGCACGCTGGATGAGCCGCTGTCCACCTGGCCCTGAATACTGTTCAGATATACACATTCGTAGTCCGGGTCGGATGTAGCCTGACCGGTGGCATCCAGCCCCAGCACGGTGCGTTCCGTGCCGTCCTTGATGCTCAGGTCCACGGTGGCATTCGTCCAGTCCTTGCCTTCGGATTTCGTGTGGCTCATGAGATTGAGCTGCACCTTGCCGCCATTCACCAGGTCAGCAGTCTGGCCGTCGTCGGAAAGTTCCCAGTGTTTGCCGGTGAGCGTCACCGTGCCGGAGAAGCCGCTGGGGTCCAGCACCTTGAACACGCCGTAACGGAACATATTATCCGCACCGGCATACTTTTCCCTGGACTGTTCCGCTGTGTAGCCCACGCCGGCAAACTCCAGCACGGTATCGGACTCACCCTCCAGCTTCGTGAGCACCAGTTTGTGCTCCGTGTTGTTGAAGATGCGTCCATCCACCAGTGTATCGTAATCCGGGTTATTGGGGTCGGCATACACATTCACCACCACTTTGTTGCGGATAGTGGTGGTATCCATGGCAGCCCCCATGGAGGTAGTGATATTCTCCTCATGGTTGCCGGGGAATTTCTCATCACTGAAATCGCCCATCAGCTCGCCGCCATTCATCAGGGTGATGGTGCAATCCAGCCCGGAAAATGTCTTCCCGGCATAGACTTCATCCAGGTTATATTCATCATCTGCTGCGTTACCCGGAGTGGCGTGAGCAGCGGTGTTGTACACAAAGCCGAGAGCATTGACATGCTGCATCACTATACGACCGCGGGTAACCTCTTTACCATCGACCGTTACAGTGCTGCCGATAATCTGCGTACCGCCGGTATAACGGTTATCAGTGGTAATGATGGTGGTACCTGCCCCCAGCTTGGTCATATTGGTTTTCCAGCTCAGGTCTTCCACACCATAGGTATCTTTCCACAGTTTCAATTCATCTTCCGTAGCATCGGCAATGTATCCGGGATTGGATGCATTGGAGGTAAAGATGTAGTTCGTGGAATCAATATAGGAATTGCCGGCGGCATCAAAATAGTCAGAATTGATGACGACAGAAAGAGGAGCCACACGGCCGACAATGTTGACGTTCTCATACGTGTAGCCGGGCTGCTCCTCCACCGGCGCATAATTCCAGCGGATGGTGTGGTCATCTATCTTGACGAAACTTTTCGGGTTGCCGGGTTGCAAGGCATCCAGTTTCACCACCGGGGTCTGCGTACTGTCAAGGCGGGAGGTGGGGGTCCATTCCACCGGCTCATACAGGTTCCCGAAAAGCACCGCCATACCGTTCTCAAAATAAGAATTCTCCTTCCAGCGATAATCATACGGATATGCCCCCGTTCCGGAAACCCACAAATTATCCGTTTCTATAATTTCATCCTCTATCTCCACCTCTTTTTTGCCGGACCAGGTGCACCTGGGGTCGCCATACACTCGAATCACCAGGTAATCTTTCTCATCCTGACTGGCATAGGTGCCGCCGGAGCTATCCAGCGTATCGAGCACGCCGAAATAGCCATAGCCCAGCGACATGATGCGGCTCTTGAACAGTTGCGAATCGCCGCCGTTTCCCACCTCGATATTATCGGCCTCGGCCAGGTAGAAATAGGTATTTTTGCGATTCTCGATCTTCACCTGCGAGAAATTCACGCCGGTGAGGTTGACAGAGAGACCGGAAGTGCTGACATCCTGGAACTTCAGCGTACCGTTCACATCCAGCAGCGGATTGACGGCAGGAGTGGCGTCTTTCACATAAGTGTAATCCGGAATCATGCCATTGGGCAGGAAAGTGAGAGCCGAACCGGTGGACATAATCACGTTGCCATCCACCACTGCGGGCGTAGGCTCAGTGCCGACCCCGGTGTTGGGGGTGAAGATGGTGAAAGTCTTCCCGGTGTGCAGCAGGGCATCCTTGCTCGTATTCACTTTCTTGTAAGTACCCTGCATGGAAGTAGAGTGCGAAGTGGAGGAGATTTCGGTCCAGTTCTGGTCACCGACTACCCCGACTACGCCCAATTTCAGATTAGCTCCGCCCACCATGTTCAGGTTGCCCTGCAAATCGAGGCTGTTGAAGCCAAGCAGGCTTTCATACACAGAAACATCATTGAGCCTGGCGGTATGAATATACTGCTTCGAACCGCCGGCCTTCGTGAGACTGAGCGATTCCTGAGCCATGCTGTGCGTACCGAAATACCAGCCACTGGCCGTGTGCTGGGAAAAACCATCGCCCCAGGGCACGTGAGCCTGTGATGTGCCGGCATAGGCCTGACCATAGCCCATGGCTCCGGAATAGACGTAAGTGGTACTGTCCGCATCACCATATTCACCCAGAGTGAGGGTGTTCAGGCCATTCGTCAGAGTGCGCACATGCCACACCTCGCGATCCTGCGTAAGTGAACTCTGGAATTTGCGGGTGACATTGTGCGCACTGCCTGCAACATCGTCATTCACCTTATTCGGGTCGTTGGGAAAATCATAGCCACTGCCCTGGAACTTGGCAGAAAGGCCTTTCAAGGCAGCATCTCCATTCAGCAGCAGGATATTGTTGTACGTCTGGCGGGGATTGGCATTGGCGCCATCCCACTCGCTCTGCTTCACGCTTTCACGGGTCAGATTCACGTGCGCTTCCGACAATTTGTCACCCTTCAGATTAATCTGCACCGTACCGGCAATTCGATTACTCAGCTCGTTGGAGGGCAAAGGAGAGGTATTCACCGTGTTCTGCACCACCACCGTGCCCTGGAAACGGTTCACGATTTCACCTGCACTGTTGCGGATATAGGCAGTCTCCCCTGCCGTATCCTCATTGAGCGTCAAGGAGGTTACGTAGCTCTGGTCACGAGTGCCGGCCCAAGTGGAGCAATAGCCGGTGAGCTCCAGAATATCATTGGCACTGGTATTCACCCAGGTGCGGCCATCGCCGGTGCCTGTGTAGTAGCCGGCACCGGCAAGCGCACCGGAAAGGGTAAGATTGCGCCAGTGACGGGGGATGTTGGAAAGGTTGGCATCGCCTTCATAGGACTCATTGAAGGCAGCATAGGCAAAGGAAACCTTGAAACGCCCCGCCACATCGTTACCGGATGTCGTCCTGGTGCTGGTCAGGATGATATCATTGCGCAGAGTAGAACCACGGAAACCGGACACGGCGTCATCACTGTGCTGATAGCAGATCATCAGCTCTGCACCGGTTCGGTTCATGGCAGCATTCACCACGCCATTTGTCTGCCCCTGTACATTGAAGCTCCACTCCTGGTCGGTGTGGAAGGTGAGCGCGCCGGTGCCGGCTGCGCCCACGGTGGCCAGATACAAGCCGCCGTTCTGCACATCAATACCGCCGGAGAAATTATTGGTGAGGTTGAGCACCACCAGCCCGGTACCCTTCATGGTGATGGAGGTAGGAATTACCTTACCCTCGGCATCCACATAGTCCACAATGCTGCCGGAACCATCAGGGTTCACAAAGGCGTAGGCGTATTCCAAGTGGTATTCCGCATTGCTGTTTGCGGGGTCGATGAAGCCGGCGTTATTACTGGAATCAATGATGATTTTACCCGGTGCCACATGCCCCACAACCTGCACCATGCGGTGCTCTTCATCAATACCGTGGACATCGGTATCAAGGAACCAGACCGTGTTACCATCCACATACTTGCCGATATCATCGTTGGAAGACCCCACAGCGCGCTGCTCATGCCAGCCGGTGTTTTCCGCCGAGCCATCAGCCCGCCACACGGTACCCATGGAGAGGTTAATGTGGTGCACATCGTCCGCAGTGGTTCCGGTATTTTCACCACTCCAGATATAGCCAATCAGATCCTTGTGCGTCTCCTGCTGATTGACGACAATACCATAATGACGCGCTTCCTCACTGAGCTGGAGGTAGATGACATCCCTGGCGGCATCATACTGGTAGGTGGCATCATAGAAACGGTTGGACGAATCCTCCACCATAATCAATCCGGCTTTGTCCAGGTAATCGCTATATTGGGACGAGGAGCTGATATTGGCGTATAAATCGATTCTGGCTCCACCGGTGATTCCATCCATATTGGTAAACACGCGCAGGGCAGATAAATCCAACGTGGCGGCAGGGGTATCAAGCCAGAAGATGGAACCGGAATCTGCGGTCCATTCACCGGCATTGGCCATGTTGACATACATGGAGGGTATCCAGGTGCTTGCATTTTCTGCACCGATGCGAATCGAGTCCGCCTGACCATCACGGTACACATCACACAGATTCAGCGTAATTCCATAACTGTTGGGGTTATCATTCAGCGTGTGCCAGGTAGAACCGCCGAAAAGGTTCATGGTACCCACGGTCACGTTATCGGTAGAAGTAGTGACCATGGCTCCGTCATATACCGTCATGCTGTTGATAGTGGTGATATCACCATTCATCACCAGAGCGCCCTCTTTCACCAGCACCTGATCCAGATAAACATTTCCGCTGAGAGTCTGCGTATTCCCTCCCACCTTGGTCAGACTCAGCGCACCTTCTTCCATGGTCAGGAAATTGTGCTCCACCGTGGAGGTAGAGGTGGTGGTCACCGTGCCGCTATTGGCGGTTCTGACGGTCGTGGTGGAAGTGGTGGTCACATCGTATGCCTGGCCCCCGGTGTAGAAACGGCCATTGCCCACGGTACCGGAAAACGTGAAATCCTCACCATCTGAACCGAGGGTAAGCATGGGTGAGGGAGTTTCGCGCCCGGCTTTCACATTGGAAACGATGGACGCCCCTGCACCACCTTTGATACCGGCCACGGTGGCGTCTCCCACCAGGCCCAGCACCAGTTCAGCAGCACTACCGTTCTTCCCGGAGGCTTTATCCGTCATCGCGCTGATACTGAGATCAATGACAGCGTTTTTCCAACGGGTATCACCAGCATCGGCAATGTTGACATTACCGATATTGAGCTGAGCAATGCCGCCGTGCGGGTTGGCCATGGTGAGCGTGCCGGAGAACCACTGCTCCGGCGTTGCATAGTCACTGAAATTGAAAGTACTGGCCGAGCCGTACACGGAAGTGACCACCGTAGTCTTCGTGCCGATACCATCGCTGTCCACGTTGGAGGAATCATCCCTGTTGGAATCGTTGTTCGCCGTATCCGCTTTTTTATCACCGGTGTTATCATTGTGTGCCACCAGTTTCAGATTTCCGCTGCCGCCCAGGTGGCCATCCAGGTACCAGTTACCCCAGGTGCCGATTTCGCCGTGCAGCTGGGCGGCATCGCTCGTGGATGAAGTGGTGGTGATTACCTCAATATTGCCGCCGAAGTGGCGGTCGTGCCGGTAGTCGATGGGGTTGGCTGCATCTCCGCCAGTCCGGAGGTCTTCGCCCAGGTAGAGGTCTGCCCCCTCACTGATTTGCAGGTTGGAAAAACGGATCAGGGAATTATTGGCCTCCGGGGTACCGCTCCAGGAGCCGCCAGTGGTGCTGTATGTATCGTGCGCCTTATAGGGCAGCGCAGGGTCGTGCGCATCCTGATACATCTCAATATAAAGCAAATCACCAGCGGCCATCTCGAATGGATTGGCAAGCTTGTGCCTGATGGTGATAATGACGTTGTGATCCTTATCATACCCCAGCTCACCGTGGTAGAGAGAATCCTGGCTTTCCACACGCACCCAGTCAGTATCTGTCACATAGCCGCCTCCGTTCGAGGTGCTGGCAAAGGTCAGCACGTTCCCCTCGGTCAGCGAGGTTCCGGTGTTCGTCAGCGTCACACCCAGACGAAAATCCAACAGTACGTTATCCAGGTGGAAAAGGGCATTCTGACCGCCACTCCAATTGGCATCTGCCAGGGAAATAGTACCCGGCAGCGTAAGCACCGGCGTGGGTGTGCCTTCTACTGCGTTACCAAGAAGAGACACCTGACCATATTCTCCGCCGACATTTTCCAGGCGCATGAGACCGGTCATGGTATTCTGCTTACCCTCCATCTCCCACACAGCACCACCATGCATGTGAGACCCGGTGAGAGTGGTGGCGGAGTCGCCCGTCACCAGCCGGCCGTCTCCACGAAGGCGCAATTCGCCGGCAGTCAGATTCCCGGTGCAGATAAGCGTGGCTTTTGCACCACTGGTCCGGTAGGATGCGGTGCCGATTTCCAGGTTGGTCTGCACGGTGAGGTCCCTGGTGCTGAGCAGGCCGCCATCTTCCACGCGCATGGCAAGAGTCTCCAGGCTGCCGCTGATTGTCAGGGCACTTCCGGTTCCGGATACCCCCAGATTGTTTCCGGCGCTGACATTGGCCGCGGTAACAGAAGCTCCGCCCATGACGCCCATATCATAGTTCACCGTGATATCCCCATTGGCATGAACGCTGCCGCCGCTGACCAGGAATTCCGCAGCTCCGACCTGCTCTCCAATTACCGTGAGGTCATGAACCAGCAACTGCCCTCCGGTGACGTTCACATAGCGGGTTTCCAACGATTGGGAGTATGCGCTGTCAGTGTAGTTACCGTCCGCATCAAAACGCAGGATACCGCTCTGTACGGTGACCGAATGCAAGCGGTTGGAGGCATCATTCACCGCACGGGTGAAGGTCTGCTGATTGCCGCCAGTCTTGATGAGATCGAGAGCAGAAGGCGTGCTGCTGCCATTAGAGGTAGTGGCTGTAATATAATAGCTGCCGTTGAATGTGCCGCCGTATACGTAATCGGAACCGGCATCATCCCCAAGGGTCAGGTCATAGAAATAATCGCCGGATTCGGAAGTGACGGTGCTGCCGTCGCCACCGCCACTCAAGCCGGCAATGCTTACATCTCCCCGCACATTCAGAATCGTGCGGGCGGGGGCTGTGCTCGTACTGATACCATAACCGGCGGTTTCCTTGCCGGTGCCGGTCATATCAAACACCGTGTTGCGCCACGCCGTGCTCGATGCGGCATCTGCCGCCAGATCCAATTCTACTATCCCCCCGCGGGAGGCGCCGAACTTCACCGTCCCATCAAACCAGCCATCGGCTGCGGCATCGTTAAAAATATAAATGACAGCATTGCCGGAAGCTGCGTTATTGGAAAGGGTCAGATCCCCGCTTCCGGTAAGGGCACCGTAGCGGAACTCACCACTGCCCGGCACCTGATAAACAGCATGCGCCGTTGCGGTGGTCTGCCAGAACCACCACCCTTCCGACTTGCTCTGGCTATTGTGCTCCAGGCTTTCAGCATGCAGGGTGCTGCCGGAGCCGCTCACGTTGACATTGCCGGCATAGCCTGTGCCCAGGTACAAATTGCCACCGGCCAGTTCAAAACCTGCAGGCGTGCCGGAAATGGCAGTCCCGCCATTCCACGCAGAGAATGTGATGGTTGCCGTGACATTGCCATTGGTCGCGCTATTCGACGCAGCGGTATTCCAGTATGCACCATAGCGGTTGCCCAGAGTGAGCGTCTGCCCATTGACGGTTGTATTGGTGTGGAAAGAGGTATTAGTCCCGCTGGTAATAGCATTTTCAGCCAGGCTGGACGCGCCATCATCAGCAGCCAGAGTCACCGCGCCGGTGGAGCGCAGGGACATGCTGCGCGCCATCATCATCATGCGGGGAGCCGGGGCGGCAGGCGCAGTCTGCTGAGTGAGATGCTCATCTTCGCCGTCCTCTTTTTCCTTTTCATCTTCCTTTTCGTCCTCATCCGCAGCGGGGGCGGTGGCCAGGAAATTGCTCGGCGCACCGGGCACATCATTTAACCCTGGGGCAGTGTATGACTGCCCTGCAGTTATGGAGGTAAGCCCGGGCAGCTGCGGCTGCTGCGTACTGCCGGTACCGGCAGACGGGGAGAGCACCACGGGGGCCTGGCGGTAACTGTGGGTTCCGCCCATCCCCATACCCCAGGGGGCCACATAGCCGCGCAGCACGTGGTGCATCACGCGGTCACGGTTGGTCTTGAACAGCGCATCGCGATAGGCGGCCATGCTTTCCTTGCCATGGCGCATGGCATCCGCAAAGCGCATCATGAGCTCATCATTCTCCCCGGCAGTCACGTCAATTTTGCCGTAGCCCATGCTGCGCAGGCGGCGCGCCAGATTGCGCAGCAGCTCTATGCCTTCGACGCTCTCCAGGCGGTCATCGTCCTCCAGCAGGGCTTCCAGCACCCACTGCTGCTCTTCTTCAGTGAGCGCAAAATCTTCATTATCAGAGGCCATGCGGGCAAGCATGTCCTCCAGCTTGCTGCTGCCCACGCGCCAGTCTGCATTCAGCCAGCGGCGGCTGTAGACCTCGGCCCAGGCTTCCTCATACGCCACAGCGGGGGCCTTGCCGGCTTCGCGCAACTCGCGCGCGCGCTGCTGGGCCTCCAATCGCAGGGCTGCCTGGCGCTCCAGCCGGGCCTGCATGATGGCGGCGCTCCCGCGCAGGGCAGCGGCCTGCTCTATGGCGTATACTTCCTCAAACTTCTCGCCCTTGGCTCCAATCACGCGGATGACACGGGGGGCATTCTTCACCGCCTCGCGCGGCATCACCCACCAGTATTCCAGCATATTCCGCTCTTGAGCCTGCACCGCGCCCATACCAATGCCCAGAGCCGCCACAAAATACTTCACCCATCCACGGTGCGGTGATGGTTTCGTGACATCGAACTGAAGATGAACAGAATCTGAGCTGAACATGGCTTAGTAAAAAAGGATTCGTGAGGAGCGGCAGTTATACTACCCATCTTTTCTCTTTTTTCAAGACTAATCTCCGTTTTTTTTCTGCCCAAACCTACACCATATATAACACAACACTTATCCCCCTCCCCCGAAACCACAACAACAATATGCAGTATCCGCCAATACAACCATACAGCATATTGTTTTATCCAAACAAATAATTCATGTATGATAAAAACTCGATTTCCTTCCTATCCCACTAACAGAAAATCACATACATACCCAAAACAACTAAGTTCAGCGTATGACAAAATGACAGACTTTTCCGGGTGATACAACCTGGAAAACAAAAGGGATACCATGGACTCAACTCTGCGGTCGAGAGAGTCCCGGTTGGTGCGCCACTTACCCCCGTCTTCTGCGGCGGGCGCAAAGCGCCGTGAGCGCAAGCAGACCCAGAGTGCTTGTCGTGGGCTCAGGCACCTTCATCTGCAGATAAACCACGCCTGCATGCGAGTCATACACCAGCATGGTCTGGGAGTCGATATAGTCGCAACCGGTCAGGAAGTTGTCTGCCCGGGTATAGTAAACGCCGGGTTCTTTCGCCGTCTCAGTGATATCGCCGTAAATGAAGTTCACGCTGCTGACATCGCTGAAGAGTACCAGCTGCACATCGCCGTAAAGTGTCTCATAGGGCACATCCAGCGTGGTGTTGAAGGTCAGCTGGTTGTCTGTCAGAGTATCGAGCGTCAGAGAGCCGCCCATCAGGCTGATATGACCACTATCTGTTTTATAGGAGGAACCACCGGCCAGGGTGAGCCCCTCATCGGCCATCACGCCGGCAACGGCCTGCTGGTTGATGGCAATCTTAGCATCAAACCGGCCTTTATAGGCCGGAACAACGTCACCCAGCTCCAGCTTATGATATGCATTGATTTCTCCATCATAATCAGCCAGCACAACATCCTTCACCGTTACAGAAGCGGCCTCCTCCAGTTTACTGAGGTTATAGTCATACACAGTCGCGGCCTTGCTCGCCGAAAGCTCGGCACCCGCTGCCACACTGACCATGCCATGCGAAACGAGCACAGCACCCGTACCCATATCAACCTCATCCTCCTGGGCAGGCACGAGGCCTGTGGAACTCAGCTGCAGCGATTCACCAGCCGCGATGGATACATTACCGCCAATCTGCACCGAAGCCTGCTGACCAGACACAGCTATGCTGCCTTCGCTATAGGTGCCGTACTTCACCTGTATACTCGCCTTATCACCCTCCACCCGGAAATCGCCGGAATAATCCGTAATCGTATCAAAGGTGGCCGTGGTACCCGAGCCCATGGCATCAGACACCACCACGGTGCCGCTGCCGGTAAGCTCTGCGGAGTGAGAGTGAATCCCCGCTCCATCGATGGGCGTGCCACAAAGCAGGAAGGTACCCTTTTCGTCCAGTGTAGTAGAGGCGGCGTTGTAGCCATTGTCCGCCATGTGCAGCACGCGCTCAGTGGCGTTCTTGTTGCCGGTAACGCGGACATCACCCTGAATATCATCCCCCGCAGAGGCTAACTTCGTGACCAGCTGTTTCTCCGTGGAGGCCGGGTCCTCTACAGTAAGGTGCAGATCAGCCGCCGCGTTGAGCACAACCGCGCTTTGCCCCTCAGCCGTAGCCCCCAGGCCCTTAGCGCTCTGCACCTCCACCACTCCACGAGTAATGACGGTACCGCCCGTGTAAGTGGAATCACCGCAGACCACCAGGGTACCCTCGCCGGAATGCAGCACACCGCCGGCACCGTGGATGTTGCCACTCAAAGTAAAGGTAACAGCACGCCCCACAGCAGAAATCAGCGCCGCCGCGCGGCCATCGGTTGAATCATGCGTCAACCACTGCGCATCTCCGGTTCCGGAAAGATAAAAATCATTGGCAAGCCCGGCCGTTTCATCATCTTTCTCCGTCGTCTTATCAACATCATAGCCACCGGTATAGGCAAGCATGAGCGAAGCCGCCGGAGCCACGTGAACCGCATCGGAACCCACAGTACCCCAGCCACGCAGGCGGAGTGTACCCTCCTTTACCAGAGTTTCGCCTGTATAGCTGTTCGTCTGGTCAAGGTCCAGCGTACCCAGGCCTACCTTGATCAAGCCGCCATCACCTGAAAGAACGCCGGAATAAGTAGCCTCATTGTAACCGGTAGCAGAAAGGCTGGTCACAACCTCGCTCTTGCTCTTCGAAGCATCCCAGTCGCTCTTCTTTACCAAGAGCATCTTGTTACGGTCAATATCCGTTCCTGCCACATAGGCCGTGCCATCTGCGTACACAGCCGCCACATCAATGGACTTCAGGTTATGCGTATCGATTTCCACATACTCCACCCCGCCCATCGTCACCGTGCCGTGAATACCGACGAAGTCCGCCAGCACACTACTGGTCACAGCTTCCACGCCAATGGTCATGTTCCCACTCTGCACGCTGGTTGTACCATTATTGTATATACGGGTACCATGCCCCAGATAAAGCTCTGCATCCGCGCTGTCTTCATCCGCGCTGTCTTCATCCGCGCTGTCCCATACGATTGTTCCCGTGCCGACCACACCAGAGGCTACCTTGGACGTATTCTTGGTAAACGTTGATGCCTCACTGGTACCCAGCAGGTAAAGGCGCCCCCCCTGCAACTGGGTACCGCCGGTGTAGGTACTGCTGCTGCCGGAGATATAGTGTACCCCGGAGCCGGTTTTGGCAAGCTTGCCATAGACTGTAGTCTTGCCTTCGTCCGTAGTCTTACCATCGTCCTTAATCAAGCCGCTGAATACCGCATAGCCGAAGCCGGTCGTCGCCGAGAACTGGTCATAGGACGAAGCGTCACCCGTGTATACATCCGTCATGTATTCTTCATAATAGGCAGCGCCTGTGTTTGTATACAGCGTCAGGGTGCTGCCGTTCAGCTCCACCGTGCCAGCACCGCTCAGGGAACGCAGCGACAGGTCCGTGGGACCAGCGGTCTCCAGGGCTGTAGCATTCAGTTTCAGTTCCGCACCGGCAGCCAGCACCATATCAGTCTGAGCGGCATTGTCCGTCAGGTCAAAACCAAAGGCACCCTGCTGCACCAATACCGTACCGGCCGTCATCTCCACCGAGCGGGCAATGAAATCCCCGGCACCGAGCTTGGTGAAGGTATGAGCATTCAATGTCAGATGCGTCTCTCCCAGGCCGTAGGCATTCATGTAGAGAGTCTCACCCGCTTCCACCTTCACGGAGGCATTGTCCGTAAGCTTTACATTCGGGAGAATAATTCTTTGATCGGTGGAGGCGGCATTTTTATCCACCGGGTACCACGAGCTGTCATACTTACCCTTGTAGATAGCACCCTTGCCATCCACGCCATAGCCTTCTATGACCACATTAAACCCCAGCCCAGCGTACTCAGAATCCCCAGTATACCCCGTTTTTGCCGGGGCACCGGAGAAATCGATGGTCGAGCCGTCCGTCACGGTGATGGTGCGGTCATCCTCACTCCCGGACGCGCCGATAACACTGGTCGAAATCTTGAGCGTGGAGCTGTCCTCAAGCTGGATGTTACGCCAAAAGTTACGGGCATTTTTAGTCTCATAGCCGTTTATAACACCATAATCACCCACAATGGGAGCCTTGTATACAAGCCCGTGGCCAATTATCTCCACGACCCCCTTACCACTGATGACGAGTTCGTTGCTAGCCCCCTTCTCTGGATCCATATCAGCATCGAACAACCCGAGCCCCAGCATGACATGAGCTTTATCCTCTAATTCAAAACGGTCAAAACCGGTCACGATGATTGAATCTTCCGAGGTATCATAGCCATTTTCCGCAATGGAAGCCAGATTATATTCCTTACCCTCAGCAAAATGAAGGCGACTGTAACATCCCTGCTTGTCAATAACGACATAGTTCGTCTTCTCCTTACCGCCATAAATACCGCCGTCAACATAAACACCATCGACAATACCTTTACCCAGCACGAAATCACTGTACAGATTTACCCAGACGTCACCTTTAATAGTAGCAGTCTCTGCAGAAGCCCAACCCTTACCAGGAGCTTCCACCTTGGTAGCCGTGCCACTGATAAGGTCAAGGACGATATTACCATTCACCGTACCGGCGTTCGAGCCACCCACCAGAATAGAAAGGACATTGGCTGAGCCTTCCATGCGTACATAGATGTCGCCTGTGACAACACCATGATCAGCCCCGCCGAAAACACGCAGGTCTGCGCCACCGAGGACACCACCGGTAAGCACCATTTCCACAGCTCGATTACCCACGCCGACATCAAGGTTGGCGAAAAAGCCACCAGCAAAAATTTCACCGATTCTTCCGCCTTCAACACAAACATGTGAGGTGCCGGTCTGCGTCACATCCCAGATAAGTGGATTCCACCATGATTCCTGATTGCCCGGCCTGATTGTACATGGCTCATCATACTCCCAATCATAGTCAGACTTATACTCATAGCAAGCACCGCTGTAATGCCCACCGCACGATGCACCGAAAACATTGTAAATCTCACCCGACCGCACCGTCACATAACTCTCGGCGTTCTGATTACACCAGCGGGAACCAGCAATGATGTACGACTTATCCCAGGTTCGCCAGTCTTTGACGACTAGGTCAGAATTATCTACCGTATAGTCTGAGTCCACCAGCACATGGGTGGCAGCAGCCTGATAAGTTCCTGTCCATTCGCCTGCCTTATTGTCCAAACCGCCGATAACGCTCCTGATGGCGGAGCGGTCCTCTATCCACACCTCAACATCATGAAAATAATACCAATCTTGTTTAATACCGCCGTTGACATAACTATCTTTAACGAGTCCTCCAACAGCAAAATTTCCAGTTGACTCAGGCGACAGAGTCACCACGATGGCACCCTTTCCATTATTAACATTACTGGTATCCTTGACAATGGAACTGTACCTATACTGGCTATCCTTGGCTAACTCAATGTAGTCAGTATTACCGACATACAGCCGGGAGAAAGCCGGGGCATTTTCCGACTTGCCCCAGCGCTCATCCCACTGCGGTATACCCACCGTATCACCGGCAAAGGTCAACGTAAAGGAACCATTCTTGTTATCCGTCAAAATTACACTGCTACCATTCACCAGCCCGCTGCTATCCAATTTTACACCGTTGATGGAAACCAGCTCAGATGTAATTTTGGCTTCACTCGATTCCGCCCCTTCACTCGAACCAATATATTGATATGAGCCCCCTGTAATAAATGTATATACGTATTGGCCAGAATTATTCTTAACAGGCGTAATCTTACCTATTTCAATATTAGCCACACCGGCCAGAGTGATGGAGCCGTTATTGGTGAGAGCATCATCAAACGTAAGATTTCCGGAAAGCGTATAGACACCGGACGTAGCGACCTCCACCCCTGCGCCAATTGTCACATTCTCCAAGGTATGAGACCCCGTACCCATCAATGTAACGTTGCTCAAGGTCACGTTACCCTCCGTCCCCAAATTTGTAAGATTAAGGTATGACAGCTGGGCATTACCCTGAACCAGCAGATTTTTAGCGCTTCCAGACACGTCAGCCGTGCCTCTGATTCCGGCAGCATCCATGGTTACACCGCTGAGCGAGGCAGATGCATCCGCTGCAATGGATGATGCCGTATAGGAAGACGTACCTTCCTTGCTCACCATAATCAGCTTACCTTTGTCTCCATGCAGTGTAAGCGGGTAGTTATTTTCATCGGTCTTTTTTTCAACCGTCACCGTCCCCTTCACTGCAAGAGCAGACTCCAGAATCAGCCTGCCGTCCTGCACGTCCACATTTCCCAGAGCAGTATCCGCCGTGGCATTGTTGGTCAGATTCAGAGTTACATCTGCCTCGCCAAGCTTGTGGATGCTGGTCCCGGTAGCCAGGCCGCCAGCCCCATCAGAATCAAGAGTATAACTGGTTGTATCCGCAGTGAAATAAATATCCCCGGGGTTAACCGTACCCTGCACCTTTACCGTCTCTTCATCCTGAGACAGGTCTCGGAAAACAGCAGCCGTGTATCCAAGTTTTTTATCTTCATTGTACTTCTCTCCACTCCAGTTATCGAACCCACCTGTGGCGCTCCAGATTTTGGCACTTTCGCCAGTTCCTTCGCCATTCCACACATTACCCATCATGGTGGTGATGTAGAGCAGACCAGTAGTGGAATCATGCTCAATCTTGTACTGAGAGGCATCCAGAGCTGCGCCATTGTGCTGTATGTTGAAGCTGAGCTTGTCGATGGAAGACACCCCGGTCATGATATTGTAGGTTTGCATCGTATCCAGCTCGTGAGAGAAGATAAGATTCAACACGACATCTCCCTCATCTCCCTCATCTCCCTGACCGAAGGTAACCCCATTCGTCGTATTCAGCACAGCATCCGCGGTGGAGGCTTTCTGCGTACCAACTATGGAGGAAATGGCAAGAGACGAACCATTCTGCAAGGTAAGTGCGTTGAGATTGACCGCATCACGAGCGTTCAAAGACAAAGTGCCTCCGTCCCCCAGGACGACATCGGCATTCGACAGGGAATCTGCATTCAGCAGGGTCAGCGTAGAGCCATTATCCACAGTCACCGTGCCGGTATAGCCGGTATTAGCGCCGTAAAGCACCACAATTCCCTTTCCGGTAAGATTCATATTTCCGCTACCGGAGATAAGGCCGGATATCTCCAGAGAACTGGCATCCTCTGGCTGGGCAGCATTCAGTGTTACATTCTGCCCCACTGTCAGCTTAGCCTCAATGCTATTACCAATTCCCTCATAGTTCACCCTGACACCGTTTTCAAGGCGCACCCCCCCGTCAGCCGCGCCCGTGATGGTGGAAGCGCCTGAGAGGGAAAGAGATTCTGCTTCATTTCTGGCATACAAGGTCTGGGTGGTCGAGCCGATATCCAGAATGCCGCCATTCTCCAGGCGGACAGCACCAGAACCGGCCGCCATGATATCATTCGTATTCTCACCCAGTTGCAGCTTGCCGTTATTCAGAAACAACTCTCCGTGTACCGCGCCACCTGCATTCTTCACCGTCAGTGTGCCGGTCTCTACTTTCAGGGTGCCCAAATCCCGCATCTCCGTCACCGTGGCGGAGCGGGACATCGCTTCGATAAGCAAATCCGTGTAGCTCGAGCTACCGGTGTTATCCTGCTTACCGAAAATCTGCAGGTCCGCGATGGTGCTCCCGGTACCGAAAACAAGTCTGGCAGCATCGCTCATCACATTCACCTTGTGACTGTCATTATAAGTAACGCCGGGAGCATCCAGCGCCAGGGTGCCGTACAAATCAACCTCCGGGAAGACGGAAGAGGACACGTGCACAGCATCCGAGGAAGACCGCACATGCACCGTGGCACCCTCTCCCACCGTGAGTTTGCCTACCTGGAGATAGCTGAAATACACATCATGTTCCTTCGTATTGACGGTCAGGTTGCCGGCGGTTACAGTGCCGGTGTAATACTGAGCAGCCGTGCCGCCGATGGTAATCGAACCGTCATCACCCACAGACAGGTTGCCGGATACGGATGCGGAGCCTCCATTCACCACAAGCTTCATCTCATTCGCCGTCACATTGCCGGTGATAGTGAGGGTACCGGCAGTCGAAGTATCGCTGGCTTCGACGGTCAATTTGCCGCCCACGGTCATATCTCCGCCAATGGTTGTAGAGAGATTCTCGAATACGGCATCCTGAACAACGGTCGCACCGCCCAGCAGCGCTACACTGCCGGAGCCTTGAGCTGCCAGGGCACCCTGCACCACAAGCTGGTCGTTGAAAGTAACGGCTCCGTTTCCGGGATTGAGGCTCGCATTCCCCAGCACAGCCACACGAGCACCGCTGAAGCTGTAGCCGCCATCGGTCACGCCCAACGTTGCCACCACCATGTCCTGAGCAACAGTTATCTCCCTGTTAGCAGCATTGCCACCAAAATAAACATTGGAAAGAGCGGTGAACGCCTCGCGGCCGGTTCCATCGTCAGAGCTGCTCCAGTTGGCGGAACTGCTCCAGTTGGCGGAACTGATGTTCCACATATTATCGTCAGCACCATTCCAGTAAAGATTACCTTGGTGATCAGCGAAAAGCTCTATCTTACCAGGATCGTCCTCGGAAAGAGCCACCGCAGCACTGTTCACCTTCACGCCACTGTAAACAAAGTGCACATTATACGCATCCCAGTTCACGAGATTGCCACCGTCCTTGACGACGATGAGGGTCTTATCACCCATGGAGACACCGCGCAGGTCAAAGGTAAGATTATTCAGTTTCAGAGTACCATCGGCCGCAACACTGATGTCACCCGTGGTCTGAGTCTTCTCAAAGGTGACAAAGCCCGTGAGTGAGCTCACCCCGGCGAATGCGATGTTATGCAGAGAGGCATATTCCGTGGCGGTGCCGGCATAGAGGGTCACATCGGTCAGAATGCCGGGATTGGTGCCATCGGCCGAGGTGATAAGGTTGTGCACGGTTACATAGTCTTTCGAGACGGGGCGGTAAAGCTCGCCGGTCACCAGCATCTGCACATTTTCCAGGCGACCACCGGTGCTGCCACCGGTGACTCGGTTAGCGCCTACGTCTATCGATTCTTGAGGGGAAAGTTCAATCACCCCGCCCTGTACCGGCGAGTCTGGCGTTCCAGAAGTCCCGGCGCCACCTTCATTCTGCGCGGCAGCAGCTACGGCACGCATAGCGAAAGAACGCATCATCATGCGGGGTGCAGCAGCGGCAGGTGCAGCCGGAGCCGAGGTGGCCGTAAGCTGCTCTTCCTCATCCTTCTCCTTTTCCTCCTCCTTTTCCTTTTCGTCATCCTCCGCATCAGGGGCGGTGGCCAGGAAATTGCTCTGCGCGGCCGGCACAGCATTCAACCCGGGGGCAGAGTAGGACTGCCCAACTGTTATGGAGGTAAGCCCGGACAGCTGCGGCTGCTGCGTGCTGCCGGTGCCGGCTGACGGAGTGAGCACTATGGGAGCCTGGTGATAACTGCGTGTGCCACCCGCGCCCATGCCCCAGGGCGCCACATAGCCGCGCAGCTCGTGGTGCATGATGCGATCCCGGTTGGTCTTGAAAAGTGCATCGCGATAGGCGGCCATGCTTTCCTTGCCATGGCGCATGGCCTCCGCAAAACGTTCCATGAGTTCATCCTGCAACGCATGGGGGGAATACATGCGGCCATAGCCCATGCCACGCAGGCGGCGGGCCAGATTGCGCAGCAGCTCTACACCTTCGGCGCTCTCCAGGCGGTCATCGTCCTCCAGCAGAGCCTCCAGCACCCACTGCTGCTCTTCTTCCGTGAGCGCGAAATCCTCATTATCGGAAGCCATGCGGTCAAGCATATCCTCCAGCTTGCTGCTGCCCACGCGCCAGTCGGCATTCAGCCAGCGGCGGCTGTAGACCTCTGCCCAGGCCTCCTCATACGCCACGGCGGGGGACTTGCCGGCCTCGCGCAACTCGCGCGCACGCTGCTGCGCCTCCAGCCGCAGCGCAGCCTGGCGCTCCAGCCGGGCATGACTGATGGCGGCGCTCCCGCGCAGGGCAGAGGCCTGCTCCTCGGCGTATACTTCCTCAAACTTTTCCCCCTTGGCACCGATGACCCTGATGACGCGGGGCGCGTTCTGCACCTCTTCGCGCGGCATCACCCACCAGTAATCCAGCAGCTTCTGCTCCTGGGCCTGCACAGTGCCCATACCAAGGCCCAGGGCCGCCACAAAATACTTCACCCATCCACGATGCGGTGATGGTTTCGTGACATCAAACTGAAGATGAACAGAATCTGAGCTGAACATGGCTTAGTAAAAGATACTTCGTGAGGAGCAGAAGTTATACTACCTATCTTTTCTCTTTTTTCAAGACTAATCTCCGTTTTTTCTGCCCAAACCTACACGATATATAGCACAATATATAGTTATTACCCCCCCCCGAAACCACAATATGTAGTTTTATTTCGCACTGTTAATTATTAACATTCTTTCAATTCATTCCTATTCAATAAATTGCAGAAAACCGCCCGGAACAGGCGGTTCCGGGCGGTATGACAGAAAAGGAGCGTTATTCCGGCAGCAGATTTACTGCTTTTCGGCAGCAAAGCGTTCGATGGAGGCATCCAGAATGCGGCAGGCGGTCTCTACGCCGAAGAAATCGCCCACCTCGGTTTTCTTATTCTGGAGCGTCTTGTAGGTGAGGAAAAAGTTCTGAATCTCCTGCAGGTAGTGCGGGGGGAGGTCATCCAGGGTGTTCACGTGCTCATAGCGGGGATCGCCCACATTCACCGCAAGGATTTTGACGTCCGGCTTGCCGCAGTCAATCATATCCATACCGCCGATGATGCGGCAGTCCACATAGCAGCCCGGAAAAGTCGGGGCCGAGGTGAACACGAGAATATCCAGAGGGTCGCCATCCAGATACCTCGTATCTTCCACAAAGCCATATTCTGCCGGGTAGTAGACGGAGGAATACAGCACGCGGTCAAGCTTGATGCGGCCGGTCTTTTCGTCCACCTCATACTTATTGCGGCTTCCCATGGGAATTTCGATGCGGGCTTCGACAATGCGCGGGGTACTCATACCGGAACATGGTACCAAGAGCTCCCCACCAAGTCAAGCGAAAGACAGCGCAGCAATTTTGAAATGCGGATTTTTCGCGTTTCATTTCAACATGTCAGACATCAACTCTTGACATAACGAAAGAGCTGTGGCAGGATATGCGCAGCCTGACGGCCCCGTCGTTCAATGGATAGGACGGAGGTTTCCGGTACCTCTGATGTAGGTTCGATTCCTACCGGGGCTATTCAGAATCCGCTCTGCAGTCTCCCTCTGCAGAGCGGATTTTTTGCTCAGGCACACGTGCCACAAAGTTTGAGTACAGAGCGAGATAAATTGATGTTTGTCGTTGTCGGGGCACGGGACTTCAGTCCCGAAATAACGGTGCTTCCAATCGGGACTGAAGTCCCGTGCTCCGACAGAGTTCCCCCACAAATTCCCATTTGTCGAGTAGAAAGGTTGCTTCTTCCAAAATGTTGCTGATGTTTCTATTGCTTACCAAATCTTTGGGACACGCCGCTGCTAAAAATGAACAGAATAACATTTTTTCCTGTACATCGCATAGGAAATACAGTATACTGCCGAATGTGAGACGTGGCAACAGCCATTTGTCTCCGAGAACCAGAGATATGAAACAAGCAGACAAAACACACGAAACAGCACCCGGGAAGCAGGACTGTGCGCCGATGAACCGCCCACCCGGACGGGAGGCCGTGTGAAGCTTCTCACGTTTCTGAATATGAAATCGTCTCCCATCTTCAGATTTATGAAAGCAATATTTCAACCCGTGATAGTAATGGCCTTCTGCTTTGCAGGGGCAGTGGAAGCAGCCACAACGGCAGCCGAGCTGGAAGCGGCCATTAAGCGGGGAGATACGCTTGAACAGATTGTAGCTCTTTTTGATGAAGGGCCGGAGGTCAATTACAAGGTCACGCTGTTGCCGGGCAAGGAACCGGCTCCCCTCATCTGCGCACTGGCCGATGATGCCGTGTATGGCTACTCGGATGAGTACAAGGGGCTGGATTTACCCTACAACCAGGCTGAAGCCATGGCAGCTCTGCTGGATAACGGAGCCGACCCGAACGCCCGCGATGCCCAGGGGCGCACCCCGCTGCACCTGACCGGCCATTCTCTGGCTCAGCATGTGCTTCTGCAGAAAGGCGCCGACCCCCGCCTGGAGGACAACCAGGGGAATCTGCCCGTGGTGCCCGAGGCTGAGGGGATCGCCACGGAGGCGCAAGGAGACGACAGCTCAGATGAAATCATCGGCTTGAGCCCGGTTGAAATCCGCCAGCTGGGGGTAAGCTATGCCGAGGGAAAGAACGGCAAGGAAGTAGATGTGGCGCGCGCCATCGTGTTGTATGAGGAAGCGGCGGAGCGGGGAGATGCTACCGCAGCCCGCTGGATGGGCTGGCGCTACCGCCAGGGGCGAGGAGTACCCAGAGACAAGGCACTGGCCGATTATTTCTTCAGTCTGGCCGCAGCGGCAGGAGATGAAGCATCTGCAAAACTCGTGCCCGATATGGCGCCCGAACAGGCAGGCGGCATGGTGTTCCAATTCCGCTGCGAGGCGTCCCGCGTGGAAGCGCCGCTGCCGAACCCTGAGCAATACAACATCCTCGACCCAGAGGACAGCGGGGTCTACTACCTTGCCCAATGGCCCGAAGGCAGCAACAAGTTTGTGTCTGACAGCAGGATAGATGGCACCAACGGTGTGCGTCTTTCCAACACCTATCAGAAAATCAACAAGAATACCGCCACCGTAGTGACGGAGTTCGAGTCTGTATCCTCCGATTCCGGCAACGGTTGGTACAAGCGCTCGTACAAGCTCATCTTCACCTCTCCCACCGAGGGGAAGGCCTCCTGTACCGTTACAGGAAAACCCACAACCATCGGGGCACAGTCCATTCATTATGAAGGTACCTTTACACTGAAACATGACTGAACCGTTTCCCGGAACCAACTGAAACCACAAACCAATATCATACGATTATGGCAGTTACTGAAACAACAACGGAAAGCTGGGGGAGTCGCCTCGGGGGCTCCATCAAAGGAGTTGCTATCGGTGGTGCTCTCTTCATTGCGGGCATCCCTCTGCTTTTCTGGAATGAAGGGCGCGCTGTAAAGACCGCCAAGGCATTGGAAGAGGGCGCATCTGTATGCGTGCAGCTCCCCAACGCCGACACGATAGACGCCACCATGGACGGTAAACTGGTGCATGTCACCGGCACGGCCGTTACTGATGATGTGCTTACCGATGACCTTTTCCCTGCTCTGGCACCCAAGGCCATGCGTCTGACCCGCAAGGTAGAGTTCTACCAGTGGGTTGAGAATGAGCGGAAAGAAAAGAAAAAGAACGTGGGTGGTTCTGAGACCACTGTCACCACATACACCTACGCCAGAAAGTGGGTGAGCAGTCCCGTGGATTCTTCTTCCTTCCGCGAGGCCGGCCACGACAATCAGGTATTCATGCCTGAAGCCACGGCCAGAACCCTTGTTGCCGAGAACGCCCGTTATGGTGCATTCGAGCTCACCAAAAACCAGATTAACCGCATCGTCGGTGCGAAGAATGTGGAGCTGAAGCCCGAGTATATTCCTGACAGCCTCAAAGGGCGCGTGACCATCTCCGGCAACTATGCCTACGTGGGCTTCCCTGTAGGTGGCATGATGCAGCCCGGTATGATGCAGCCCGGTATGATGAATAATATGACACCTGCTCCCGGTATGCAGCCCGGGGTGGTGCCGCCCGGCATGGTTCAGACTGTAGCCACGCAGCCGGTTCCTGCTGAGAACATCGGTGCTGTGCCGCAGACCACCATGGGTGGTTTCGTGACGGTGCCCTCCATCCAGCCCAACCGCATGTCGGTGACGAACGTGGACGGAGTGCCCTTCGTCATTACGCCCGATGGTATGCCCACCCCGGTGATGCCCAACGGCATTTACTACGCAGGCAACCTGCATGCCATTACCGCCACTGTCCCCGGCAATGGCTTTGTGTACCCGGCCGCTCCGGTCGTGCAGTATGCCGATATCCCCGGCTATGGCTCTCTGCCGCTGTTCACCATCGAGAATAAGAGCTATGTTCGCCTGGCCACCGGCGCTCTGGCTCCCTACATCCGCCAGACCGCTACCGGCGGCCAGATTATCGTGAATGGCACCCCCATTGCCGTGACTGTGAGCACAACTGCCACCTCCCCTGCCCCGGCCTATAACACGGCTCCCGCCGTGGCTCAGCCCGGCATGATGCAGCCCGGTATGGTGCAGCCCGGCACCACTGTGGCAAGCGGCACGATGCAGGGTACGGCCAACCCCGCCAACCCGCAGGTGGGTGATGTGCGTATCTCCTGGACCATGGTTCCCGCCGAAATGCCCGTGAGCATCGTGGCCGTGCAGACCGGCACCACCTTCGCCCCCTATGTGGCCAAGGATTCTGCCGCCGGCGGCTACACCGTGGATCTGCTTGAAACCGGCACCAAGACCAAGGAAGAAATGTTCCAGAATGCCGAGAATGCCAACACCATGATGACCTGGATTCTCCGCGTTGTGGGCTGGCTGATGATGTACATGGGCCTTAAGATGATTCTCAAGCCGCTTGAGGTTCTGGGCGATGTGCTGCCCATCCTGGGCGATATCATCGGCATCGGCACCGGCATCATTGCCTTCCTTATCGCCACCCCCGTTGCCCTCATCACCATCGGCATCGCCTGGCTGTTCTATCGTCCGCTTCTCGGCATTGTGCTGCTGGCAGCCGCCGGTGGCCTGATTTACCTGCTCATCAAGAAGCGTGCTGCTGCCAAGGCTGCCAAGGCTGAGGCTGAGAAGGAAGCACCGGCTGCGCCTGCCCCCGCAGAAGAACCCGCTCCCGCAGAGGAAGCGCCCAAATCTGCTGAGTAAGATACAGGAATAAATCCGTTCGGCGGGGTGCTCCGGCACCCCGCACTTTTGAAACCAGATACAAGGATATACTACCATGGCTGCTTTCCCCGCATTACTCCTTCCGGGTCTCGCCTGCGCGGGTCTTGTCTGCACCGCATGTTCCCATGTGGCCGCAGAAAAGCAGTCATTGGTGGTGCCTGCTGCGCTGGATTACTGCACCATCAGCCTGACAGGCACCAAAGCCGGGCAGACCAGCCCGGTGACGTACACAATGGGCGAACATGCCCCTATGCCTAAACTTAAGATATTCGCCTACAAACCCATGGGCCGCCAGGCTGAGATTTCATTCGATGGCGTGGGCGATGGCAAGGCGGTTCACTTCAATGGCCGCATGGAGCTTGTTTCCAGCTCCGCTGACAGTTACTTTTTCCGATTGAACGGCGAGATGCTCGGCTTCGAGGGCGATGCAAAGTTCGAAGCCACACCCCACACTGCAACCGTCAGGCTAGTCCCCGCACCATGATTGTCTACGTCATCAACATCACTATTCGCATCTTCATGGGCGCCACTGCGGTTGATGCCGTGCGCCGCTACTGTACAGATGCCGGGCTTCCGCTCTGCGAAGGACCGTTCTACGATGCCTGGGGCAATGAGATTGCCGCCGACAGCCCCATGAGTGATGGCCGCCACATTTTCACCACCCGTCCTTCCTGAACTTTCTGCCCTCTGATACTACAATGAAGAAATCCCTCTTATTCTCCCTTATCGGCCTGCTCGGCACGGCTTTTGCCGAGCAGATTACCATTCTCGGCATCAACGACATGCACGCCAATATCGATGGCGTGGCGCGTCTGACTACCTGCGTGAAGCAGGAGCGTGAAAAAGCCCCGCAGCTGCTCCTGCTCTCCGCTGGCGACAACCGCACCGGTAGCCCCTACGTGGACTGCGGCGACCACCCCGGTGCCGCCATGATTCAGCTCATGAACCACATCG
>CALFTQ010000109.1 GCA_937916135.1 uncultured Verrucomicrobiales bacterium
TCCCGACTGAATTGTATTTACACATAATTTTCACTATATTCTGAATATGCGGCGTTTTGACGCCTCTTCGAAAGAGGATTCTGTCACCTTTGCTCGAGCTCGGTCACGACCGTTTTACACACAAATCTTCTCGTATAGATATCGTTTCAGCACATTCTGATCTGTTCTGTAAACTCTTGCTGCAATTTACCTGCAGGAGGGACATGGCTTTTTGTAATATCTGTCAGCCCCACCTGTATAATTAACCGCTTTTTCCGACACCCAGCCGGTATTATCGCAATAATTACAGTATTCTTTGGGTACAATCACAGAAGTACGGCTACGGCTCTTAGTCCCGGAATTACTGCTGTCTGACGTTTTGTCATGCCCATACATTTTCCGGTATAGTCTGAGCAAGTTTTTTCTGTATAATCGTTTCCATGATTTTATACCTCTCGCGAACAAAGTACAGCATTCACAATGCGATATAGGCGTTCATAAAGCGTTCATTTACAATGGGTAATTTTTTACTGTACCCAGAATTGTACCCATGATATTTCGGGGCGTTTTTGAGGGGAATTTTTTGTGTATGTTGATATGGATTTTGAGGGGTGGATGTTTAGGAAAAGTTAAAGATTGGGATTTTTGGCGGGCTGGCAATGTGCAGCTGCATGTCTGTTCCGACCGGTTATGGCCCGGATGGTACTGCCGCTGATTTGATAAGCAACGCCCCTGTTACCAAGCGCGATATCACGTTTTCCGTTGACTTCTCTGCTGACCTCGGGCCTGATAACTGGTTTGACCAGGAGGAGATTGTATTGGCAATCCGTGAGCAGTTTGAGCAGTCCGGGCTGTTCCGCAGGGTTCATTATGTGCTGCCGCAGAATGCCAGCGCCTATCATTACCACTTCAAAGTATCACACTCCGGTACACCCATCGCCACGCGCACGGCACTTGGTGTACTTTCCGGTTGTACCTTGTTGTGCCTGCCGGTGTGGGTGAATTCTGATTTGAACTGGACGATGAGCTGCCTGGTGCGTGGCAAGGAGGTATACAGTGCGTCTTCACAGCAGACGGTGACGGATTATGTGTGGCTGCCCTTTGCTGTGACCACGCCGTTCATGAACCACGCTACGATGGGCGGCGGCATGAAGACTAAGCCGTTGCAGTACTTTGTGCGCGAGATACGCGACCGTAAGCTGAACGATATACAGTAAACGCCCCGTCAGGGTAAAACGGAAGGTGCCAGGCTATCCCGTTCGGCCTGGCACCTTCAAAATTTTATCTATCTCTTTTATTATCTTGGCTTTAACTTGGCTTTAACTTGGCTTATCATTGACTTCACTTACTGTCCTATCTTGCCTTAAACTTGCCTTATTCTCTTAACTTTAATATCTTAATTTGTTTGATTTAAGCACCTAATCGGCACTTGGGTTGGGGGTTATACTTGGGATATTCCTGCTGGCGTGTGTGGTTATGCTATCTGGTTGGTGATTGACGGTGGGTTGATGATGACTTGGGCAGATGACCGGCGATTATGCGGTGACGGCCTGACGGGTGGCTTTCTTCTTGGCGACTTTCTTTACGCGTGCGGGTGACCAGAAGCGCTTGCAATCGCCGAGGTGGTAACTGACGCGGCTTTCCGTATTCTTGCCCTGCTTGGTGACGTACTCCAGCTGGCGGGTGCGAATTTCACCGCTGGCGATGGCGCCAACCATGAGCTGCTTGCAACGCTTGCGCTCGTAGCCGGACAGGCGGGTGACTTCCTTGAGGGAGACGTAGATGTCATCCGAATCCGTGACGCGGGTGCTGGCGAGCTGGTTCTCCATGCTGGCCATGCGGAGGTCCATTTTTGCGAGACGCTCGAACAGCTGGCGCGTCAGATTACCGGCGGATTCCTTCTCGCTGTGCAGCATGGAGTAGAGTGCTGCGAGACCAGCGCAGAAGTGGTCCAGCTTGGCGTACTCCCCTTTGTCGAGCTTGAAGCCGAGCTTCTCGGCAACGTCGTATTTTGTAACGAGCTGTGTGTAATCAAGCATAGTTTACGTGGCTAATGATATGATGGGGATGATTAGTTAAGCTCAGTGGTAATACCGTTAAAACCCGCGGACTGAGCGTTACCGCGGGCGGCCTTGTTCTCTGCTGTGGGGCTGCCTGCCATATTATTATTTCTTGTGGTTCCGATTTTCATATTCGAGTCTTTTGCCCGGCGTTTCCGCCTTTTTTTCTTTCGGACGTGGACTCGCATATAAGCAACCGTTAATATTATATATAACTCTCCATAGTGGCTTGTCAAGCCAAAAATCGCATATCTTTTCAAAAAAGTTCATTTTTGTGTCATTTTTTTGGAAATTTGGGTAAATTGAGGTGCCGTGAGGGTGGAAATGAGGGGAATCGTGGGGAAATCGTTTTACAGGCGGCAATGGGTATGGTAGAATAAGGGAGTAACGGTGTGTGCATCAGCCATGGCCAGGAATCCATTTTGAAGATACGCGCGTGAAAGTACCAGTTATCCTGCAACTGGTACGGCTGGGGTATACGTTCCTGCCCCGCGAGAAGTGGGACAAGCAGCGTGACCGCACCCGGCAGACCAAGGGCTCCACTTCGAGCAAATCCTCGGCTTTTGCCCGT
>CALFTQ010000110.1 GCA_937916135.1 uncultured Verrucomicrobiales bacterium
CGGTGAGGCGCAGGAGGCCGCGAACCAGGCACAGGAAATCGTGGATGCCGCACCGCGAGAATACATCCCGACTATCGTTGGCGGGTACTGGTATATCAACGGGCAGAATACCGGCGTGAAAGCCGAGGGTGAAGACGGCCTGGACGGTAGCCGCGTGATACGCCATCTGATACACAGCGTTGATGAGCTACCGAGCAGCGGCGATACCTGCAACCCCGGGCACGTTTATTATGTGGGGCTGCCAGATACTCTGCACACCCTGGATGATGCGCCAGACAACAGCGGAGAATGGAACGCCTGGAGCATCTCGGCAGAGTTAGTTCCCCATGGCGTGACGTTGAGCGGGCTGGTTATACCGCGCGTCGGCAATAATTGCAGCACCCCACACTACATCGGCGTATATCTGCAAGAGAACAACGTCAGACGTGGCCTGCTAACTAGGAGCACCGACAGGAAGACCTGGACAAACGGACAAGACGTACGCTGGGATTTTGCCACACCCTTTGAAGTGCCGAACGGCGCAGGGATAGAAATCTACCTGGCAACGAGCCTGGAGGACATCGGCGAAAGCAGCGTACCTGGCCCCGGAGTACACATCAAAAGCCCATGTCTGAATGAGGGCAGCAGCTCATGCCGCTACAGCGCCATGTGGTATGGCGACCGCAGCCCGTATTTGGGATTTACCAGCCCGAGTGCCGGACAAGTCATCGTGTATGAATGGTTCGATGGGCATGGCTGGGTAAGTCTGGCAGGCAATGCGGCGCAGTCATTGCGACCGGCGAGTGCGACAGTAGACGGCATCGTGAAGTTGGGCAGCGACCAGATTATGGATGGTGCCCCGGTGGGCGTAAATGCCGATGGACAGATGCAAGTGCCAATAGCGAATGCCGTGAGAGCCGGAGCCGTCATGCTGAGCGAATCGGGCGTGATAGACGTGGGTGCCCCTATCGGGTATGACAGCAGCGGACGACTTGTAGCAAGTGCCGCTGATGTGACCGGGCGCAAAGCCACCCTGACACAGTTTGGCGTCATTAAGCTGGGGTCGGAATGGAAAGAGGGGCTGGCAATTCCCTACATCGTAGGCATCGGCGCGACATCTGATGGGCGGTTGAGTAACAACCTACTGCACCAGGGCGCATTGAAACACATGCAGCGTGGAGGCTGGCAAGGCGCAGGAATGAGCTGGACGGGTAACAGCACATTCTTGGACGAAACAAGCTACTACCTGGGGCTCCATACGAGCGAGAGCTTTACCCAGAGCGAAGCCCGAGGACTAGAGCTACGCCCCGCCACACAGGCACGAATAGGCGGTGTGACCCTGACGGGGAATCCGTATGAGGAAAGCAGCGCTCATGTGCTGGATGCCGCAGCAACCCTGAGAAACTATGCGCCCCGCCCTGAGTTGGCGGATATGCTGGAAGCGTACATCAAGACCAACACGACCCTGATGGAGATAAAGGTCATGACCCAGGAGCAGTACGATAAGCTTGAGAGCGTAAAAGCCCACACCCTATACCTTGTCTACTGATGAAGATACGACTCGGAACGATGACAGGCAGCCCCGGAGAGGGCAGCGGCGTAGACGGTGCCGGTGTATACTTTCACCTAGGCGGCGGGCGCGAGGGCGTGGTAGGTCTGGCAGGCATTTACTACGGCGTGAAAGACGGAAAGGCCGTGAAGATATGGCCTGGTGAGGGATTGTACCGCATCACCGCGCTGGAGTTGAATCTGTCTGACGAATTATCAGCCCTGCTGCACAGGTACGCGGCATCCACGCTCGACTTCAAAGGCGGTAACGGAAGCCTGGTACTACGCACCAAGGAGCGCGTATGGACGAGAAACCGCAACCGCAGCGATATACGTTGGGATAGCAATGCCAACACCCTATACTTCGAGAACAACAGCGGGCCATTTGCAGACTTCCTGAAACGAGGCGACTACATCAGCCTGGAGGTGAGCATGGAATCCTGGACACAGAGTGTGACCCTGCCGCGGCAATCGACAGATGAGTTCGTGCGCGTGGCAGAGTTTAACCCCGTGACCACATGTGACATCTACATCGGCGCGGACTGGAAAGGCGATATCGCCAATGCTGCGGCCATCTGCAAGCCGAACGGAGACATCGCCGCCAAAGCAGAGGCTCAGATGAGCAGCAGCAAAAAGAAGAAGAAAGGCGGCACGAAGAAATACGGCCAGGAGAAGACCGTGCGAGGGATTGACTACGCAGGATATATCGTGATGCGCGGCGTGGCGGATAAGAGCGTGCTGTATTCGAGCATTACCTACCCCGGCGCAAAGCAGGAAGTGACAGCCCGAATAGTGAACATACATGTGAAAGAATGACTTATGTGTAAGAGTGTTAAGGATTATATGGGAGTAGTGCGGGAGTACACGAGAGAGGTCATCACCTTTGGCGGCTTTGCCCTGGCACTACTGGTATACAGCGATTTTAAGAACATGGTCAGAGACCTTGCCGAAAGCAACGCCCGCACCGCAGAGATATTGCGAGACATTGACGTGCGGCTGAGCCACTTGGAAGAGGTGCAACGAAAGGAGGACAAATAAGATGGGAAGTTCCGCAGGATGGAAATCAGTATTTGGCAGCGTAGCGAACATCGCCACTCTGGGGTACTACGGGCAGTATCAGTCATCGAAACAGATTGCCAAAGCGCAGCAGCAGGCAGCAGCAGCGTATGCGGCAAGTAATGAGAAAGTGGCGGCAGCCATCGAGAGCAGCAGCCAGGTGACGCCGACCGCTGTACAGGCCAGTACCCATAACCCACAACAGGCGGCAGAGGCAGATGTGTACTCTGCTCAGAAGAGAAAACGCACAATAGCCAGCACGGCCAACAAGACATACACCACGCGTGGAAATGTGCTGGGCAGTATGGGAGGGAGAAGTACGCTATGACCGAGAACCGCAGTACCGAAATCAGGCGCGTATGTGAGGCATTGTTTGACACCTATACCCAAGTGGCGGCAAATGATGTGGACGAATTGCAGCGCCTCATCGACCCGCGAGGCTATACCAAAGGCAAGCTGCACCAGGAGAACGTGCGATACCGGCATTGTCCGCAGGCGAAAGCCGCGCTGGATGTGCTGGTATCAGCGCACAGTACCTACATCAGCCCGAGCGGGCAAAAGTGGTTCAGCTTGAAGAGCCGCCAGCATCAGTTGACTCCATACGGGAAGAAGAACCGCATCAGCGACTGGTACAACAAGACCACGGAAATCACCAACAACGAACTGAGTGATAGTAACTTCTATACCACCTTGCAGGAGGTATACACCGACCGATGCCTGGGAGGCACCGGCGCTTGCTACATAGGAGGCGATGAGACGAAACCACTGCATTTCATCCACGTACCGCTGGGCAGCTTTGCGATAGCAGAAGATGCCCAGGGAAAAGTCAACATGCTGGTGCGCAAGTTCCGTTACACCCCCGAGCAGGCAGCGCACCAATGGGGGATGGATAATCTGCCCGAGCATGTGAGGGACGCGTACGCTGACATACAGCGCCGATACACCGAAAAAATAGAGTTCGTGCACCTGGTGCGACCACGAGAGGACGGCGTGCGAGGCTCACAGGATATCCCGGAAGAGCTGCGCGAGTATGAGGGCATCTATGCAGACACGAAGAACTACCACATCATTCATCACGAGGGGTACTTTGAGTTCCCCTACCTGGTGACCAGATTCCTGAAAGGCAACGACAGCGCCTACGGAGTGGCACCCGGCCTGGGAGTCATCCCCATCATCCGGCAGCTGATGAAGCTTGAGCGGCTGCTTGATACCCAGGCAGAAGTGGCGACATTCCCGCGCGTGCTACAACTTGCAGGCCAGAATCGGCAGGTGGATATGAGAGCGGGCGCGATAACAACCGTGAGCCCGGATGAAGCCAGTCTTGGATTCCCGCGAGAGTGGGGTACACAAGGCCGCTATGACATCGGGCTCGACCGTATCAAGGCCAAAGAGGAGCTGATAGACCAAGCCTACTATGTGCACATGCTGAACGCCATCAGCAGCGTGGACAGACAGATGACCGCCACGGAAATCAACGCGCGAGAATCAGAAAAGGTGCTTGCTTTCAGCCCATCGTTCACACTGTTTATCAGCGATTTTCAGCCAGCCATGCGGCGCATCATATCCATCTTGTACCGCAAGGGGCAGCTACCGAAAGAGGGGATGCCAGACGAGCTGTTTCATGTGGACAGCAACGGCAACGTGACCGTGATGAATCCGAACGTGAGCTACTTGGGGAAGATAGCGCAGGCCATTGAACGCGTGCAACGCCGCGGCATTGACCAGGCGCTGGAGACCATCATCGGGTATACGCAGGCCACAGGAGACGGGAGCATGTTACAAGCCCTGCAACCCCGGCAGATAGCACGATACGTTGTGGAGGCATCGGGTGCGCCCTATGACATCCTGCGTACAGATGTGGAGCTGGAAGCCATGGATGCTCAGGCTGCCCAGATGCAGATGGCTCAGATGGAGGCGGAACAGCAGCAAATGCAGATGGCCGCAGCGGATAAGGGAGCAAGCGCAATCGAGAAACTAAGCCGATGATACGTAATTCATTTAACGGCGGCGTGCTGAGCCCCAGCATCCGCATGAGAGAAGACCTGGACGTATTCAGACGCGGGTGCAGCGTGCTAGAGAACTTCGACGTGGGACAAGCGGGCGGCATCCGCAGGCGGCGAGGATTCCGGTATATAGCGGAGGCTCAGAACGAGAGCAGCCGACTGTTTACCTACAAGTACCGCAACGACGTACGCTACCTGGTGGAAATCGGGACGGAGTATATCCGCGTCTATCATGCGCACGGAGAGCTGGCCTGGGAGACTGAGAGCCCCTACATCGCCGAAGTGCTGCCAACGGTGCGCACGCTACAGGTGAACGCCCTGCTGTTGGTGATGAGCCGCTATCTACCGCCCATGCAGCTGAGCTGTGACGGGCGCGGACAATGGAGCTGGGGTGTGTTTGAGTACAGCGTACCGCCCTGGAGATATAGCGAATATCGGGACTACCCCATCTGCGTGAGCAGACGAAGTGATGGGTACTATGCTGTGGACTTTGACCCGGAGGAAGATGACGAAGAGGCCACACCAGAAGCACGAGAAGTGCTGCGAGCCAGTTACTATACCGACGCCCAGCAAATCAAGATGGCCCAGGCGACTATCTACTCGAAAATCACAGCGCAGTATGAGGCGGCATTCATCAGCGCCAGTACGAATATCAGCAAGGGTACTGTGTTTGCCGTGCGACAGCAGCCTGAGTATTCCGTGTACTCAGTTGTGGCAGACTTCAAGGGCGATACCATGTTTGTACAGGGACTCATTGACCCGGCCAACTACCCCGGCAACTTCCAGCTGGCCAGCGATGCCACGGGGCATGATGTGAGCATATCTGAACTGAGCAAAAGCGCCAGCTACACCAAGGGCCAGCGAGTACGATTCGAGGCCGGGTACTGGGATATATACACCTGCATCAGCGACTTCCAAGGCGATACTGACTATTACAAAGAGGGTATTGAACCGAGTGACTACCCCGGGCATTTTGTACGCGGCGTCATGCTGGGTACAGCACCGTGCAAGGGGGCGTGGCATCTGTACGTGAGCGGCACATGGGCGGGCAGCTATGAGGTACGAGCCAGTTACCAGGGCAAGAGCGCAGACTCAGACTGGGAATACAGAGGGGAAAGTTTCTCTCGCATTATAGCACCGAGCAATAACCTGCTGGCAGGCGATGAGGGCAGCGAAGAATGCTACATCAGCTTGTGGTTAACCCGAGTGAGAGCCTACGGCGAGAACTGGGCGGCACGGTGCATCCCCGCAGACAGCTGTGGAAATGTGCTGAGCGTGAGCAGCTACAAGCATGACTTGGTATTACAGCATCAGGTGGTGGCCGATGAAGAGAGCGGCGAGGTAATTGATTCCTACTACATCTTACGAGACCCCATCAGGACAAGCTGGTACGGGAGCATCACCACCCTGGACTGGAGCTGGTGTGCATTCAGCAGCAAGTACGGATTCCCCCGGCTGGCGTGCATCTTCAATCAGCGCCTGGTATTTGCCGGGACAGAAGCCCAACCTCAGACGCTGTGGCTGAGCAGGACAGACGATATCGACAACTTCGATATGGTGCAGCAGGATGACGGAGCCCTGGCCTTAACCATGAGCAGTCAGACCCAAGACCCCATCCGCTGGATGATGTGTGTGAACAACCGAATCATGCTGGGCACAGCAGAGGGTGAAAGTATCATCCAAAGCGGGAGCGGCAGCGCGGTTATGACATACAGCAACGCAACCATCGTGACTCACGGATTCGTGGGCTCAGCAGATGTGGATGCCGTGGCCTGCAATGATAAGACCGTGTACTTTGAGCGCGGCGGAGCGCGAGCAATGCAGTTCGGGTACAGCTATGAGCAGGACGCCTATCTGAGCACAGACCTGAGCATCTTTGCCGAGCATGTGCTGAGAGACGGCGGCGGTGTGGTAGAGGGAACATTCTTGCGAAAACCAGATGCCAAAGCTGTACTGGTACTGAGAGACGGGAGCATCGCCTGCATGACTTACAACAGCCAGCACCAGGTGAACGCGTGGCACCACTACACCACGAAAGGACGATTTTACAGCGTGTGCATGCTGCCCAACGGCAACCAGGCCGACAGCCTTTATGCGGTGGTGGGACGTGAAGAAGTGCGTCAGATCCAAAATGGACTTGCTGACCCAGAGGACACCGAGTGGCACTACTACATCGAGTGCCAGGATGAGAGCAGCGTGTACACCGATGCCGGAGACCGAGACTACGTATCCGAAATGCAGACCAACGCCCTGACGAGTACGAGCATTCGTGGCAGCAAGCAGAGCACCGGCCCGGTGATGATGTATCTGGGCAACGCGACACCGGCAGCCGGAGTAGAAGTAACGAGTGATGCAGGCAAGACCTGGAGCCGCCCGGATAAAAGCCCGCGAGACAAGTTCCCCGCCGGGTGGAATAAGCTGGTGGGGTATGGCAACAACCAGTATGACCAGGTGGTAGGTGTGCGCGTCAAGGGCAACCAGGACTTTGAACTACTTGCGATACAGGCATGAGTGAGCGAGAACAGATACAGAAGCTTGTGCGTGACCCCTACTGGCGGATGAACAACCTGTACTGGGTGCAGAACAAGGAGGGTAAAGTGGTGAGATTCCGCTTCAACTTTGCCCAGGAGGAACTGTACCGCAGCATGCACAATCGCAACGAAGTCTTGAAAGCCCGACAGCTGGGCATCAGTACCTTTGTTGCCCTGCTGATGCTTGACCGGTGCCTATTCACCCACCATTTCAACGCAGGCATTGTGGACAAGAGCGTGGATGAGGCCAAGAAGAAACTGGCAAAAGCCACCTTTGCGTACGATTGCCTGGACTATGTGCCGCCCGGAGCGAGTGAACGAGACCGCGCCCTGGCAGCGATAGGAGCCGAAATCAAGAAACAGGCCGCAGTAAGCAAGCGGTCGGTAACATCGGTTGAATGGAAGAATGGCAGCGTCATCAACGTGGGCGCTACCATGCGTGGCGGCACCTTGCAAATGTTGCATGTGAGCGAGCTTGCCTATGTGGCGAACCACAACCCGGTGCGAGCGAAAGAAATCCGTACCGGAGCCTTG
Source organism: uncultured Verrucomicrobiales bacterium (assembly GCA_937916135.1). Classification (GTDB taxonomy): domain Bacteria; phylum Verrucomicrobiota; class Verrucomicrobiia; order Verrucomicrobiales; family Akkermansiaceae; genus Akkermansia. The sequence goes on from CALFTQ010000110.1 coordinate 7,652, forward strand.
CAGGCTGTGGCTAAGGAGTGCTGCGTATTCAAAGAGAGTACCCATGAGGGCGGACGCGCGGGCATCAACTACGAGATGGTCGTGCAGGCCATGAATAACTGCGGACGGGAATTGAGCCCGCTGGACTACAAGTTCTTTTTCTTTGCCTGGCACCGGAACCCCGAGTATGAACTTGATGCCGAGTATTGGGATAAGAAGCCGGAAGAGCCCACGCCATCTTGGCTGCATGAGCGAAAGGAATTAGAGGAATACTTTGATGGACTGGAGGCACAAGGGATAGAGCTGACGAGCCGGAAGAAAGCCTGGTATGCAACACAGCAGCGCACCCTGGGATACTCCGTAAGACAGGAGTTCCCAAGCAACCCCGAGGAATCCTTTGAGACCATGGCTGAGCATGCCATCTATGCTCACCAGATAACGAAATTGAAGTTGGATGGACGGCTTAATGTTGAGTATGAAGCCGATGCCATGCTGCCGACCTTTACCTCATGGGACATCGGCATGGGCGATTCCACGGCTATATTCTTATGGCAAGCCGGAGCAGATGGTATATGGCGGGTGCTGGACCACTACGAAGCCAGCGGAATGCCGCTGAGTCACTACATAGGTATTGTACGTGCTTGGGAGGGACGGTATGAGCTGAGCATCGCGCGGCACTTCCTACCCCACGATGCGCAGAAGAGAGACTGGGAGGGGTGCAGCTTTGCAGAAAGGCTGAGACGAGCGGGACTGAGTGTGGCTGTAGTGCCGAGGACACCGGACATTTGGGCGGGCATCCAGGCTACGAGACAACTGTTGCCGCATTGCCTATTCCATGCCCGCGTGGGGAATCCCGTACAATGCCAAGGCAAGGAGTACCCGAGTGGTCTGCAAGCCCTGGAAAACTACCAGACCGCCCCTGATGGGAACAACGGTGTGCAAAAGGCCGAACCGCTGCACGACCGGTATTCTCACTCCGCAGATGCGTTCCGCATGTTTGCCGAGGCGGTAGCAGCCAACATAGTACCGGTGAGAGGAGGCGTGACCGAGACGCGTCCTACGCGAGCCATTGGTACTGAGTGGATGTCATGATTCGGAACGTATTATAAACCAGGCGCAAGTGGTATGATATGGGCATGGATAAGAGCACCGTGTGCAATATGGCCTTGCGCCTGATAGGAGAGCATGAATACGTGGCAGGTACCCCCGGCTACGAGACCACAGAGCTGTTCTTTCCACAGAGCTACCGCGAGCTGCTGGCAACACATGACTGGAGCTTTGCCCGGCGCAGGAAAGAACTGAAAGCGAATGAGCGCGGGGAGTATGAACTGCCTGCGGATTGCCTGCGTATAGTTGAAATCGACGGCTTGCGGAAGTGGCGTAAATACGGACGCATGGTACGGAATGAAGCCGGAGGGAACAGCCCTGACATCGTGCTGGTGTATACCACCAGTTCACTTGCGAACCGAGGAGAAGTACCCGAGGAAGTGCCGGAGTTTGTACGCGCCCTGTATACACAGCTGGCAGCATACATCGCCGTGCCCATCTGCAATGACTCACAGCGAGCCCAAGGCTTACTGAAAGAAGCGCGAGAGCTGACGTATGCAGCCATGACGCATGATACACAGCAGGATAACAGCAATGACCAGCACCCGCTGGACAGGATATTGAACCACAGCATCACAAACGAATATGGGGGTTGAAAATTACGGGGCATACCAGCAGAACAAGACCCAGGCGAGCATGGCGCGGAGTAATGCCCGCATAGCCGCAGCCCAGGGAAAAGCCGCCCGAGGTAAAGCCTATGGGCAAGCCGCCCGCATCGAAGCTGAAAATGAGGTAGCAGGCCGCAATACAGCTGAGAACCTGGAGAGACTGAGAGAGGCCGAAACACAAGCTCAGGGCGCAGCCGTAGCCAAGAGAGGCAGCAGCGGATTCACCGCACAAGGCAGCGGCAGCCTGGAGGAAATCAGCGTGCTTGAGCAGTTTGAGCAACGAGCACAAGATATGGCGTACGCCCGGAGCCTGCAAGATGTGGGCGCAAGATTTGGTGCCGCCATGAGTAGACAGGCCGGTGACTTGGAAGAGATGCAGAGCCAAGCCGAAAGTGACTATCTGCAAGCACAAGCCCGGGTCTATGACCGGATGGCCAAGAATGCCAAGCATGCTATGGTAACATCCATCATCGGCCAGGTGGGTGGTGCGATAGTAGGCGGCATATTCGGCGGGCCCGCAGGCGCACAGATGGGAGCCCAGATAGGCGGCGGAATAGCCAGCCAAAGCAACCGCGGGCTTGTAGGAAGTTATGAGAGCCAATATGGAGGAGACCAATACCAGGAAGGAGTCAGCAACGCATGGATGGGACAGCAGGTAAGCAAATGGATGAGGTAAACGCCACCGTAGAGGGATTGCGTCTACTGGAAGAGGTTGAGGGTGTGGGAGAAGCCAGCGACTGGCTGACCATGTGCATCGCCAATGGAGGCGTGGTATGCGCCACGCCCTGGCTGCTGTTCATGGGATTCCCGAAGACCGGAGAAGAGACCACGCTGTATGTGAGCTATCTATACGGCACAGCGCGTAGCGTGGCGGACTTCTCAAAACTCATACTGGACACCGGGCGATTTACGCATGTTGAGTTCCGGAAGAACTTTCTAAAGAGTGGAGTGAACGCCGAAAAGCCCCTGAGATTTGACCGTCGATTTGTGGAAAGGTTATGGAGACTGACACGATGAACGCCACACATCAGGCCTACGAGCACCTAGAGGGACAACACGAGGGACTGTATGGTGAATTGATAGAGCATGTGCTGGACAGAGGCGGATATCTGATACAGAGCCCGCGATACTTTGTGGCCTACTATGTGGAGGACGGCGTGGCGCATGTGTTGTATGCGTGTGGCAGCATGAAAGAGCTGCTGCGATTTGCAAGAGACAACGCTGCGAGCATGGGTGTGGAGCACATAGGGTGGGAGCGCAGCCTGGTAGGTAAGCATAAGAGCTACAACATATACAGCATGGATAAATTATGCCGCAAGAGATAAATTACCGAGAGAACAGCAGCATGGGGATTACGGGTGCCGCGATGCCTGAAATGCACCCCAGACAAGTGAACGCCTTTGCCGCCCAGGAAGTGGCAGCCATGAATAAGAGCAGCACTGAGGCGCACCGGCAGTTCACAGCAACCCTGAGCAAAACCCTGGACTACAAGCGCAGCACCGAAGCCCAGATGAATCTAAAGAGGTATGCCACCGAAGCCCGCAACGAACTACAGGCGGGGCTGGATGCTGCGCCAGGTACAGCGAAAAGCTTTTACTACGAGAACGGGGATATCGACAAGAGCAAAGTGGAAGAGTTCCTGACCAAGTACAACGATTTATATGACGGCGAGGCCCCTATCATCACCGACCCGGAGATGCGAGCTGAGTTCATGCGTGAACGTGATGAGGCCAAGATGCTACTGGGTACACAGCTGATGGGACAGGTGAACCTACACGAAGCGAAACAAGTACGGCGCGTGGGAAAAGCCGTGCTGGATGAATATGCCGCAGCCGGTGACTGGAGCGGGTACGAACGTGAAGTAGCACGACAGCGAGCTGCCGGAATCTGTACTGACCCCGAGGCAAGAGCCATGCAGCGGAGAGCCAGAGGGGCTGCCACCCACAGACGAGGAACGAGCACCCGAGCCCCGCAACTTGCAGTACCGAGAAAACCTCAAGGTGCAGCACATGAAGAAGTAGAGTTTTAAGCCATGGAAGAACCGACAGAAACGAGCGCAGCAGCGCCAGCCGTAGACAACGACCCACAGGCCATGAGCCCGGAGCAGCTACGCGAAGTACAGGCCGCACAGCTGGCACAGGCACAGCGATTGCAACGCGTACAGCAGTCAGATGGGACATACCGGTATGAGGCACCGTTCAATGCCAGCCGAGGACAACGAGTAGCAGCGGCAAGAGCCAATGCCAACCGAGGTATGATGGCGCGAGAGGACTACCGCACCCTTATTATGGACGTTGCCCTGACCAGGAGCAGCGCCTACGATGGAAACAACGATGCCCTTATCAGCGACAACGTATTCCGTGAGGTGTGGTTCGAGGGTGCGCAGAGCGTGCTGGGCTACGCAGATGACAACAAGACCGAGGCCAAGCGTGAGGTGAATGACCTGATACGCTATGTGATGGAACGCAGCGGAGCCACCTCCCAGGCCGTGAAGAGTGACCAGACCCGTATATCAGAGATAGTGCAGCAGACAGACGAAGCCCTGCGCTTATCGCAACGGAACGCCTACGGACGATTGATGCAGACCGTGTATGCCGGTGGGAACATATCCGCCAGCGCAGCCCAGAACAGTACAGACCTCTACAATCTATACCACGGGCGCCGATTCAGGAACGGGCGACTCACCCAGGTACCAGCGCTGCGAGACGAATACCTTGCCACCCTGGAAGAAAAGCCAGACAGCACCGCGTTCAACGAACACGCGGTCGGCTTTGCGGCATGGTTGTATGAGAGAGCGCAAAGGGAAAACAAACTGTATACGGAACGCTGGAGGCACATCGCCACCATGGAAATCATGCGCCGCCTGTACAATGCCCGAGGCGAGGAGCTGAGCTTCAATGACGAGCAGCGCATTATCAACGCCGTGCTGCAAGGAATAGACGGCCAGCAACCCGGGACATACGATGACCCGCACCAATGGCCCAGCTATCTATCACAGGAAGAAGATGACGCCAGCCGATACCTGGTGGCAGGATGTTATGCAGCCCGCAATCCACGCGATGCCGAGTTCATCGACCGCGTGGTGGAAGAGAGCACAGCACCCATTGATATCGCCCGCCAGAATGCAGCCAGGGCGAACGCTGAGCGGAGAGCCAAAAACGAACGCCGTGAAGAAACTCCGGAAGAACAGGCCGCACGAGCTGAGGAGAGACGCCGCCGAGACCGAGCCATACGACAGCAGGCCGTATATCGTGAGGCCACCATGTGGAGCACAGACGGCGGGCACAACAAAGAGCAGCGCCCCCTGGTCATTATCTCCCAGAGCCGATTGAACAGCCTGATACAGAAATATGACTTGCAGGAGGGAGACCGGCTGGTGGTAGACATCCCGCATGGAGACAAGACATACCGCTTTGAAGTACAGACCAGCAAAGGGTATACGCCCCGGAGAGGGACGAACAGCGGAATCTTCCTGAATGATGCTGCCATAGTAGCCATGGGTACCCCCGCTGAATGTGACCGAATCAACAGCACCGTCACCTATAGTGTGGTGCCCCCAACGCAAGAGAACTGATAGACGTATGACGACAAACAATTTGCAAGAGTTAGACGTAATGCAACCAACAGAACCGACACCCGAAGAGCAACCACGCCGCAACTATGAAGCCGAGGCCTTGCGTGATATTGCCATGGCCGATGCCGGTGATACCGAAGCCCAGGAGCGCGTACGTGGCAACATGCGCTACAACAAGTTCCTGGACGAAAGGAGTACACGAGACCCAGAGACGCGAGCAAGCGCCCTGGGTGAGATGCTGTGTGCCTCACAGGGACTTGCCTTGCCGCTGATGATAAAGAAGCTTGACGAGCTGTACGGTGAAGATACAGCCCGCCCGGTACTCCAGACACGAGCTGAACAGGAACGGTATGTGTGGCAACGATTCAGCGGAAAACAGCGTGAAGCGGTGGAACAGCACCGTGCCCTGATGGCATCCTGCGAGCGCACCAGGGAGAAGCTGACCGACTACATCAGCGGTGTGGAGAACCTGGACGCCGAAGACCGCGCAAATCTGCCCCGCCTGATAACCGGTGAGCGCTTGCAAAAGGTGGAAAAGGTGCATACGTTCATGCGCACCTACATCGCGCCCCTGGAGGGAATGACGGATGCGAGCGATATGCTCATGAGACTGGACAGCCTGGAAGATGAGCTGTTTGATGCCATCGGAACCGATGAAGAAAGCGCCCAGCTAGTAGCCCGTGCCCTGATGGGATGGGCTGACCGTGTGAAAGAGAGCGGACGCGTGACCGGGGCTGATGAGTTCACCGTGGCAGTAGGCCGCAAGCTGCACAACTGGGCACACCACATGGACGTATACGGTAAGGAGATGGGCGTGATGGCTATGTACAACACGCCTGGCCGAGAGGGACACTGGATGACCAGCGAAGACATAGAGAGACAGCTGGAAGCCCACAGGCACACACAAGCCAGACGAGCCGAGGCTCAGAAGAGGCAGAACGCCCGAGCCATCCTACGAGGAGCCCTGAACCGCGCTGTGGAGATATCGGACAACACGGGATTCATTGAGAGCAGCTACAGAACCATGATGCAGATGGCCGGTGACAGCTCATTGTACCTGATACCGTATGCCGGGGCGATTATGGGTTCAGCCGATACCCTGGTGGGAGGCATGACCGAGAGCGTAGACACCAACAATACGGAGTGGCTGTTTGATGAGAACGCCGAACGCCCGAGTGAACAAGGCGCGAGCGTGCAGGCTATGCAGGATGCAGCCATCCCTTTATATTCGGGGCTGCTACCTATTCTGGTGGTGCTGGGCATGGAGCTGACCTTATCAGGGCTGATACTGCGCAGTGTCTGG
>CALFTQ010000111.1 GCA_937916135.1 uncultured Verrucomicrobiales bacterium
CACCGCGCTACTCATCGGCACGGATGCCGGATGCTCCATTTCCCTGCCGCACATTGCGGATTTACTGCCGCAGCACTGCACCATTTCCCTGCAGGAGGAAGGCTATGTGATTGCCATAGCAACAGAAGGAGCCACGCTGCTGGCCGAAAGTCAGCCGGTGGAGGCTGCCGTGCTGGTCCCGCGCGCTGTCTACCACATCGGCTCTGCCATGCTCATGTATGATGAGGCCGAAGCCAGCCAGGAAATGCCGGAGGCACCAGAAATGCCGGAAACGCAGGAGGCACCGGAGGCAGCCGTTACGGACACCACAGAGCAAGCCGAACAACCCAGGAAGAAAAAGAAGAAGAAGGCAAAGCAGCCTGCCGGCAATTCCCCGCTTGTCTCCACAGCTATCTACACCGAAGAGGACAGCACCCTGCATATCATTCTGCGCAGACTGTATGTTATCGCCATCCTGGCAACAGCTTTCCTGGCGGGGCTCACGATGCGTTACTGGATGATTACCGGCGAGTTCCTGATTGATGAGCTGCTCAAATAAACAGGCAGAACATTCCTGACACAGAAAAGCACCGCTCCCTGCGGTGCTTTTCTGTGATAAACGGTCTGGGCAGATGAGTTTTTACGCGGGCTCAGGCGGGGGAGATAACCAGGCGCCTTTCGCGGCGTATGGCCTGGCGGTCGCCGGGGAGATTCACGCGCGAGGTCGCCGACTCTGCCGGGAGGATATCCACAATGGCGAGCACCATATCCTCGCTTATGTCAGCCACGGAGTGCTCCTGCAGATAGCGGCGCACAATGGCTTTCTGCAAAGCAAGCGGCTGCTGCCAGACAAAGGGAAGATAAAGACGCCCCTGCGGGTCTTTCGAAGGCAGGGCAAGCAAGGCGGCCTCCAGCGCATCAATCGTTTCAGCATGCAGGCGGGCACTCCGGCCCAGGATGGGGGTCACATCGCGCCCCAGGGCTTTGTTCAGCGCCGGCAGAGCCTCCAGGCGCAGCGCGTTTCGGGCTACATCTGCCACGGCATTGGTAGAATCATCGCGCCAGCCCTGCCCCATCTGCTGCAACCAGTCGGTAATTTCCGACCGCCGCCAGCTGAGCATGGGCCGCACCCAGATGATACCGCTGGCCTCGTGCACCGGCTGCATGCCGCGCAAGCCAGCCGCCCCACGAGCCAGGCGGAACAGCACGGTCTCCGCCTGGTCATCTGCATGGTGGGCCAGAGCCACTACCCCCCCTTTGCAGCGGCGGGCCGCAGCAGCCAGCAACCAGCGGCGGGCATGTCGCCCGGCGGTTTCCAGCGAAACACCCTGCTCCGTGGCAAGCGTAGGCACATCCACCCGCTGCAGCTCGAAAGGCACCTCCAGCTCATGGCACAGGCGGGCGCAGAAGGCAGCATCGGCATCGGCCTCAGCGGCGCGGATACCATGGTGCACATGCAGCGCACGCACAGAGCAACCCTGCTGCACCAGCAGGTGCAACAGGGCCACAGAATCGCGACCGCCGCTCAACCCCAGAACCACCGGCTTCTGCAGGTACGGCAGGCAGTCCGGCTCCAGGGGCAGCGGCGCAGGGATATCACTCTTCATCATCGGCAGCCTGGCGGGCATTCTTGCCTTTCTTGCCCTTCTTAGCCTTGGCCGCTTTACTGGCCAGCTCCGGGGCAAACTTCTTGAAGAGCTTCTCAGCGTTGGCATCCTCTTCCACCTCGATAGCCTTCACCATACCACTGGCGTATACCACCATCACCTTGCCACCGTGGCGCTCGGCAGCAGGCATCACCATTTTCTTAAAGGTGTCCACATCCGTCACGCTCTCCCCCTTCACCGGGTTACCATCCGAAAGCCAGGGCAGAGCATCCAGACGCTGCTTGGCCGTGGTGCGGATGCAGGAGTTCGGGTTCTCCGGGTCCTCCGTGGCATCTGTCCAGGAGACGTAGGAAACACTCTTCTCATCCGCCGCGAAAGTGCTGTCAGAGCCGATATCAGTACGGTGGTCTGCCGGGCAGTGGAAGATGGAGGAAACCTTCATCTTGCCACCCATCTGGCGGGGGAACACCACGGCATCCAGCTCCGGGGCCACGGAAATCCACCAGCCATCCGTCTCGCACACGGTATCGGTATCTTCGTTATCATCCATGCCACTGGTGGGCAGCAGGGCCGGGTGGGCGATATCCTGGCTGTACTTGATACCGAGCTGGTGGAGCTGCTCCAGCTGGGCGCGGCACTTAGCCTCATCGCCAGCCCCCATATGGGAATAGATAGCCGTGCCGGCGATACTGGCCAGCGTCACCATGATGGCGATGACCACCATCAATTCAATCAGAGTGAAACCGGCAGCGCGCCGGGGAGAAATGCGAAGCTTCATAACGCCCTTTACTCTACCATATTTCACCGCCACCGCAAGAAAAATAACCCATATGCCGCTTGAATACACAAATTTAGCTTGCAATGCGGGCTCCCGCTGCTACAATCCAGACCTGACTTTCAGGCACTGAATGCCTGCATAATCAACCCAAGATAGAACGATGAACATTCTCCACGACAAGGACGCCGATGTGAGCGTCCTCAATGGCAAGACAGTGGCTGTGATCGGCTACGGTGCGCAGGGCCGCGCCCAGGCTCTCTGCATGCGCGACAGCGGTGTGCACGTAATCATTGGTATCCGCCCCGGCAAGAGCTGGGACGCAGCCGCCCAGGACGGTTTTGAAGTTATGCCTGTGGCTGAGGCCGCCGCCAAGGCCGACATCATCCACATCCTCCTGCCCGATGAGCACCACGGCGAGGTATACGAGACGCAGATCAAGCCCAACCTGGCTGCCGGCAAGACCCTGTGCTGCTCCCACGGTTTTGCCTACGTGTTCAAGACCATCGTGCCGCCGGCTGACGTGGACGTGATCATGGTGGCTCCGAAGGGCCCGGGCACCGAGGTGCGCCGCGTGTTCGAGGAAGGCTTCGGCTGCCCCGGCCTCATCGCCGTGTGGCAGAACCCCTCCGGCAACGCCCAGCAGACCGCCCTGGCCATGGCCAAGGCAGAGGGCCTGACCCGCGGCGGCGTGCTGGAATGCACCATGCAGCAGGAGACCTACGAAGACCTCTTCGGTGAGCAGAACGTGCTCTGCGGTGGTCTGGTGGACCTCATGAAGTACGGTTTCGAGACCCTCATCGAGGCCGGCTACCCCGCCGAGATGGCTTACTTCGAATGCGTACACGAGGCCAAGCTCATCGTGGACATCATCTACAACAAGGGCATCCAGGCCATGAACGGCGTCATCTCCAACACCGCTGAGTTCGGTGAGTACTACAACGGCCCGCAGATTCTGGGCCCGGAGGTGAAGGAAAAGATGAAGGAAAGCCTCAAGCGCATTGAAAGCGGCGAGTTCGCCCGCGTGTGGCTGGCCGAGGCCGCTGCCGGCGCCCCCAACCTGCTGGCCAAGCGCGCTGCTCTGGCCGAGCACCCCGTCGAAATCGTGGGCAGCAAGATCCGCTCCCTCTTCGAACGCAACTAATCACACTTCAATCTCACGATTCGGCGGGTTGCCCCAACCCGCCGAATCTTTTTTAAGCTCCCCCCCACACCACCGCCATGAACCACGTCATCAACGTCGAAAAAGCCACCGTCTACCTCTCCGGCCGCGAAATCCTGCACGGCATCAACTGGCAGGTGCAGAAGGGAGAGCGCTGCTTCATCCTGGGTGCAAACGGCGCCGGCAAAACCACCCTGGTACGCATGCTCATGGGCTATGCCTGGCCGCTTTTCGGCGCCACGGTGGAGGTGCTGGGGCACCGCTTCGGCACCGTGAACCTGCAGGAGCTCCGCAAGCGCATTGCCTGGGTGAGCCCGCTCATGCACCAGTGGCTGGGCGACCGCGAATGGACCGGCCGCGAAATGGTGCTGAGCGGCCCGGATGCCACCATCGGCCTCTACCGCGACCCCACCCCGGCAGAAGAAGAACGCGCAGCCGGGCTCATGCGCAGCCTGCGGGCAGAGCACCTCATGGAGCGCACCGTGGCCACCATGAGCAGCGGCGAGCAGGTGAAAGTGCTCATTGCCCGCGCCCTCATGACCAACCCCGAGCTCATGATTCTGGATGAACCCAGCGTATACCTCGACATCGCCGGGCGCGAGTTCCTGCTCGGCACCATCGCAGAACTGGCCCACACCCACCCGGAGCTCACCATCATCTTCATCACCCAGCGCATCGAGGACATCCTGCCCGAATTCACCCGCGGCATGATTCTCCGCCAGGGCGAAATCCAGGCCTACGGCTCGCGCGACGAAGTGCTCACCGAGCAGAATCTCCGCGCCGCCTTCGACCTGGATATCCGCCTCATCCGCGCCCGCAACGGCCGCCTCTGGAGTGTGATTGAATAAAAATAAGGCTTGCAAGATACCCCCGCAGCAGGTATGGTAACACCCATGCAGACACAACTCATCATACCCCTGGAGGAATTCCCCGAGGAAGGCCGCTACCTGAGCGGCGAGCTGGATGCCGCCGTGTTCGGTATCGACAGCGCTGCGCTGCGCAGCACCGGCCCGCTGAGCTATGAGCTGGAAGTGCAGCTTTTCGAAACCGAGCTCATGGTGCGCGGTAGCATCACCGCCCCCTTCGAGCTGCGCTGCGACCGCTGCCTGGCCCTCTTCCCCTACACCGTGGAGCTGGATGAGCTCACCTACTCCTACGATGTGAAGGGAAAATTGCAGCTCGATATCACCGAAGATTTGCGCGAAGAGGTCGTTCTGGCCCTGCCCAGCTACCCGAAATGTGAGATTTCAGGGCTTGAATGTGAAATAAATGACACTTTTGGTGATTTTAGACTGGACAAAGACCCCCAATCGGGTGTAGACTCTGCCACCCCGAGTGGCGAAAGCGTCTGGGATGCACTGGATCAGTTTCCCAAGGAATAAGCGCCGAAGCTCCACTCAATGTATCACAGAACTCCTTAAACCAGATATAGAACTATGGCAGCTCCGAAACGCAGAACGTCCAAGATGAAGCAGCGCTCCCGCCTGGCCGCCCAGGCCTGGAAGGCTCCCAAGCTCGGCAAGTGCCCGAAGTGTGGCGCAGCCGTCCCCGGTCACACCGCATGCCCCCAGTGCGGCACCTACAAGACCCAGAGCGGTGCTGAGGTGGTTGTGAAGCTCGTGGACTAATCCCGCTGACGCTCAACCAGGCAACTCTTTTTTTCAAGCAATGGCCCATACTGCAACAGTATGGGCTGTTTTTGTGTTGACAATGCAACATTATCTGCTAGAGTAGAGTCAAGGTACTTTACAACCAACCATTTTCCCCATTCATGAAGCTTGCACTCGATGCCATGGGCGGCGATAACGCGCCGCAAATCAATGTAGATGGTGCCAAACTGGCACTGGAAAAAATTCCGACTCTGGAAAAAATTTATATGGTGGGCGATGGCGACACCGTGAAGGCCGCCTGCGAAGCCGCCGGCATTGCCAACCACCCCAAGATTGAGTTCGTCCACGCGCCGGAAGTAGTCACCATGGAGGAAAGCGGCATCATGGCCGTGCGGCAGAAGAAGAAGTCCTCCATGAGCATTGCCGTGGACCTGGTGAAGAGCGGCGTGGCCGATGCCGTGCTCTCTGCCGGCAACACGGGTGCCGCCGTGGCCGCCAGCACCATCAAACTGCGCCTGCTGCCCGGCGTGGAGCGCGCCGGCATCATCTCCCCCCTGCCCGCCGCGCACGGCAACGTGCTGGTGAGCGACACCGGCGCCAACCCGGACGCCAAGCCCAGCCACATGGTGGGCTACGCCGTGATGGCCGCCCTCATGTCCCGCTATGTGTACAACCGCCCGAACCCCAAGGTGGGCGTGATGAGCAACGGCACCGAGGACTGCAAAGGCAGCGAGACCTCGCTGCAGACATACGCCCTGCTCAAAGCACTGAACGAAAAAGGCCTGCTTCCCTTCGAATTCGTGGGCAACACCGAAGGCCACGACCTCTTTGAGCACGGGCTGGACGTGGCCGTGACCGATGGTTTCACCGGCAACATCCTGCTCAAATGCGTGGAAAGCACCGCCAAGTTCTTCTCCCACACCATGAAAGCCGCCATCAAGAGCAGCGTGCTCGCCATGATTGGCGCCATCGGCATGAGCAGCGTGTTCAAGACCCTGCGCAAGCGCATGAGCGCCGATGCCGTGGGCGGCAGCCCCCTCATCGGCGTGAACGGCCTTTCCATCATCGCCCACGGCTCCGCCACCGGCGTGGCCATCCTGAACGCCATCCGCATGGCCTGCGAGCTGCACGAGAACAACGTGAACAAGCAGATCGTGGAATACATGGGCAGCATCAACGAGGCCCTCAAGGAAATCAACGCAGCCGAGTAAAGCCCCCCCCTCTCCGACTATAACCTCCCCCGGAGTCCCGCCTCCGGGGGGATTTTTTTGCAATAACTCAACTCTATAATGTAAGAAATTTCTTAATTTTTAATAAAACACCTTACGTTTTGCAGTATTTTCTTCACTTATTTCTTACGTTATTGATAATAATGTAATTTTTTTCGTGTTTTTTCTTTACTTTTTGCAATTTATCTTATAAAATGCGAGAAACTAAACAACACCGCTATGATTGAAGAAGAACTTCAGGAGTTAATTGAGACAATTCAGAGACGTGGGTGCGAGTGGCAGACCACTGAAGTAAAAGCCGCCCGCCACGGCTGCCCGGAAAAACTCTATGATACAATATCAGCCTTCTCTAACCAAGATAACGGGGGAGTCATGGTGTTCGGGCTGGATGAAAAAGCCAATTTTGCGAAAGTAGGTGTATACAATGCCCAGGAACTTCAGAAAAAGGTAATGGAATATTGCGAGCAAATGACACCCACCGTGCGCCCTGTCTTTACAGTACACGATGAAGACGGCAAGGTGTTCGTTTCCGCCGAAATCCCACCCCTGGACATTTCAGAACGCCCCTGTTTCCGCTCCGGCATGGGGCGGCTCAAAGGCTCATACATCCGCGTAGGCGATGCGGACCTTCACATGACGGAGTATGAAATATACAGCTATGAGGCCTTCCGAAAAAAGATTCGGGATGACATACGCCCAGCCGAAGGAGTTACCCGGAATGCTCTGGATAAGGATGCTCTGGACATCTACCTGGCACTGATGCGCCGGGAACGCCCGAACCTGACAAGAACTTCTGAAGAGCAGCAATATGAACTCAACGGCATTGTGCGCAATGGGCAGGTAACCATGGCAGCTGTATTGTTGTTCGGTTTATACCCGCAAGCATTTTTCTCCCGGCTCAATATCTCAGCCACCTGCATACCCGGCAGAACAAAAGGCGATGTCGATGCCTCCGGCAACCGATTCACTGATACCAAGCGCATCGAGGGAACCATTCCGGAAATGTTGGAAAAAGCTCTCGATTTTGTACGCAACAACATGCGCCAGACCACCAGAATCAGCCCCCGGACAGGTAAACGCATCAACGAACCTCAATACCCTATGGAAGCCGTACGTGAAGCTATACTAAACGCCCTGGTTCACCGTGATTACAGCATTCACACAGAAACCCGCCCCATCCAGCTTGATATGTACGAGGACAGGTTGGAAATCATTAACCCTGGCGGTCTATACGGCAGGCTTACGGTGGATCAGCTGGGCCATACGCAACCAGATACACGCAACCCAGTGTTAGTGACAGCCTTGGAAACGCTTGGTAAAACTGAAAATCGTTATTCCGGCATTCCGACCATCCGGCTCACGATGGCCGAACATTCCTTACCCGCACCTGTATTTAAAAACACAACCAATGAATTCAAGGTTATTCTGTACCACACGCCATTGGTTACCACGAACACCATGCTCACAGCGTCCAGCATCGAACAAAAATTAATAAACTTCTGCCGCGCTCCACGTTCACGAGCTGAAATCATTGACCATCTGAACATTGAATCCGGCCACTACGCCCTGCGCCGATATCTTGACCCACTTGTGCAGTCCGGAGTCATCCGCATGACCATTCCCGAAAAACCGAGAAGTCGCAACCAGCGTTTTATCACAACAGCCTCCCTCCCCGGGCACAACGAGCCCCTGAGGGAAATCAACGCAGCCGAGTAAAGACACCCTCTCCGACTATAACCTCCCCCGGAGCACCGTCTCCGGGGGATTTTTTTGCAATAACTCAACTCTATAATGTAAGAAATTTCTTAATTTTTAATAAAACGTCTTACGTTTTGCAGTATTTTCTTCACTTATTTCTTACGTTATCAACAATCTCTTCACTTGTTTCTTACATTTTCGAGCATCTCTTCACCTATTCCGGAACAGAGTGACACACAGAGAAGCAAAGAAACCGCCCGCATGTGCCTGAACAGCTGCACGCGGGCGGTTCTTACTTACTACCTTATTGAAACACAGCCTCATCCCATATTGGCGGCGGCAGCTCTCTCCTTCCACCGCAGCCGGGTCTTTCGGGCTGATGCAGTTACGACTCCGCAGCGGCAGCAATCGTTCAAAAAAAACGCAATATTTTTATTGAAGGCGCAAAACGCCCGGAATACGCATTGACTTTAGATACCAAGGGGAGTAAAATCTCCCGACTTTCAATTTCACCCCCGAAGTTTCATGTACAATCCCGAGTTCAAGAACCGTCTGGTGAGCGACCTGGAGGCCCTGAAGGCCGCCGGTCTGTTCAAGCAGGAGCGCTATATCGACACCAAGCAGTACTCCGAAGTGGGTCTGAAGGATGGCAGCAAGGTCATCAACATGTGCGCCAACAACTACCTGGGCCTGGCCAACAGCCCGGTGCTGATGCAGGCCGCCAAGGACGCCATCGACCGCTGGGGCTACGGCATGGCCTCTGTGCGCTTCATCTGCGGCACCCAGACCCTGCACCAGCAGCTTGAGGAGCGCCTCAGCGCCTTCCTCGGCACCGAGGACACCATCCTCTTCGGTTCCTGCTTCGATGCCAACGGCGGTCTGTTCGAAGGCCTGCTGAGCAAGGAGGACGCCATCATCTCCGACTCCCTGAACCACGCTTCCATCATCGATGGCGTGCGCCTCTGCAAGGCCGCCCGCTACCGCTATGCCAACAACGACATGGCCGACCTGGAAGCCAAGCTGCAGGAAGCCAAGGCCGCCGGTGCCCGCACCATCCTCATCTCCACGGACGGTGTGTTCTCCATGGACGGTATCGTGGCCAGCCTGGACAAGATTCATGAGCTTGCCGAGAAGTACGGTGCGCTGGTGCACTTCGACGAATCCCACGCCACGGGCGTGCTGGGCAAGCGCGGTCGCGGCACGCACGAGCACTGCGGCCTCTTCGGCAAGATTGATATCACCACCGGCACCTTCGGCAAGGCCCTGGGTGGTGCCTCCGGCGGCTATGTTTCCGCCAAAAAGGAAATCGTGGACATGCTGCGCCAGAAGGCCCGCCCCTACCTCTTCTCCAACAGCGTGATGCCCGCCATCGCCGCCACCACCATCAAGGTGCTGGACATGCTCGAGGAATCCACCGAGCTGGTGGAGCGCGTGCAGAGCAATGCCGCTTACTTCCGCAAGGGTATGGAGCAGTGCGGTTTCACCCTCGCCGGCGCCGGCCATGCCATCGTGCCCGTCATGATTGGCGATGCCGCCCTCTCCCAGCAGATGAGCAACCGCCTGCTCGAGCTTGGCGTGTATGCCATGGGCTTCTTCTACCCCGTGGTGCCCAAGGAACAGGCCCGCATCCGCACCCAGATTTCTGCTGCCCACACCACCGAGCAGCTCGACCGCGCCATCGCCGCCTTTGCACAGGCCGGCCAGGAGCTCGGCCTCATCAAGTAAATCTGCAGGGCACCCTCCCTTCTCATTCCCATCCCCTGCCCGCCGCGCCGGGCAGGGGATTTTTGTACGAATGACCCGGCAAAGAGGTGTTTGCCGGGGCATTCCACTGCTTTTTGTGTACTACCCGTTTTCCAGGCTCGCTTAGCTGCAGAGTTTGTGCTAGACTCACCCCACAGGTAGAGAAGCATGAGTGAAATCCGCATAGATGGTGCAGACAACATACCGGCACACCCCATACTGGTGGTGCCCAACAGGGTCGATTTGACCACCATGCAGGAACTGGAGAAAGCCTTGGGCGGCAAACCTCGCGTTGCATGGATGGTAGAGAGCTCCCTCATGCCGGGCGAGGCAATTATGAACCACCTGCGGCAGAACCAATCTGCCGGTTTTGTATGCGCCATCAATCAGCAGGGGCGCGAGCAGATTGTCGCCAAAGCCCGGCAGCAAATGGAAATGGGGCGAAACGTCGTCCTGCTTCCCGGGCGCCCGCAGCAAGCACCCGCCACACTGGCAGATATACCCGGCCAGCTGCTTTCTCTATTCGATGGTGCACAGTTAGATGCCATGCCGGTATACATCGGCATGTATAACCATTTTTTTGATGCCGCCATCACCACCAGGGAGCCCTACGACGAGCTGCACATCAGCTTCTGCCCCGCAGTGCGGGCCGGAAACCAGCAGGGAACCCGCATCCAGGCAGTGTGGATGAACGCACAGGCCACCCAGCTGGAGGAGCATCCCATGCTGAAGAACCGGAGCCTCTCCCAGTTGCTGGTAGAAGCCCTGATGCGCAATCCTGACGGCAGGCTGCTGGACGGCATAGACGACTCAACCATGAGTTACTCCGACCTCCTCGCTGCTGCCATCCTGACCACTGGCGTGCTCGAGAAGCACCCCAACACCCCACGCATGGGTATCATTCTGCCCCCGGGCAAACTGAGCACCATTGCCAATCTGGCCTGCATTCTGACCGGCATCACAGCCGTCAACATCAACTACACCTCCACCCCGCAGCAGTTCAGCCAAATGGTGAAACAAGCCGGTCTTACCCGCTTCATCACCGATTCCCGCTTCACCAATATGCAGCGGCAATTCGCCTGGCCCCCCAGCCGCGACCTCATCTACCTGAACCAGGAACTCGAGGAAAAAGGCCCATGGAAACTGAAAGCCTGGAGCACCCTTTCCAAACTGTGGACCACGCAGCAATTCATGCAGCACGCCAGGCTTTCCCCCACTGAGGGCGAAACCGAAGCCGCGGTCACCTTCACAGGCGGCACAGAGGCCCAGCCGCTGGGGGTTCCTTTCACTCAGCGCATGCTTCTGGCCGCCGCCATCAGCCTGCGCAGCCGCCTGCAGCTCTCCCCCAGGCATGATATCCTGCTGTCCATCATGCCGGCGTACACCCCGGCTGGCCTCATCGGTGGTATACTGCTGCCCATACTGGGCGGGTTCGACATGGTGACATACTCTATCCCCAAAGCCGGCAAAAGGATCTGCACCCTGGTGCAGCAGCATGCAGCATCCCTGGTCATCAACACCCCGGACGGCATGCGCGCCATGCTCAAAGCAGCCACGGATACAGGCGCCTTCCACTCACTCCGGTATTGCCTGTGCTCCGGTGCTAAAATGCCCGGTAGTCTGGCTGAGGAAGCGCAGCAGCGCTTCGGGCTCCACATGCTGGAGTGCTACGGCGCGGCAGAAGTACTCCCCTTTGCTGCGGCTGCCATGCCCCACCCCGATACAGACTCTGGCCCCACCCTCCCCACCGCCCGTAAGGGCTGCATCGGCGCGCCTCTGCCCGGTGTGGCCGTTCGCATCACCGGGCTTTACACACCAGAAGCCTCACCCACCCCATCCAACCCGGGGCTCATATGGCTCAGGGGCCCTGCTGTCACACGGAAATATCTGGGGCTCAGCAATGAAGACACGCCGCGCATGCACGGCAACTGGTTCTGCACCGGAGATGTCGGCTTCATGTCAGCAGAGGGTCTGCTCACCATCTTGGGACGCAAAGTGCGTTTCACCCAGATAGGCAGTGAGATGATTCCGCACGTACTGCTGGAGGAGTACCTGAAGAAAATCTTCAACATTCCTGAGGACGAAACCGGGCGCAAGATTGCCATCGTAAGCGTGCCCGGACGCTCCGGGGGGGAGGAACTGGTGCTCCTCTCCACCCTGATCAAAGAGGTTACCGCCGCAGATTACTCCACCCTGCGGGAGGGTGTGTCCAAACTGCACCTGCCCCGCAACTGGGCCCCCCGTTACATCCTGCCCGTCAAGTTCATCCCCACCCTGCCCAATGGAAAACTCGATTATCGGGAATGCTTCATCGGCACCTGCAGGATGCTCAAAATCAAAATCGACCAGTAATTTCCACTGCACACGCACCCTGCCATGCTGATTTTGCGCCACATGTGCCCCAATGGTTGAGTACAAAGCGCGATAAATTGATATTTGAAAGTACAATGTACAAGGGACAAAGTACAATTTGAGTTCCCTGCGGCTCCGCCGCAGCCGTTTAAAATGGCGAGCCTAAGGCGAGCGGAACTCCTAAATTGTCCTTTGTAATTTGTCCTTTGTACATCCCGCCAAATTCTAATTTGTCGAGCAGATAGGGGCTTCTTCCAAAATGTTGCTGATATTTCTAATGACTTACAAAATCTTTGAGACTCGCGTGTGATTTTGCACATGGCAGGCCGCATTTTGCTTTACAATGATGCGGTATCTGTTATACTCGAATTCGCATGAATACGGAAATCCTTCAAAAGGCTGCCAATCAGGCCAGAGGTCTTGCCATCGATGCCATTTTCGACAAAGCCTCCGGCCACATGGGACTGCCCCTGGGCTGCGCAGAAATCGGCGCCATTCTCTATGGCGAACTGCTCAATGTGAACCCTGCAGAACCCCGCTGGCTCAACCGCGACCGCTTTGTGCTCTCCGGTGGCCACGGCTCCATGTTCCTCTACAGCTGGCTGCACCTCAGCGGCTACGCCGTGAGCATGGATGACCTCAAGGCTTTCCGTGCCAAGGGCTCCAACACCCCCGGCCACCCGGAATTCGGCTGCTGCCCCGGTGTGGAGTGCACCACCGGCCCGCTCGGCCAGGGCATTGCCAACGCCGTGGGTTTCGCTATCTCCGGCAAGCACGCCGCCGCCCGCTTCAACACCCCCGAGCACGAGATTTTCAACAACAACGTCTACTGCCTTGCCGGCGACGGCTGCATCGAAGAAGGTATCTCCCGCGAAGCCGCCGCCATTGCCGGTACCCTCAAGCTGGATAACCTCATCCTCATCTACGATGCCAACGGCATCACGCTCGACGCCCCCATCGAAACCACGCAGATTGACGACATCGCCGCCTGCTTCACAGCCCAGGGCTGGGATGCCTTCACCATCGACGGCCACAACATGGAGGAAGTCGAAAAGACCCTCCGCGTCTGCCGCCTGGAGAAGAACGGCCGCCCGAAACTCATCATCGCCAAGACCATCATCGCCAAGGGCGTGCCCGGTTTCGAAGGCACCACCAAGGGCCACGGCGAAGGCGGCGCCAAGCTCTGGGCCGAAGCCCACGCCAACTGGGGCCTGCCCACCGACCAGCAGTACTACGTTTCCGACGATGTGCGCGCCTACATGGCCGAGCTCAAGACCCAGCGCGAAGCCGCTTATGCTGAGTGGAAGAGCATCTTCGATGCCTGGAGCGCCGCCAACCCCGAAAAGGCAGCCGAGCTTGCCGCCGGTATCGACCTGGCCGCCAACGGCCTGAGTGCGGATGCCTGCAGCGCCCTCATCCCCACCTGGGCCCCCGGCGCCAAGGAAGCCACCCGCTCCTCCGGCGCAGTGGCGCAGAACGCCATCGGCACCGCCTGCACCGGCCTGCTCTCCACCAGCGCCGACCTCTTCTCCTCCAACAAGAACTACCTGAAGGGCGCCGGCGACTTCTCCGCCACGGACTACACCGGCCGCAACTTCTGGTTCGGTATCCGTGAGCACGCCATGGCCGCCATCTGCAACGGCATGGCATACGATGGCCTCTTCCGCGTCTCCGCCGGCACCTTCTGCGTGTTCGTGGACTACATGCGCGCCAGCATCCGCGTGGCCGCGCTCTCCCACCTGCCCGTCACCTATGTGCTCACCCACGATTCCGTGGCCGTGGGCGAAGACGGCCCCACCCACCAGCCTGTGGAAACCGTGACCGGCCTGCGCGTCATCCCCAATCTGGATGTCGTGCGCCCGGCCGATGAAGAAGAAGCAGCCGGTGCCTGGATGTGCGCCATGGAGCGCAAGAACGGCCCCACCGCCCTCATCTTCACCCGCCAGAACATCCCCAGCCTCACCAGCGTCATCGATATCTCCGCCGAGACCCGCCGCATGGGCACCATGAAGGGCGCCTACATCGCCCTCAAGGAGCAGACCGAGCAGCCCGGCACCATCATCATCTCCTCCGGCTCCGAGCTCATCCTCGCTCTGCAGGCCGCCAGGGAGCTGGGCCCGGATGTGCGCGTGGTCTCCATGCCCTCCATGTTCCGCTTCAACCAGCAGGACGCCGCCTACCAGGAGAGCATCCTGCCCGCCGCCTGCACCCGCCGCCTCGCCATCGAGGCCGGCAAGACCGACCTCTGGTACCGCTACGTCGGCCCGCAGGGCTGCATCATCGGCATCGATTCCTACGGCTTCTCTGCCCCGGGCGATGTCGTGCTCAGCGAACTCGGCATGAACGTGCAGAACATCATCGACCACGCCAAGGCGATGATGTGAACAGCGAATAATTAAGAGTAAATCGTTTTTAATATTCCCCCGCGTGGTCAGCCGGCCGCGCGGGGGAGTTTTATGTCATTGCCCGGCCGTATGTCACCACTTCTTCACAATTCCCTCTTCGCTATTCGCTCTTTAGGCTTGTCAGATGGTGGGATTGACAGTATAATCAATGCCAGCATGTCAGGAAAGCGCATTTTCACCCCCCTGCGTTGGATTACGCCAGGGCTCCTCGGCATAGGGGCCATAGGCGTAGGGTGCATTGCGTACCTGAACACTGAGGTGGATGACACGCCCGCCTCGCCCGCCTCGGCCGGCATATACGGGCAGGATATTCCGCCCGCCACCCTGCCGGAGGCCCTGCAGCCGGGGCTGGTGCTGCTCACCCCGCACCAGCTGGCCCTCGCGCCTGTGGTGGATGGTTTCCAATCCCCCTGCGGCACAGCAGCCGGCGGCTTTGTGTACGATGCCCAGCCCTTCGGCACGCCCAATGAGAAACGCGGCGGCCACCACACCGGGTGCGATATCAACGGCATAGGCGGCGAGAACACTGACCTGGGCATGCCCGTGAACGCCGCCGCCCGCGGCCTGGTGGTCTACTGCGGTGAACCCTCGCCCGAGTGGGGCAAAGTCGTGGTGCTGGCCCACCGCCTGCCCGGGGATGGCCGCATCATCCAGACCCTCTACGCCCATCTTGATAAAAGCATCGTCAACGTGGGTCGATTCGTCGGGCGCGGCGAGCCCATCGGCACCGTAGGCACAGCCCATGGCAACTACCTGGCCCACCTGCATTTCGAAGCCATCGAATCCCCCTGCACCGAGGCCGGCCAGCGCGCCTACTCTCCCGGCGGCACCATGAACCGCCTGAATCCGCAGAAACTCATTGCCGATTATCCGGCACCCGCCGTGCCGGATTCCTATGCCATCGTGCGCCGCCTGCGCGCCCGCGAAGCCGGCATGCAGCAATCCGCTGCCCCGGGCGCCAGGCTGCCCACGGGCACCGTTCCCGTCAACCCCACACAATTCCTCTGATTCACCTCCCCCTTTTTTCGATATGAAACGCAACATCCTTCTTTTCCTCTGCGCATTCCTGGCCACACTCGGTGTGTGCGCCGGCGTATTCATGCTGCTGAAGCACCGGGCCAATATCCAGGCCGATGAGGCCGCCGCGCAGGCGGCAGCCACCGCCCCCGCTGCCACGCCGGAGCCCGTGCCTGCCCCCACCCCCACCGATGAGCCCAAGGGCGAACCCCAGCCCGCCCCGGCCCCCGCTCCCGAGCCCGCGCCGCAGCCCGAACCGGTAGCCACCCCGGAACCGGAGCCCGCACCTGCTCCCGAGCCTGCTCCTGCGCCGGAGCCTGAGCCTCAGCCCGAACCCGCCTCCGAACCCGAAGCGGAGGAAATCGTGCTGCCGGTGCAGCCCCGCAACGCGGAGCACAAATCCGCCCTCACCGCCGCTGCGGTGCTCACCACCAAGGACCCCGCCGCCGCCCTCAAAAACCTGCTGGAGAAAGGTGAAATCACCCAGGCCGCAGCCGAGCAGCTCGCCGCCTGGGGCACCCGCAACAAGGTGAAAGCCGTGGAGGAAGTGGGCAACAGCCGCCGCCCCAATGGCGACCGCGTGACCCGCTACCGCCTGGTGGCCGAAGCCGGCGGCCAGGACCTCCTCATCGATGTCGTGACGCAGAAGGACGGCAAGACTTTCATCGAATCCGCCAAGGTTTCCTCCTCCGATAAGACCAGGCTCGAACCTGGTGCCGACTCCATCACCGTGGCTGAGGGCTTTGTGGAAGCCGTGCGCCGCGGCGATATGACCGTGGCCCGCACCATGGTGACCGGCGCCGAGGTATCGGATGCCACCGTGGCCGGCCTCTGCATGATTTTCGAGGAAGGCGAATTCAAGCTCCGCGAGCAGGCCCCCATCCGCAACACCTTCACCACCGAAAACAACGCCGGCTACCTCGTCTATGTGCTCTCCCCCATCTCCACCCGCCCCGCCAACGTGGGCATGGAGCTCACCCGCACCGGTGAGGCCGACTGGCGCATCAAAGCCGTCGCGCTCGATGCCCTGCTGAGCAGCTACGAAAGCATCGCCACCGAGGAAGGCGGCCACTACTTCCCCATCGTGAAAAACCCGAAGGGCGGCGACTCCCTGGCCCTCTTCTTCGGTTTCAACGAATCGGTGCTCACCCCGCGCTCCATGCGCCAGCTGCAGATTGTGGCTGAGCTGCTCAAAGCCAGCAAGGGCGTGCTGCAGATCAGCGGCCACACCGATGACGTGGGCTCCGAAAAATACAACCTGGAGCTCTCCATCCGCCGCGCCAACGCCGTGAAGGATGCCCTCGTCTCCTTCGGCGTGGAAGAGAAGCAAATCTCCACCGAAGGCATGGGCAAGACCCAGCCCCGCCGCTTCTACACCACCGAGGACACCACCGAGCAGATTGACTACATCCGCGGTGAGAACCGCCGCGCCGAAATCTACCTCGACTTCGAGAATTAACCCCACCGCTGTGCCCATTTCCCATCCGCCCCTTCCTTCCCCGCGAAGGGGCGGATTTTTTTCATCACCCCCCCTTCACTTAACACCGTGCACGACTACGCCGCAGAACTGAACCCGGAGCAATACGCCGCCGTCACCACCACCGCCGCGCAGGCGCTCGTCATCGCCGGCGCTGGCAGCGGCAAGACCCGCACCCTCACCTACCGCGTGGCCTGGCTGCTGGAGCACGGCGTGGCCCCCTGGCGCATTCTGCTGCTCACCTTCACCAACAAGGCCGCCCGCGAAATGCTCGAGCGCGTCACCGCCCTCACCGGGGCAGATGCCGGCCAGCTCTGGAGCGGCACCTTCCACTCCGTGGCAAACCGCCTGCTGCGCCGCCACGCCACCCGCCTGGGCTACCAGCCCGGCTTCACCATCTTCGATTCGGACGACCAGCGCGCCCTCATGAAAAACCTGGTCAAGCAGTTTGCCGGCAAAATGACCAAGGCAGACCGCTTCCCCAAGCCGGAGCTCCTGCTCTCCCTGCACAGCCTCGCCGTGAATACCGCCACCGACTGGCACCGCGTCCTCAGCACCGATTACCCCAGCCTCGAACAGCACGAGGACACCATCGGCAAAATCTTCACCGAATACGCCGCCCGCAAGCTCGCCCTCAACGTCATGGATTTCGATGACCTGCTCACCAACCTCCTGCGCCTGCTGGAGGAGCACGCCGACATCCGCGCCGACCTGCAGGAGCGCTTCCGCCATGTGCTGGTCGATGAGTACCAGGACACCAACACCCCGCAGGACCGCATCGTGCAGCTCCTGGCCGGCGGCCCCGCCAGCAACCTCATGGCCGTGGGGGATGATGCCCAGAGCATCTACTCCTGGCGTGGGGCCGATGTGGCGCACATCCTCCGCTTCCGCGATACCTACCCCCAGGCCGCCATCTACCGCATCACCACCAACTACCGCAGCCTCCCCCCCATTCTCGAGCTCTCCAACGCCGCCATCGCGCAAAACGAAAACCAGATCCCCAAGGACCTGCAAGCCGCCCGCAGCGGCAGCAGCTTCAAACCCGTCGTCATCCCCGCCCCCGATAACCGCACCGAGGCCGCCTGGGTCGCCCGCCGCATCGATGACCTCATGGGCTCCGGCATCCCCGGCAGCGATATCGCCGTGCTCTACCGCGCCCACTTCCACAGCATGGACGTGCAGATGGAACTCACCCGAGCCCACATCCCCTTCCGCATCACCAGCGGCCTGCGCTTCTTCGAGCAGGCCCATGTGAAGGATGTCATCGCCTTCCTCCGCCTCCTCTGCAACCCGCGGGATGAAATCGCCTTCCGCCGCATCGTCGGCACCTTCCCCCGCGTGGGTGAGGCCACCGCCTCCCGCATCTGGGCCCAGTGGCTCGCCGCCTACGAAGCCTGGGACGCCGCCAACCCCGGCCAGGTCGCCCTCACCGCCCCGCACAGCAGCATCTTTGCCGAACCCGCAGTCAAGGTAGCCCCCGCCGTGCGCCCGCACTGGAGCGGCTTCCTCGCCCTCATGGACTCCCTGCACCCGGCGGGGAACCACCCCCCCCTGCCCGCCGAGCTCGTGCGCAGCGTCATCTCCTACCTCAACCCCTACTTCACCCACGCCTACGATAACTTCGACGAACGCGCCGAAGACCTCGCCCAGATCACCCGCAACCTGGGCTCCGAAGAAAACCTGGATGACTTCCTCGCCTCCATCGCCCTGCTCAGCGAGGTCGACACCGCCACCGAACCCGATGCCGATACCGTCACCCTCTCCACCATCCACCAGGCCAAAGGCCTGGAATGGAAAATCGTCTTCATCATCTTCCTGGGCGAAGGGCAGTTCCCCCACCGCCGCGTCATCGAAAGCGGCTCCACCGCCGAAATCGAAGAAGAAACCCGCCTCTTCTACGTAGCCGTCACCCGCGCGCAGGACCAGCTCTACCTCTCCTTCCCCCGCTACAACGGCCGCAGCTACGACGCCCAGTACTCCCCGCCCTCCCGCTTCCTCACCACCCTTCCCCAGGAGCTTATCCAATTGTGGAACAATTGAATAAGCTCCCCGTTTGCGAGCCCCGGCTCGCAAATATCGTTCAGGCCGCCAGGCCTGAATATCGTCCTGCCTTCGGCAGGATATCGTCCGGCGCAGCCGGATATCGTTCCCAATTCCGCACCCGCCACCAATTGGGAAACGGGACTAAAGTCCCGTGCCCCGACATACGACCTGACCACAGGTCAGGATATCGTTAAAATTCCGGATGTCGGATTTTCTGAATTCACCCCAAAATTGAGTAGGGGGACTTTCGTCCCCCTCTCACACCACCGTACGTGCCATTTATG
>CALFTQ010000112.1 GCA_937916135.1 uncultured Verrucomicrobiales bacterium
TTCGTAATTCGTAACTCGTAATTCGTAATTTTGTCGGAACGACAAACATCAATTTGTTGATTAGTTTCGGGTTATTAGAAGTTCCCCATTGTCAATAGTCGCTCGTCAATTGTCAATTGAATGTGGTCGGAGTGGCAGCGGGAATGGCAGGAGCCCTATAGCCCGGCAAACTGCAGGTGCATCCAGTCGTAATTGCGCTCACGGCCCAGGGAGGTGGCACCGTGCGCTTCCCAGATGCGCCACCAGGCTTCGCACTCAGGATGGGAGAGGGTGGCTCGGGGCGACTTGAGGGCGTAGGCATTGGTGGCCGGGGCAAAGTCGAGCGCAATGCCCCAGGCATGCATGGAGAGGCTCCTGCCTGTGGCAGTGGGGCGGAAATTATAGCTGCCGCCGTACTGGTCAAGGCCCAGGCGGTGTATTTCGTCCGGGCCATAATGCTGCAGCACTTCTTCCAGTGCGGCCTTCACGTGCGGGGCAATGAGGCGGTGTACGCGGATACTGCGCACGGGCGTCCCCTCGAAATACAGCTGGTAGGCGGGAATGATGTTTACGAGCTGCTCTTCCCTGCCGGGAGAGCCGAAGATGCTGGTGCCGCGGCGCACTTCGGCCTGGGTGGGCCAGGTGGGCACTTCTCTGATACCCAGGGCGGAGCAGATGGCCCGCAGGGTGACGGGGCCGATGATGCCATCCTGCGCGAGGCCGAGGTGCTGCTGAATGCGGCGGACTGTGGTTTTCATTTAGCAGCAGGGGTGGCCAGGTGTTCAATGGCAGAGAGGCGGATATCCATCGCACGCAGGATTTCCACGGTCTGCGCGGCGGTGGTGGCCTGGTCGCGGGCGAGCTGGCGAAAATCGCCATACACGAAGCATACCAGAGCAAAGCCGCCGAAGGTGATGATTTCCCGCGTGTATTCGCGGGTGAGGGTCAGGTAGTCGCGAAATGGTTTGCACATGCCTATGGTATAGCCCCGCCTCCGCTTCCGCGCAAGATGCATCAGAAACAGGAAACCGCTTTCCGGGAGGAAAGCGGTTCCTTGTGTGATTTTTCTATTGACCTCGCTTACACACCAGCCGGTGTGGCAGCAGGAGCCGGAGCAGCAGCGGGAGCTGCCGGGGCCGCAGGGGCTGCGGGGACTGCGGGGGCAACCGGCTGGGGCTGCGGGTTAGTGGTGGGCGGAGCCTCGGGCGGGGTGTAGGTGTAGTACACCTGGCCATCGATATCGGCGTGGTACTGACCACCGGGCACGATGCTGATGCCGAGGGTCTTGCCGGCATAGTTGGCGGGCGGGTTCACCTTGTAACGGCGGATTTCCGGCTGGCCTTCCTTATCCGGGTCGCGCACGATGATGGTAATCGGGCCCTTGATGGGGGCGGCCTGTTCGCGCGGGGTCACGGCGCTGGCACCACCGGCCATTTCACCGCAGGGGAACTCCACACCGGCAGCATCGCGGGCTTCCACCAGAATGCGGCCCGGGGTGGTGTTCGTAATCTTCACGGAGTAACTCATCACGCCGCCGACGGCAGGCATGGGGGTCACGGTGGTCATCTGGGGCACCACGGTCGGCGGCGGGGTCACGGCCTCGCCACTGGCGTACACGTTGCCATCCACGCTGGCGTGGTACTTACCACCGGGGATAATGCTGATACCCACGGTCTTGCCGGCATAGTAAGCGGGGGGATTCACCTTGAAACGGCGAATCTCCGGGGCGCCTTCCTTATCCGGGTCACGCACCACAATCGTGATGGGTCCCACGATGGGGTCGGCCTGCTCCAGCGGAGTAGTGGCGCTGCGGCCACCATCCATGAACCCGCAGGGATAAATGGCACCGGCGGCATCCTGGGCTTCCACAAAAATCTTGCCCGGGGTGCTGTTCGTGATACGCACGGAATAGTTCATGGGCACGGCTGCACCGGGAATGCCGGGAGCCATCCCCATGCCGGGGTCAGTACCGATGGTCACCTGACCGGGCATCGCCGTCTGGTGGATATATGTGGGCTGAGTGGCAGCCGGGGTGGTGGGCAGCATCGGCGACGGCGTGTACTGCATGGGGGCAAGCGCACCGGCCACCGTGTTGGCAGCAGCCTGGCCCATCGCGGCACCCATGGCGGCACCCGTCTGCGGCTGACCGCCGTACTGGGCTACCTGGGAATCAAAAGCGGCATCAACATCGGCGCTGCCCACGGCCACAGCGGCCTGTCCGGGCAGGGCGAGGTACTGCGCAGGCTTGGCAGTCTGCGGTTTGGTCACTACACTGGCACGGTTGTTCACAACCGTGTTATCTGTAGAACTACAGGAGGCTACCACCATGGCAGCACTGGCTACGAGACAGTATTTAATCTTCATGCTGACACAGAAACTACCACAAATGACAGAAAAAAGCAAGGATAATGTTAGCATGTTTCAACAATTTGCCGATTGTAGCACCAAAAAAGCGCTTTCCGCTTGCGGAAACGGGTCTTCGGTGTTAGTATAGGTGGCAAATGGGAATTCTGGCAAACAGAGCGCGGTGGGGCTGGAAGAGCGTGCGTCATTTTCTGTCGCAGGGGATGATAGACCCGCTGCCGGCAAGGCATGCGCTGCAAGGGTACACCCTGAACAAGGCAGGGCGGGATTTGAAAGCCGCCACGGATGTGGCGCTGGTAGGGCTGCCGCAGGGCATGGCCTTTGCCGCCATGGCCGGGCTGGACAGCATCTACGGCATCATGGCCGCCACGGTGGGCACCTTCATAGCGCCGCTGTTCACGCGCTGCAGCCTCACGGTGAGCGGGCCGAGCAACGCCACCGCCTTCATGCTGGCCAGTTTCTTCCTGGCCTCATCCCCGGGCATCCAGAGCCAGCCGCATATCTTTGTGCCGCTCATCGTGTTTCTGGCGGGGCTGCTCTGCGTCATCGGGGCCTTTGTGAAAGCCACGGAGATGCTGCAGTTCGTGAGCCGCAGTGTGCTGGTGGGCTATGTGACCGGCGCGGCCACGCTCATCATCGCCTCGCAGGCGCGCTATGTGCTGGGCATCAACGACGTGGAGGCGGGCAGCTCCTTCTTCACCATGACCAGCGCGATTCTGAACAACCTGCACCTGGTGCAGTGGCAGCCCATCGTGCTGGGTGTGCTGAGCTTTGCGCTGTTCATCCCGCTGAAGAAATACCTGAAGCGCCTGCCCACCTTTGCGGTGATTCTGCTCGTGATGAGTGCGCTGAACTGGGTGCTGAGCCAGCCCTGGACCGGCGGGCACTTTGCGGGGGTGCGCATGCTGCGCGATTTCACCATGAGCGACCTGGTCTGCCGCCCGCCTGCCATCTGGGCGCTGCCGGAATACATCAACGAGCTCATCCCGGTGATAGTGGGTATCGCCTTCCTGGCCACGCTGGAGCAGACCGTGATGAGCAAGACCCTCTCGGCCAAGACCGGCGAGCCGCTCAACCTGAACCAGGACACTTTCGCCGTGGGCATGGCCAACATGGGCTCCGCGCTCACCACCTCGCTGCCCTGCTCTGCCTCGCTCACACGCTCCATGCTCAATTTCACCGCCGGGGCAGCCACGCGTTTTGCCGGTGTATACTGCGGGCTCATCTGCCTTGGCATCACCTTTATTCTGGCGAATTTCCCGCTCATCTCGAAGATACCGCACAGCGTGCTGGCCGCGCTGGTGCTGGCGAATGCGATTTCGCTGTATGATAAGAAGCTGCTGCGCATCTGTTTCCGCTCCACCAAGGGA
Source organism: uncultured Verrucomicrobiales bacterium (assembly GCA_937916135.1). Classification (GTDB taxonomy): domain Bacteria; phylum Verrucomicrobiota; class Verrucomicrobiia; order Verrucomicrobiales; family Akkermansiaceae; genus Akkermansia. Next base: position 3,714 of record CALFTQ010000112.1, read on the forward strand.
GATGCCACCGTGCTGCTCATCACCTTCGGCGCGGCGCTGCTGCTGCCGCTGCACATTGCCATCTTCGTGGGCGTGATTCTCTCCGTCTCCCTCTTCCTGCGCAAGGCCGCCAAACCCGAGCTGGTGGAATACACCTTCGACGATGCCGGCACCCTGCGCGAACTGGATAAGAGTGAGCAGCGGCTCCCGCAGATTTCCATCGTACACGTGGAGGGCGACCTCTTCTTCGGCGCGGCAGATCTGTTCCGTCGCCAGGTGGCCCGCATCGCCGAGGACCCGAGCCTGGCCGTGGTGGTGCTGCGCATGCGCAACGCCCGCAATCTGGATGCCACCTCCGTCTGCGCACTGGAAGAACTCATCCGCTTCATCCGCGAAAAAGGGCGCCACATCATCATCTCCGGCGCGGGGCGCAAGGTCTTCCGCATCCTGAAGCGCAGCGGCGTGATTGAGGTACTGCAGCAGGGCTGCCAGAAGGGAGAAAGCAACATCTTCCTCATAGAGCCGAAGAACCCGAACATGTCCACGCGCAAGGCCCTCATGCGCGCCCAGACCCTGCTGGGCACCAAGCAGGCAGATATCTCCATCTACACCACGCAGACCAAATGAGCATTCCGCATGCGCAGGAAATAGCGCAGGCCCTGGTGGATTGGTTCACCGCCCACGGGCGGGACTACCCCTGGCGGCGCACCACGGACCCCTGGGCCATCCTGGTGAGCGAAATCATGCTCCAGCAGACCACCATCCCCACCGTGCTGGGGCGCTACGAGGGGTGGATGGCGCAATTCCCCACCCCCGCTTCCCTGGCCGCCGCCACGGAGGAGGAAGCCCTGCGCTCCTGGGAGGGGCTGGGCTACTACCGCCGCGCGCGCGCCCTGCAGGCCGCCGCCCGCTCCATCGTGCAGCAGCATGGCGGGCAGTTCCCCACGGCGGAGGCGGATATCCGCGCCCTGCCCGGCATCGGCGACTACACGGTGGGCGCAGTGCTCAGCTTTGCCTTCAACCGCCCGGCCCCGCTGGTGGATGCGAATGTCTCGCGCGTGTTTGCCCGACTGTTCAATGATACCACCCCGGTGGATTCACCCGCCGGGCGCAAGCTGCACTGGAAATGGGCCGCTGCCCTGGTGCACCCCACCAATGCGCGCGCCTATAACTCCGCACTCATGGAACTGGGGCAGACCATCTGCACCGGCAGCAGCAGCGAGCCGGATTGTCTGCTCTGCCCGCTGCGCAGCTGGTGCCGCGCCACGAATCCCGCCGCCCTGCCCGTGAAGCTGCCCAGAAAGGAAATCACCGCCGTGGAGCACCACGATATCCTGCTGCTCACCCCGGCCGGGCTCCTCATGGAAAAACAGGCCGGAGGCAAGCGACACGAAGGCATGTACCGCCTGCCCCGCCGCCCCGCAGAGCAATGCGCCGCCCTCCCCCACCTCACCGACCAGAAATACAGCATCACCCGCTACAAGGTCACCCGCCACCTCTACCGCGCCCCGGCCGATACCGCCCCCCTGCCCGGCGAGGAATTCATCCCCCTTTCCAAGCTGGCCGCCACCCCCATGGCCTCGCCGGACAGAAAGCTGGTGAATCGATATGCGGATGCACACGCGTCCCAGATTTGAGTGCAGAGCCCGATAAATTGATGTTTGTCGTTGTCGGGGCACGGGACTTCAGTCCCGAAATAACGGTGCTTCCAATCGGGACTGAAGTCCCGTGCTCCGACAGAGTTCCCCGCCAAATTCCAATTTGTCGGGCAGAGGGTGGGCTTCTTCCGCAATGTTGCTGATATTTCCATTGCTTACAAAATCTTTGGCCCACATATAATGCGGGGGAGTAATATGGTCGTTTATGACCGGGAAGAAAGTTGATTTCACCGCTGCGGGGTGGTACAGTCAGGGCATGGATAAAGAACAGATGATTAAAGTGATGTCCTATCTTATCGGCTACCGCGTGGGCAGCCAGGTCATGCCGCAGATGCTGCCCGGTCTCCAGGGTGATGATGTGCTGGCCGAGATGCTGGGCAAGGGCTTCCAGGACGGCCTCTCCGGCAACATGGATATGAGCCTCATTGACGAGCACGTGAATGAGTACCAGCAGACCTTCCTCTCCATGCTCCAGAAACGCGGCGACGAGAAAGCACAGAAGAACCTCGAAACCGGCAAGAAGTACATGGAGGAGAACGGCAGGAAGGAGGGTGTGACCACCACCGCCTCCGGCCTGCAGTACGAGGTCATCACCCCCGGCAGCGGCGAGAGCTACGATGCCGCCAAGCACGGCGAGGCCCCCACCGCCGAGGTGATGTACAAGGGCACGCTGGTGGACGGCACCGTGTTCGACCAGAGCCAGGCCCCGGTCAAGTTCAACATCCGCCAGGTGATTCCAGGCTTCACAGAGGCCCTCAAGCTCATGCCCGTGGGTGCCAAGTGGCGCGTCACCATCCCCGCCGACCTCGCCTACGGTGCCAACGGCCCCGGCAGCATCGGCCCGAACAGCACCCTCATCTTCGAGATGGAGCTGCTCGGCCTCACCAAGTAACCCCTTCTCACCACCATGGCTACGGACAACTACTGCTCCCCCCGCGTCACCAGAATCCGTGTGGCCCTTTTCGGCCTGCTGGGCTTGGTGCTGCTGGGTTATGCCCTGCTCAGCCTGAGCGGCTCCGAGCAGCTCGTATTCGCCGGCATCGGCGTGTTCGATCTCGTGTACGCCGCCCTCATCTCCAGGCCCCTGTGGCGCAAAAAAAGCTGAGACCCCAGGCAAAGTGCATTTCAGCCAAACGCCGTTCCCCCACGGAACGGCGTTTTTTTTCACACGTGTCCAAAGTTTGAGTACGGAGCTCGATAAATGGGAATATGTGGGGGAACTCTGTCGG
>CALFTQ010000113.1 GCA_937916135.1 uncultured Verrucomicrobiales bacterium
TTCCAAAATGTTGCTGATATTTCTATTCTCTACAAAATCTTTGGGACACGTGTGGCATGAAGCACCCATGCTCCAGAAAGGGATTGCACGGGAGGCCGGAATATGCTAAAGTGCTCCCGGTGCAATGAGAGAGGAACTTCCAGCCAACGAGGATATTATCTTCACCCAGCAGATTGATAAAGTGGTGCTGGGGCCACGCAATAAGCCACGACGCATGGTTAATAGACTGACCATCATCTTCTGGCTCCTGTTTGCTCTCGCGGCGCTGGATTTGTGGCTTCTGCGCCTGCTGGGCTATATCTCCGCGCCGTGGTGAATACAGAAAAGCCCGCCGGTTGGCGGGCTTTTGTGATTTTCATCAGAGGGGCAGCGGCATGACTTCGTGGTCGTGGTTGGCGGGGTCGTGCGGGATGGAGGGTATCTCCTTGCAGGCGCCTCCGTTGAGCACTTCCAGCTGAGTGATGGGGCGCACCGGCATGACCACATCTCCAAGGTCGGCGTAGTAATGTTTCTGCGTGATGCGGACAAGCTGACCGGGTTTGAGGTCTGCGAGCTTCTGGCGCATGTCATCCGGCTGGCCGGGCACATCGGCGCGGGCGTCTACCACCAGCATGTTGCCTGCGGCGGCTTTGTCATCACCATACTTGCCGGGTTTCTCATAGGCTTCATTGCTGAGCACGCGGAACTGGGCGGCTTTCATGGCGTGGTCGCAGCGATCCGGGCAGAGAGCCGTGCGGAAATAGCAAGGGCGCTCCTGCATACCCAGGAACTGAGCAACGACGGTGTTGGAAGCCAGGAGCTCAGCCTTTTCCGGAAGCGGAGCAGCGAATACGGCAGGCAGGAGGGCTGCCATCATCAGGAAGAGTTTCGATTTCATGATACGTTACAGGATGTTTGACACCAATAGAGCGATCGGCGTTGAATGATTTATTTAGATTTTACGCAACAAGCAGCAGAAGCCCCCTGCCCCGAAACCATGTGCAGGCAGCAGGCGGTAGGCCGGGAAATCTGCCAGGCGGGAGCGGAACGGCGCCAGCAGAGGCACTTCCACGGCTTCCCAGCCGGGTACACGTTTGAGGATGTAGGCCATGACCTTTTCATTTTCTTCCGGGTCGTAGGTGCAGGTGGTGTAGACGATGTGCCCACCAGGGTTCACGCACTGCACGGCAGAGAGCATGATACCCTTCTGCCGCTTGGCGTTGCCGTTCACCATGCCGGAACCCAGGCAGCCCGGGTTCTTAATTCCCTTGCAGAGCAGTGACTGGCCGCTGCATGGGGCATCCACCAGCAGCAGGTCAAAGGTCTCGCCGCTGCGGGCCCACTGGTCGGGGCGGTTGCCAGTCACGAGCACCTGGGGCATGCCGCATTGCTCCAGGTTCTGCCGCAGAATACCGCGGCGCCCGGGATGCACCTCGTTGGCGGTGTGGTTCACCGCCCCGAAGCGCGCGGCCATGAGCATGGTCTTGCCGCCGGGGGCGGCGCACATATCCAGCGAGGATGCCGGCGGCGGCACCACCGCCAGGCAGGCCGACTCCCAGCAGGAGGAGAGGTCAAGCGAATAGTACAACCCACGGGTATAGTCCTCATGTGCCGTAGGTTTCACCCCTGGTTCCGGCACATAGACACGGGGCGGCAACCAGGGGGCCGCCAATTCTGCGCAGGGGAAAGGCAGTACATAGTCCTGCGGAGCCAGGGCGGTGAGCACCACCGCCCCGCGGGATGACTTGCCCGCCCGCATGGCCGCAAGCAGAGACTCTGCCTCTGCCCCCTCTAAGCCAAGGCGGGAGCAGAGTCTCAATTCACCTTTGCCTGCGGGCTCTGCACTCATGCCTTGCCGCGGGCTTCTGCTTCCTCCAGCGCCATCCTGGCGGCGCCGATGATACCGGCCTCGTTGCTGAACTGGGCGGGCAGAATGCGCAGCTTCTCATAGTGCGGGCCGTAGGTCTGCGCTTTCAGGTAGCGGTGCAGCGGCTCAAAGAGCAGGTCTCCGGCCTTAGCCACGCCACCGCCGATGATGAAGGCAGCGGGGTTCAGGATGTAGTGGCAGCTGAGCAGACCGGTTGCCAGCTTGCGGGCAATGTCATCCCACATGGCAAGAGCCACGGGGTCGCCCGCTTTGGCGGCAAGCTCAAGCGGATAGGGTGCGCAGTCTTCCAGCGGTTTTTCCTGCCCGGCGGCGGCATAAGCAGCGGCTGCGTCCTCCTGGATACGCGGGTGGCCTATGTAGTTTTCCAGAGCTCCATGGTTCTTGTAATAACCCAGTCGTCCCTGGTAATCGATGCTCAGGTGGCCGAGCTCACCGGCAGCACCCAGGGAGCCGCGCAGCATCTGACCATTGGCCACAATACCGGAGCCCACCCCCGTGCCCAGCGTGAGGCACACCAGGTCATTCAGCCCCTTGCCGGCGCCGAGTTTCCACTCTGCATAGGCCATGCAGTTGGCATCATTATCCACCGCTGCAGGCAGGCCGGTCATCTCCTCCAGCATATCGCGCACCGGCACATCATACCAGCCCGGCACATTGGTCAGAGAATCGGCAATGCCGCGGTCGTGATCCACGAAACCGGGAATGCCCATACCCACGGCTTTCACATCCGGAAACTGGGCAATAAGCTCTTTGAGCCGTTTGCCGACTTCGGCAAAAATCGCATCAGGCGACACAAAATCCTGCGTGCGTACGGGTTCTGCGCGGCCGATGAGTTCTGTTCCGCGCACTACGGCAAACTTGATGGAGGTGCCCCCCATGTCCACACCGATACTTAAATCATTTTCTGCCATATGGGGGACATGCTATCACATTTCCCGGCCATGGAAAAGATAAAAAACAGATCCGGGGAGGATTTGTTCCTTTTCATGGATTTCCGGCATCTGTACCACAACCATGGGTTGAGGCAACAGTCCTGTTCCCACGCCCACAGGAAACGCCACGGCCAGCAGCATTCTCCAGTGGATTTTTCCAAGCAGCTCCATCATATGCCGCCAGCCTAGCATGCCCACCAGGCTGGAAAAACGATACCGCTCTGCTTATTATATCATTGAACCTCACTATGAACACCTTACTGGCATGCAGATTTTCTTCCTTGTCTGCCATCATTCGCAATAAAGCACACTTTATGGCTCTACCTGTTGCAATTAAATAAGTTATTAACGAATTTTCTTCAGGACGATTTCGACGTCATCCCGGGCGTGGGCCGGATAGATATCGAGCCTGGAGTCGTGGCAAAAGCAGAGCACATTCGCCATGCGCCCCTTCAACTCCGAGGAGAAAGGAATACCATACCGGTCGCAGATTGCTGCTACCTCGCGGTCGCGCAGTTCAAAGTCATCAAACGTCCACATGAGCAGCAGCCAATCAGCCCCGGAGAAAGGATACAGAGCAAGCACCCAGTCGCGGTAATCATCCTCATATGCAGCAACAAGGCCGCCGCCGTCCACGGATTCCGGCTCCTGCAACTGCTCAGAAATAAGGCGTCTCATTGCCTCTGCCGACAAATCGAAGGGGACACAGGCCACGCTGACCTCGCGCGCCGGGAGTATCGCCAGTCGGGCCAGGCGGCGGCAGCGGGGTTCATTCGCCCCTTCGGTGGCCAGCATCCACCAGAATGCGTTTATCATGCATATTGCCAGCAGCAGAGCGGCGAAGCGCATTTCCGGCCATACCGGGGGCAGAAAGTACGCAGCCATGCCGGCCGCCACAATGGTGCCCAACGTCACAGCATACACCCACTTACGCGCCAGCAACGGCCGCTGCACCCACCACCATAGCACAGTGATAGCCACAGTGCCGGTAAATATGCAGTAGAAAGCAAGGTCCGACATGAGCATGCGCTGCAGCATACGCGCCAGCCTGCAGAATGTCAATCAGAAATCGTTGGGGAACCTTGTCGGAGTACGGAGCTTTCCTGCCTCCGGCATAGCCCCATAGGGCGAAGACAGAACTCCCGATTAAACGCACCGTGATTTCGGAGCTGAAGTCCGTACCCCCGGAAAACAACACACATCCATTCATCGCTTGCACACGTGTCCCAAAGTTTGAGTACTAATCTCGATAAATTGATGTTTGTCGTTGTCGGGGCACGGGACTTCAGTCCCGAAATAACGGTGCTTCCAATCGGGACTGAAGTCCCGTGCCCCGACAGAGTTTCCCCCACAAATTCCAATTTATCGAGCAGATAGGGGCTTCTTCCAAAATGTTGCTGATGTTTCTATTGCTTACCAAATCTTTGGGATACGTGTGCATCGCTTGGTGATGTGAAACTTTATCCTTGTCAGGTGGCGTTGCTTTCTGTATGCTCAAGGCAACAACACCCCTTTTTCATATGGCACTTACCGACACCACCCGATTCATAGAAGTAGATTTTCCGAATCTGAGCGAATCCGTTCCGGCATTCATCGAGGCGCTCCGGCACCGCGGGTTTGCCGTGGAGGAGCATTGCCTGGCCGGCAAGGTCTGGGAACTGAATCTGAGCAAGGGCGGGCAACTGATGCAGGTGATGGGTCTGCAGGTGGGGCTCAAACTTCAGATATGGCCAGAGAATGGCGGTATTGCTGTGCGGATGAGCCCGAATCTGCTGACTCGCCAAGGCTTGCAGGCTGCGCTGCTTTATTTTATCTGCACGCCGGCGCTTCTGCTGCCCGCATGGGGGCTGCTCCAGCAGCACCGGCTGGATGCGGAAGTGATGGAGCTTTTCACACGCTGTCTACACCACCCGCAGCACCGGGATTCATGAGCCTCAACAGCTCGTTCTCCAGGCATCAGTATGTTGTTTTCGGGGGAGGCAGCGCGCTCTCCCGCTCGTAGAGGATATACTCGGGTCGGCGTGCATGAGCCCCGAATGCGGGAAGCTCCAGCTCCGGATGGCGGAGCTCACGGTACCTTTCCGTTGAGCTCCTGAGCAGTTTCTTATCAGCCTCTTCGTTGCTTGCGGAACCGACCACATACCGGGGAGTACGCTTGCAGATTGCCTCCGCAAGTTCGGAACGGTGCTGAGCGTAGCCCCCCGGAATCATCGATGGGATAAAATGAGTCACGATGGGCACAGAACCGGTCAATCGATGCAAATGCAAAGCCCCCGCCGTATCGAGAATCACTACATCAGCCATCCCGCCTTTGGAAAGTTCTCGCACCAACCCATGGGTGGCAGCCTTCATTTCCTTGTTACCATTGTGGGGCATCAGGTATTGAACAGCAATAGGCAAGGCTGTAGCAAAAGCGAGCACCCCGACCAGCACAATGGCACCGCCCCATCTGGCAAGTCTCTCTTTCCACTGCGCGAGCAGAACAAGCCCTGGCAACCAATACACACTGAATACAAAAGCATAGTGAATATACCGATGAAAACCGCCATAGGCTGCATATGCGGATAAAGCAAAGGAGACAAAGAGCACAGTATAAGCGATTTTCTCTCTGCACCCGCGCCAGAAGCGAGGGAGAAGCAGGAAGGGCAGCAGGCTCAGCCAGCCGATGATTGCGGCCAGCCACTCCGGCAAAGCCTGGTGCAGATGCAAGGGCACCAGCTCAGAAGGAAGCAGCCAGCCGAGAGAAAACAGCTGAGATTCACCCAGAGGAGCACTGCCATATCTGCATGCCGTCTCCACGTATTCTTTCCAAAGAGGTATAAGGGCATCGTGCGCATAGAAATACCCCAGCACAGGCACCAGAAGAGACGCCCCACCCAGCAGCTGCATAAAGCCTGCCCGCCACCAGTCTCTGCCGGCTGCGACCATTCCCCACAGACAAAACGGCAACCAGAAGGCAGCCTGATTATACTTCACCAGCAGAACAACGGCCACCGCAAATCCCAGCAGCCATTGCACACCAGCCGGCAGTTCTTCCTCCTCAACAACCCAGCGTGCCAGCCAGAACAGAGATATCTGCTGCAGCACCCAGGTAATTTCTGCCGGATGCAGGGAGAAATACAAAAACGAAACACTATACAGCCCGAGCACACCGAGAGAAGCCGCAGTGGGCAGAAATAAGCGTACGGTGCGGTAAGCAAACAACAAGCCAAGCCCCACCAGTGGCGCTTCCAGCAGGCAGCCCCCCAGAAAACTGCCGGGAGTCAGCAACGACCCCAGGCCGTGCAGCAGAAAAACCAGAGGCCCTTTCAAATCTGCGAACTCCACATACGGAAGCCGGCCCTGCATCCACCCCTGCCCGATGAGGTAATAGATATTGAGGTCATATTCCGGGCGCAAATGCATGCTCATGCTCGATGGGCTGAAACCACAACGCATAATGACAAACGCCGCCAGAGTACCGAACAGGTACACCAGCCAGCACTCTTTGTTAGACGGCCGAGTTTCCATTTGTCATACTATAGCGCATGGCGGTTCTTCTCGCAAGCATCTTCGGCGTCAGTTTGGGCTTGACTTTCAGCACAGCAGCCCGCAGAATAGGGCAGCTGCGGTGCATCCCCGCACAACCATATATCATGCTGCTGAATGTAAATCAATACGGAGACCCTGTCCTTCGCGCCGTAAGCGCCCCGGTGGAACATGTCGATGATGAGCTCAAGACTCTGGTGGAGAACATGCTGGAAACCATGTATGCCACTGAGGGTATCGGCCTGGCTGCGCCGCAGGTGGGGCTGAATATCCGCCTGGTGGTCATTGATATCCCCGAGGATGAGGAAGAAGGCACCGAGCCGGAAATGATTATGGTGAATGGCGAGGAGAAGCCCATGCGCAGCATCATGCCGCTGGTCTTCATCAACCCGGAAATTGAACCCTACGGCAAGCAGTACCTCTTTACCGAAGGCTGCCTGAGCGTGCGCAACATCCGCGCCAATGTGGCCCGCCCTGAGTTTGTGAAAGCCCGCCTTCCCCAGCTGGACGGCAGCGTGCTGGAGCTGGATTGCGGCGGTCTGCTGGCCCGCTGTCTGCAGCACGAGTGCGACCATCTGGACGGGTTCCTCTTTGTGGACCGCGTGTCCTCTGCTGCCAAGATTACGCTGACCAAGAAGCTTAAGAAGCTCGCCTCCATGCGCTGAGCCTGGCGGCTTCCAGAAGCGTGGCGTATACCGTCCACCGACTGATTTTAACCCTTTCCGACCCTGCACGCTGAGCAATCAGCTGCAGGGTTCTGAGCCCCAGCAACGCGGGCAGCATGGCCGTGAAGCGCAGCCGGAACGTACCGAGGCGGGAGGCATAGTCCAGGCCATCGTTCAGATACCTCCTGGCACGCTGCAGCCACAGAAGCGGGTCAGAGCAGATATAGCGGCGCCCACGGGCGGCATCTTCATCCATATCGCGCAGGATATTGACCAGCTGAAGCCCCTGCCCGTACCGTTTTCCGGCTTCTGCCATGATATCGCGCCGTTCGGGGCGGCAGAATCGCCTGCCCATGGTGGCAAGTCCCAGATCCGTCCAGAACTCACCCACGCAGCCGGCCACCATGTATGTATACTGCCTGGTCTCCGCATCGGATTGCACACTGCCACGGCCGGCAAAATAAGTGAGATCCCACAACTGGCCTTCAATAATGGTGGACAACACGCGGCGAATCAGGCGCCTTTCTTCTTCACTTGCCCGGTGCAGCAGCTCCAGACACTCATCAAAGCGGCGCAGCAGCATCGCTTCACTTTCCTTGCTCTGGGCATCTGCCATCTCGCCACGCAACATGGGAAGAAAATCAGCAGAACAGTCTTCCCCGGCAATGGCAAGCCCCATCTGCCGCAACACCTCGGCTCGTTTTTCAGTCGATGCACAGGACGTGTCCGCCACGCTGTCCGTAGCGCGGGCCAGCATATAGCCCAGGGCAATTCCCCGCCGCATGCCCGGCGGCAGCCACACCATGCTCAGATAAAACGAGCGGGAAACCGCCTTGAGCAGCGCAAAATCCATAATCAACTCAGCTGGCGCAGTGCACCGCGGATGAGTTCATCCGTGCCGGCCTGCGGGTTCTCCTTCAGCAGCTTCACAATGGCCTTGCGGGCATCAGCCTGCTTGAAGCCCAGTGCTACCATGGCCAGCTCCGCATCAGAGGCCGCCTGGGTGGTGGTCCCCTGCTGCTGGGCCTCCCAGGTGGAAGCCACGCCTATCTTATCCTTCAGCTCCAGGATGATGCGCTCGGCAGTGCGCTTGCCCACGCCCTTGGCTCGGGCGATGGCCTGCACATCCCCCTGCACCACAGCCTGCTTGAACGTATTGGTATTCAAGCTACTCAGGATAGCAATGGCGGTGGCAGGGCCGATACCGCTCACGCGGTCGATGAGCAGGCGGAAAATATCACGCTCAGCATCGGTGGCAAAGCCATAGAGCACCTGCGAAGTTTCGCGCACATGCATGTGGATTTTCAGCATGATGCCCTGCCCGATGACCGGATTGAGCTGGTCAAAGGTGGACAACGGCACCGTTACCTCATAGCCCACCCCGTTCACATCCACCACCAGCGACTGGGGCAATGCGTCAGCAACCGTTCCGCGAAGAAAGGCAATCATGCTTTAGGAGTAACAGGTTGAGGTTTGGGAGCCAGCGGGTCATCCACCTGCTGGAACTGAGCTGCCGGGGTGAGTCCGCCCATTTCCTGCAGGAGCTCCTGCACTCGGGAATTCAGGCGTTCGTAGTTAATCGGGCCATTCTCCGGTTCTTTGGAGTGCGGGAAAATCACATAACTCACGCCCAGATCTGAAACCGGACGGGCGAAGGGTGTGGCCTTCGGGTTGATCAGGCGGGCCAGTCGCAGCGAAGCTTCGCCGGCTTTGAACCGGGGCCCGAAATCACCCACGATGGCGGGGAACACGCGGTCTCCCACTACAACGGCTGCGTAGTCACCGAGCTGCGGACGGTATGCCTCATTGCCGCCATTCTTGAAGGTGAGCGGTACCACGATGAAGGAATCGTACTCTGCCAGCAGGAAACTGTATTTCTTCAGGTCGTGCACCACGTTTCTGGCATGTTGAAGGGCGGCAGCGTTCGCCTTCTTATCCTTGCTGAGCTTCGTGACGCGCTCCTCCCAGTGCGGCAGCAGTGGGTTGGGGGTTGTGCCGAGCTTGCGCCAGCGGTAGGAAGTCATGGGCTGATAGTAATCGCTGTTCTTCACTTTCTCCGGCATATCCGGCAGGCGGTCGCCATCCGAGCCGTCAGAAACAACGTCCATATCTGCCTGCACCCAGAGCACCTTGCGGCCGGTTTCGGGAGCCTCAATCTCCAGAATGGTATCGGTATCGTAGTAATTGTGGCGGTCAAGCAGGCGGGCCAGCGTGGCAGCCTCCTTGCGGATGCGGTTCTGCTTGTGCAGATAAAGCGCCTGATACCACTGGGAAACCTTCGCCCCGGCCATGAAATCGCTGTACTTGGTAAACAGCTCCGGCAGCTTCGGATTAGCGTGTTTCAGGGATTCACCGTCCGCGGCCTGGGGAAGTCGCAGATTGAGAGCCACACGCACCTGGTACGCCGCCAGGGTCTTGCGATCCTGAGATGCCGTGCTTCCCTGTTCAAACTGCACCGAGCTGAGCACATTCAAGCCCGGAGTCATCTTGCTGATGTGGTCATACTGCCCGGGCTCCACGCGCTCAGGCAGCGCCGGGGGGAATGGCGGCAGCGTGATAGCCGGCATGGTGAAAGCCTCCTGGGGGCTCCAGGGTTCCACCTCAATCTCTTCCTCTGGCTCAGCCGGTGCCACCGGCTGTACGCTCGGCACGGCAGGAGCCGGTGTGACCGGCCTGGACACCTTCTTCTTTTTTGGCTTCTTCCTGGGTGGTGCGGAATCCTCCGTCAGCGCCTTGACCAGCTCCGCAGGGTATGGTGTGTAGAGTGCGCCTGCACCCAGCAGCAACACCCCCAGCAGCCCCAGCCGGAACCAGGTGAAAAGCTTTATCTTCGATTTGCGGTGAAACAAGTGTTTCATAATGTGGAAAAATTATTTCTGAATGGCTTCAACCTTGCGTGGGCGCATCCCCATTATCAGCCGCATCAGCCCCAGTGGAGTATTCCTCAGTACCCAGCCAATCAGACGGATGCGGCGCGAGGGATAGAAGCGCGGCTTATTCTGAGCCAGAGCCTCCATGGCGCCATTCACTACAGTGGGAACGGACGTGTACACCCACTTCTTGAAAGAGGAATAGCCATTGGTGCAGCCGGAGCGGCGGGCCACATCTCCGAAACCGGTATGCACCGGGCCGGGGCATACAGCCACGACAGGCACCCCGGCCTTGCGGACTTCAAGACGGATTGCTTCGGAGAAGGAGGCAACGAAGGCTTTGGAAGCTGCGTAAATGGCAAAGTCGGGTATGAACAAATCGGCGGCCAGGGATGCAATGTTGATGATGCCGCCGCCCTGCTCCACCATGCGCGGCAACAGCGCACGGGTGAGTTCTGCCACGGCCAGCACATTCACATGCAGCATCTGGTGATTGCGCTCAGGAGCACTGCTCTGGTATTCACCATAGTCACCGAGGCCGGCGTTATTGATAAGCAGAGTCTTACCAGCGGGCAATTCGTCCAGGTACTGAATCACGCGAGCCCGCCCGGACTCAGTAGCAAGATCATGTGCCAGCACGGTTACTTTGAGCGAAGAATTGGCCGAGCGGAGTTCATCCGAAAGTTCCATAAGCACCTCTTTGCGGCGAGCTACCAGCACCATATGCGCACACTCGCCCACCAGCCGACGCGCAAACGCCATACCAAAGCCCGAAGAAGCACCTGTTATAATGACATGCCCGTACATTGTCCACCCATTCTGCCATAATTCCCCTACCGAAGCAAGCACAAAAGGCCTGCCCCAGACAGGATTTGCTCAGCACCATTCAAAAATATGAGCGCGACCGGGTGGCAGGCTCACGGGCACTCCGGCTGTCAGCACTTCTTCTGAATCAATTCCGACTATGGCTGAAGCCGTTTCCAGCAGCGGAACAAAACAATAGGGACCCGGTTTCTTTGCGGCCCAGTCCATAGCGTTCTGAGGAATATGAATGCGGGTTTCCATGGGCTTTTCCGCGCTGAGGTTGCAAACCACGAGGAGCGTGGATTTTGTCTTGCGATAATGGCGGAGGAAGGCATATACCCCGTTTCTGAACCCGGGTGTCTGCATGTTCGCCCAGTTCAATCCGTAAAAATCGCCTTTGGAAAGCGCAGGATGCTGCAGGAGGGTGAGCAGGTGCGAGGTGAAACGGCGGAGCTCCTTTTCTTCCGGTGTCAACAAGGCCCCGTCATACCTTCCCCCGTTAGTCCAATGGAGGAAGTGTGGCAGATTTGTGTAATCGAAGATGCTGGTGCGGCCGTTGTCTCCACCGTAGCCGCCGGGGCCATCTGCGCATTCTGCAGTCTCCTGCCCATTGTATACCAGAACCGGGCCTGCCGTGGTGGCATACTGAGCCACCATCACCGCCGGGCAGACAATGGAGCCTGCGCCACCCCAGTACAAGGGGGAGGCAATGCGCGGTTCATCATGATTCTCGATATACCGCACGCCGCCGCGGAACAATGGTGAACCCGGTGCGTGGCACTTATCGAGCAGGTGAACAGATGCGCCGCTCTCATACACCTTGCGCAGTGAATCATAGGCACCACTATCGTACACTCCGTCAAACCCTACAGAAAGCAGAGCCTCGTGTACCGGGCCTTCCACCAGCTTCATGTGGTCATCATATCCCTCGGCTATGAAAAAGGCAGAGCGGTCGCGCAGGCGGGCGTGTGCAATAATCCAGCGCCAGAATGGCAGAGGCACCATGTGGGCCATATCGCAACGGAATCCACCCACACCCATATCCTGCCAGTAGGCAAGCACTTCATTCATGAGCTGCCAGGTGCGGGGTAAAGCGTACTCCGGCGCCAGCAGGCTCGGCAGCATGGCGGCAGCGTGGTTGCCGTGGCGGTAATCTGTTCCGTAGTTCAGCTTGGCTGTTTCATACCAATCGTACGCGCCGGGGGTCCAGCTGGCCACGTTGTTACCGGTTACACGCCCCTGCCCCCGTTCCGGTAGGAACTCTCCCCCGGGCAGTTGCATCGGGGTATCTGTACCATGCGGTTCCAGGTAATAAAACGCGTTGTCCCGGGAAAAGAAGCATCGCCTATCATCATGCGCCCCAAAACTATGCTCAGGGCGTACCGTCGAATGGTAATTCCGCGAGACGTGATTCGGAACAAAGTCGATGAGGGGAACCATGCCCCAGCGGCGGCAACGCACCAGCAGAGCCGCAAATTCATCCAGGCGTTTCTCCGGGTTCTCTGCTAAATCGGGGTCTACATCGAAATAATCTGTCACGGCATACGGGCTGCCGGCCTTGCCTTTCACGATGCAGGGCGGGTCTGCCGGAAGCCCCTCGTACGCAGTCTGTGTTGCGTGTCTCAGCACACCGGTGAACCACACGTGGGTCACCCCCATGCGGGCAATCTGTTCCAGCGCGGTATCTGTCACTCCATTAAAGGAGCCGCAGCCGTTTGTTTCCTTATCCCCCCAGGGGGTTCCACCTGTGGTGAAATTCGAAAAATGGCGCACGAACAATTGGTAAATGACAGGTCGCATGGTGTTATTTCTGAACAGTACCATGCTTCGCTCTTTATTTCAAGAAGAAATGACAAACTGCTACGGCAATACACACGATGTATCCCAAAGATTTGGTAAGCAATAGAAACATCAGAAACATTTTGGAAGAAGCCCCCCCTCTGCGCAACAAATTGGAATTTGGCGAGCCGCAGGCGAGCGGCATTCAAAGCCCGTGAAACGGGC
>CALFTQ010000114.1 GCA_937916135.1 uncultured Verrucomicrobiales bacterium
GCGCCCCTCGCTATGGATATGTCGCCCACTGACGTGGGCTATAAATTCCGCTCGCTGGCGCTCGCAAACTAATCGATAAATTCCCATTCATCGAGCTCCGCACTCAAACTTTGGGACACGTGTTGATTTTTCTCAAAAAAAACTTAGGGACTCAAAAAAAATCAAAACAAACATCAATTTGGTAAGTTTATAGAAGTATCCAACTTGTCAGAGTGGCCTCCTGTTCGTGCATGGACGATTTCTCCGTTGACAAGCCGACAGCGCGTTGTTAGATTGTCACACGTTCAACATGAAAACGACATCTCTCATCGCTTTGGCAACGCTCTGCGCCCTGGCCGCCACGGGCAAGGATGCGCAGAACCTGAGTTTCGATATCAATGCCGGCACGCAGGGCGCCGGCGTGAGCATCGGGTACAAGCTGAACCCGGGCGTGCGGCTGCGACTGCGCGGAGCAGTGCTGGGCTATTCAGCAAACGAAGACTGGGGAGATTCAGATGCACGTCTCAAAATCTACGGCAACAACGTGGGGATTCTGGTGGACATCTTCCCGGGCGAAGGCAATTTCTACATTTCTGCCGGTCTCAATTTCAGCGAAAGCAAGATGCGCTGCCGCTCCCGCATCTACCGGGAGCCCGGCATGGCCGCCAATGCCATCGTGGGCGGCACAGAATATTCGGTAACAGATGGAGACTACGCCGATATCAACGGCAAATACAGCTGGAACCACGCCCAGCCCTACATCGGCATAGGGTATCAGGATTCGCTCCTCGACAGCAGCACTTTTTACTACAGCGTGGATCTGGGTATCAACTTCATGGGCAGCGGCGACCTCACCGTGGGCAGCTCCGGCAACCTCCGCTACCGCGACCCGGCCACCAACCAGTTCAAACCGGTCACGGACGGTGTGCTGGAGGATTCCATCCGCAAGGAGGGCCACGACTTCTTCAAGATTGCAGATGACCTCTGCGTCTACCCCGTGTTACAATTCGCCATCGGCGCCCGGTTCTGAAAAAGGCAAGGTCAAGTCTCGATTTTTTCTGACATTGAGCGTGACGAAACGGGTAGAGTGTGGTAGAATGACGCGCGCATCCAGCATACAGCGATGACTACGACAGACTTTCTAGTAATCGGCAGCGGTGTGGCGGGACTGAGTTTTGCCCTGCGCGCCGCCGAATATGGCAAGGTGACCATTCTCTGCAAGAGCGATCCCCTCATCTCCAGCTCGGCCAAGGCCCAGGGCGGCATTGCCGCCGTGATGGATAAGAACGACACCTTCGAGGAACACGTGGCAGACACGCTGGACGCCGGCGCCGGCCTCTGCGATGAAGCGGCCGTGCGCACCATCGTGGAGGAAGCTCCCGCCGCCATCGAAGAGCTGCTCAACTGGGGCGTAGACTTCGACACGGAGAAGGACGGCGAGTTTGACCTGGGGCGCGAAGGCGGCCACGGCAAGCGCCGCATCCTGCACTCCAAGGACACCACGGGTCTGGAAATCAGCACCAAGCTGCTGCGCTGCGTGCAGCGGCACCCGAATATCACCCTGCTGGACCACCGCATCGCCATCGACTTCATCACCACCGCCAAGCTCGGCTGCGTGACCGAGGACCGCGTGCTGGGCGCCTATGTGCTCGACCCCGCCACCGGCGAGGTGGAAATCTTCCGCTCCGACCGCATCATGCTGGCCACCGGCGGCACCGGGCGCGTGTACATGTACACCACCAACCCCTCCACCGCCACCGGCGACGGCGTGGCCATGGCCTGGCGCGCCGGGGCGAATGTCTCCAACCTGGAGTTCGTGCAGTTCCACCCCACCACCTTCTACAACCCCAAGAGCAGCGACCGCGATGGCCTCACCTTCCTCATCTCCGAAGCCGTGCGCGGCGAGGGCGGCGTGCTCCGCGGGCCGGATGGCCAGGAATTCATGCAGAAGTATGACCACCGCAAGAGTCTGGCGCCGCGCGATATCGTGGCCCGCGCCATCAACCGCGAGATTCTGCGCACCGGCCATCCCTGCATGTACCTGGACATGACCCACAAACCCAAGGGATTCATGGCCGAGCGCTTCCCGTACATTTACGAGACCTGCAAAAGCTACGGCGTAGATGCCGAGGTGGACTACATCCCCGTGGTGCCCAGCGCCCACTACCAGTGCGGCGGTGTGCAGACGGATACGGACGGCCAGACCTCGCTGCGCGGTCTTTTCTGCGCAGGCGAAACCGGCTGCACCGGCCTGCATGGTGCCAACCGACTGGCCAGCAACTCACTGTTGGAATGCGTCGTCATCTCCAAGCGAGCCCTGCAACGCATGCTGCGCACCCTGCCCCTGGCCCACAAGATGGAGGAATACCCCATCCCCGAGTGGAAGCACGGCGAGCGCGCCCAGCAGGATGACCTGGCCATTCTCTACCACTGCTGGGATGAAGTGCGCCGCACCATGATGGACTATGTGAGCATCGTGCGCACCAACCACCGCCTGCAGCGCGCCGCCACGCGCCTGCGCAACATCAACCGCGAAATCAACGAGTACTACTGGGGCTACCGCGTGACCCCGGAAATCATCGACCTGCGCAACCTCGCGCTCACGGCCTCGCTGATTGTGGACTGCGCCATCCGCCGCCAGGAATCCCGCGGCCTGCACTACACGCTGGATGCCCCCGACAAGCTGCCCGTGGCCCGCCCGAGCGTGCTGCATAACTGGTAATGACAGAAGAATGCTGACCCGCGCGCTGACTTGTCTCCTGCTCCTTGGCCTGCTGTTGCTCCCGGCAGCGGAGGCTCAGCGCGTGCGCTCCAGCATCGGCTCCTCGGCGGTGAACCGCAGCACGGCCAAGCCGCCCAAGCGGCGCATGACCACCGAGCGCCTGCGCGAAGCCGCCATCAAGGCCGGGCCGCTGCGCCCCACCTTCGACCAGAGCCACCGCCGCAACTTCCCGGACCCCAAGACCCGCCCGCAGCGCCCGCGCCCGGGTGCCTACCCCTGGCATTTCGATATCACCGCCACCTATTTCTACATAGGCGAGCGAGCCACGAAGAACAACCCGGTGCCCAACACCGCCAGCAGCTGGGACAGCGCGTGGGATGATAACTACGGCGGATTCGATGACCCTAACCCCGCCAACCGCGACCCGCGCACCTTCGCGCCGCTGGGCTTCACCCCGCAGCTCAATCCCTTCTACATCGCCCTGCCCTACAACGACATCGACAAAGGCGGCCCCAAGCCGGAAGCGTCTAAAGTCATCCCCTGGTACCGCCATTTCAAGGACGGCAAGTACGAATCCGTGTGCCGCGGCACCTGGGTGCAGATTTACTACAACGGGCGCTACTGCTTTGCCCAGTGGGAAGATTGCGGCCCCTTCAACACCGATGACTGGGAATACGTCTTCCTCGGCAAGCGCCCCCGCAACAAGGCCAACAAATGCGCCGGCATCGATATTTCCCCCGCCGTGCGGGATTACCTCGGCATCAAGGGCGGCACGGCCAACGTACACTGGCGCTTTGTGGATTTCCACCTGGTGCCGGGTGGTCCCTGGGCCCGCTACGGCAAAGATAACCCCTTCATCAACCCGGAGCTGAAACGCGCCATCTTCAAATTCCAGAAGCGCCACAACATCATCACCACCGACCGCCGCAAACCCTGATTCCCCGCCCCATGTTCAAGAACCTCCTTTTCGACTGGTCCGGCACGCTGTGCGATGACCTGGCCCTCACACTGGAAGCCACTAACTACGTGCTCGCCCAGTACGACCGCCCCGCCCTCACCCGCGAGCAGTTCCGCGATGAATTCCAGCTGCCCTACCCGGATTACTATGCCCGCAAAACCCCGGAGGCCAGGCTGGTCGACCTGGAGAAATACTACCGCCACGCCTTCGACCATGCGGTGACGCAGGTCACCATCATCCCGCATGCCAAGGCATTTCTGGAGTTCTGCCGCAGCCGTGGAATCCGCTGCTTCATCCTCACCAGCATGGACCCGCGAGCCTTCGATGAGCAGGCCCGTTTCCTGGGGCTCAAGGACTACTTCGAGCACATCCACTCCGGCGTGCGCAACAAAGAGGAATATATCTACACCCTGCTCCGCCAGCACAACCTGAACCCGGCAGATACCGCCTTCATCGGCGATATGCAGCACGATATCAACGCCGCCCACTGCGCCGGCATCATCGGCATCGGCGTGCTCACCGGCTACAACAACGCCGCCCAGCTCTCCATCTCCAACCCGGATCTCACCGTGCCCCACCTCGGCGCCCTGCAGAGCTTCATGGAGCGCAGCAGCTCCGCCCCCGCCACCCCGGTGGCCGATACCATCCACATCAACGGTCTGGAAATCAACTGCTGCATCGGCGTGCCGGAGGAGGAACGCGCCGAGCCCCAGCGACTGGTGGCCAACGTGAGCCTCACCCCCGCCACCACCTTCAGCAGCATGGGCGAGGAGCTGGAGCGCACCATCGACTACGATGCCCTGGCCCGCCACCTCATCGCCCTGGCGCAGGAGCAGCCCACCGTGCTGCTGGAAACACTCTGCCACCGCCTGGCCAGCGCCTGCGTGCAGGATTTCGGCGCCACCACCGCCACTGTCGAGCTGCACAAATTCATCCTTCCCTTCACCTCCTCCGTCTCCGTGCGCTGCACGGTGTAAGGAGCGACAAATTGATGTTTGTCGTTGTCGGGGCACGGGACTTCAGTCCCGAAATAACGGTGCTTCCAATCGGGACTGAAGTCCCGTGCTCCGACAGAGTTCCCCCACAAATTCCCATTTATCTGCTGCTTACCGCGTAGATTCTTCCAGGCTTTTCCGTTAACATTTGTAAAGAATGTGGCGGATATGTCACCATTTGCTGCTTGCGTGCGCGCGGGAGCAGTGGTATGATAGCCGGGCAAGGTATTTTAACTTTTCAACGAAAAAGAAGATGCGAACGATGACTAAATATGCTATTCCCCTGCTGCTGTGCGGGGTGGCGGCTGCGCAGATGCCGGGCAAGATGGTGACCTATGTGCAGGCCGAAAAAGCGGTTCTCGGGCAGGATAAGATTGTGCGCAAGAGCATAGGCCACACGGAAGCCGTGCGCCATGTGACGGTGCGCTCCGCCGTGGAAGGACGCCTGATGAAGGCGCATTTCCAGGAAGGGGCCATCGTGAAGGAAGGCGACCTGCTGCTGGAGATTGACCCGCTGCGCTATGTAGCCGCGGTGGAGGAGGCAGAGGCAGCCATTGCCCAGCTTGATGCGCAGATTACCTACGCCACCAGCCGATTCAACCGCCTGAACACCCTGGCCGCCCAGCAGGCCGCCTCGCGCGAGGACATGGAGACCGCCAAGGCTGCCATGGAGGAGCTCAAGGCCCGCAAGGCCGGCGCCAGTGCTGAGCTGGCACGCGCCGCCAAAGACCTGGCCGACTGTAAGATTTATGCCGAAATCAGCGGCCGCATCGGGCGTCTGCCGAAAGGCGAGGGTAACTACATCACCCGCGGCGAAGCCATCACCACCATCGCGCAGATGGACCCCATCTATGTGCGTTTCCCGCTGAGCCAGAACGACGTGAACGGCATTTTCCACGGGCCGAAGGAAATCGGCCACGTGACCGATGTGCAACTGGTGACGGCCAACGGGCGCAATTATCCGGACAAAGGGCGCATCACCATCGTGGATAACCAGCTGAGCGGCAGTACGGACTCCTACACCCTCTGGGCCGAGTTTTCCAACCCGGATGAGCAGCTCACCCACCACGGCATCGGCGCTCTGTATGTAAGCCTGAACACGGTGCGCGAGGTCTGCATGATTCCGCTCACCGCAGTGCACTACGACACCCAGGGAGCTTTCGTCTACATCATCGATGCAGAGAACAAGGTCTCCCGCCGCAATGTGATTGCCGGCACCGTACAGGGGCGCCTGCAATCCATCTACGAGGGGATTCAGCCCGGCGAGGTCGTCATCAGCGACGGTTCGCACAAGACCCGCCCCGGCGCCACGGTGCACCCGGTCTTTGCCGATGCAAGCGTGAATGAACCCGGCTCTGCCCAGGGCGGAGAGCTGGCTCCGGTAGAGGTGGATGCCGCCACGGTTCAGGAAATGACCGACCCCACCGAGCTGACCATCGAGACCGCCCGACTGGAAGCCATCAACACCGTGGAGCTGCGCCCGCTGGTGCAGGGCGTGCTGCAGGAGCGCAACTTCACGGAAGGCGAGCGCGTGCAGAAGGGCGCCGAGCTCTTCCACATTGACCCCACGCGCTACCAGGCCACGGTAGATGCCTGCAAGGCCGCCGTGGAGCAGCTGGATGTGAAAATCAACGATGCCCGCACCAAGTATGAGCGCCAGCAGAAACTGCTGGAAGTGAACGCCAGCAGCAAGGACGACCTGGAAAACGCCCGCGCCACGCTCAATGAGCTGCAGGCCGCCAGAGATGCCGCCCAGGCCCGCCTGGCTGTGGCGCAGGACGACCTGGACCGCTGCGTGGTGAAGGCTCCGCTGGGTGGGCGCATCGGCCGCACCCTGGTATCCAAAGGCAACTATGTGACCGATATCAAGACCCCGCTGGCCCGCGTGGTGCAGCTCAGCCCCATCTACGCCCGCTTCCCGCTGAGCGAGAAGGATATCCTCTCCATCTACGGCAGTGCCGATAAGCTGGAGCAGCAGGCAGAGCTCACCCTGGTGACCGCCACCGGCCAGGAAATCACGGAGAAAGGCCGCGTGGCCTTCTGCGACAATGAAATCCAGCCCGGCACCGGCACCCAGAACGTGTGGGCCGTGTTCGAAAATGCCGACCGCAGCCTGGCCCCCGGTGGCGTGGTGAGCGTGCGCGTGCACCGCAAGGCGGAGTTCCCCGTGCTGGGGGTGCCGGCGGAGGCCGTACTCACGGATTCCCGTGGTAAGTATGTGTATGTAGTGAAGCACAACCGGGCCCTGGTGCGCCGCATCATCTGCGGCAGCGCGGCCGAGGATGGCCGGGTGGCCGTCTTCTCCGGGCTGCTGCCGGGTGAGAAGGTCATCACCTCCCACCTGGCAGATATGGAAGAAAACACCCCCGTGCAGGCCAAGTAACCCCCAACCGCTTTATCCCTTATGTTTTCCCAATTCTTCATTTACCGCCCCAAGTTTGCCTTCGTCGTCTCCATCCTGATGATGCTGGCCGGTCTGCTCTGCCTGAGCAAAATGCCGGTTTCGGAGTACCCTGAAGTCTCGCCGCCCACCATTTCGGTGCGCATGACCTATGCGGGTGCCAGTGCCGAGGAAGTGGCCCAGGTGGTGGCCGCCCCGGTGGAGGAGCAGCTCATCGGCATGGATGACCTGGAGTACTTCTACTCCTCCTGCGGCAACGACGGTTCCTTCAGCCTCACGCTCATTTTCCGCTCCGGCACGAATGACGACATGGCCATGGTGAACGTGTCCAACGCCATCAAGCGCGTGGAATCCAAGCTGCCCAGCGAAATCAAGCAGACCGGTTACAATGTGCACAAGCGCAGCGGCGATATGCTCTGCTTCATCAACTTCATGTGCGATGAGAACAAGATGAGCATCCTGGAGCTCTCCAACTGGCTGCGCATGAACGTGAAGGATAAAATCTGCCAGGTGGACGGCGTTTCCAGTGCGGATATCATCCCGAGCCGCAACTACTCCATGCGCGTGTGGATGAACACCACCCGCATGAGTGCCATGAACATCACCCCCGCGGATGTGAGCGAAGCCATCAAGGCCCAGAACGTGCAGGCCGCGGCCGGTTCCGTGGGTGCGGAGGACGTGCAGTCATACGCCACCTTCAAGGTGACCGCCACCGGACGCCTGAAGACTGCCGAGGAGTTCGGCAACATCGTCGTGAAGCGCGGGCAGAACGGCCACGTGACCAAGCTCAAGGACATCGCCACCGTGGAGCTGGGCGCCGAGAGGAACACCGGCTACAGCCGACTCAACGGCATGGACAACGTGGGCATGATTATTCACCAGAATAACGATGCCAACGCCCTGGCCACCGTGGCCAAGGTGCAGGAGGCCATGAAGCAGATTGAAAAGAACTTCCCGGACGGCATGGAGTGGCGCATGGGTTATGACCCGACCCAGGCCATTGATGCCACCATGGATGAAATCGTGGAGACGCTGGTGGTGGCCCTGCTGCTGGTGGTGCTGGTGACCTACCTTTTCCTGCAGGACTGGCGCGCCACGCTCATTCCGGCCATTGCCATTCCGGTCTCGCTGCTGGGCGCGTTCATGGTGATGTACCCGCTGGGCTACTCCATCAACGTGCTGACCATGTTCGGCCTCATCCTGGTCATCGGCTCCCTGGTGGACGATGCCATCGTGGTGGTGGAAAACGTGATGCGCATCATCCAGGAGGAGAAGCTCTCCCCGCGCGAAGCCACCATCAAGAGTATGAAGCAGATTACCGGCGCCATCATCGCCACCACTCTGGTGACCCTGGCGGTGTATGTGCCCATCGCCTTCTACGGCGGCATGGTGGGTGTGATTTACACGCAGTTCTCCGTGACCATGTGCGTGGCGCTCTGCATTTCCACTATCAATGCGCTTACGCTCTCCCCTGCCCTCTGTGCGCTGATTCTGCGCCCGGCGGGCACCAAGCCCAGCAAGGTGGCGGCGTTCATCTTCTGGCCCTTCAACTGGGTGCTGGAGACGAGCCGCCGCATCTACCTGTGGGGCGCGGGCATCCTGGTGCGCAACGCCTGGCTCACCGTGCTCTGCCTGCTGCTGGTGCTGGGTGGCAACTACGTGTACTTCGCCGGCGCACCGGACAGCTGGCACCAGCTGGTGGGCAGTGATAAGAAACCCGCCACTACCGGCGAGCTCAACCCCATGACCCTGCTGGCCCCGCCCGCACTGAATAACTCCTTCATCCCCACGGAGGACAAGGGCAGCCTTTTCGTGATGGTGACCATGGAAGGCACCGCCACCGCCAAGCAGCGCACAGACAAGGTGATGCGCCAGATTGAGAAGCGGGTCATCGGCATGCCCGGTGTGGACATGGTGACCGCGCAGAGCGGCTACAGCTTCGTGAGCGGCTCCGGCGAGCACAGCGGCATGATGATTGTGCTGCTCACCCACTGGAGCGAACGCCAGGACCCCAGCATGCACGCCAGCCGCATTGCAGAGCGCATCAACGCCGCCTGTGCGGATATTCCGCAGGCCAGCATCATGGCCATGACCCCGCCCGCCATCCGCGGCCTGGGCATTGCCGGTGGTGTGAGCGCCGTGCTGCAGGTCTCCGGCGATGCCACGCCGCAGGATCTGGGCGTGGCCGTGAAGGAGGTGCAGGAGCGCCTCATGGCCCGCCGCGACCTCGTCTCCCGCACGCGAAGCGAATACGATGCGGAGACGCCGCAGATTCACCTCGAAATCAACCGCGAGAAAGCGCAGTCGCTCAACATCCCGGTGGATACCATCTTCCGCACGCTGCAGAGCGTGATGGCCTCCTCCTACGTGAACGACTTTACCCTGAACGGCTTCAACTTCAAGGTACAGATTCAGGGTGGCACCCCCGACCGCCGCACGGCAGATGACATCCTGAACCAGATGGTGCGCAACGAGCGCGGCGAGATGGTGCCGCTCTCTGCCGTGTGCTCGCTCTCCTACCGCATGGGGCCGGGCCGTTACAACCGCTTCAACCAGTACATGAGCGCAGATATCTCCGTGACCCCGGCCATGGGCGTGGGCTCCGGCCAGATTATGCAGCTCATCGAGCAGACCATTGCAGACATGAACAAGGAAGAACGCGCCAAGGGCCGCAACCTGCTCTGGGAAGTAAGCTGGAAGGACCTCTCCTACCAGGAGCGCCAGAACGATGGCAAGATCGGCCCGCTCATCGCCATGGCCATGCTCTTTGCCTACCTCTTCCTGGTGGCGCAGTATGAGAGCTGGACCACCCCGGTGCCGGTGATGCTCTCCGTGAGCGTGGCCACCATGGGTGCGCTCATGGGTGCGCAGCTCTTCGGGCTGAGCATGTCCATCTACGTGCAGCTGGGTCTGCTCATGCTCATCGGTCTTGCAGCGAAGAACGCCATCCTCATGGTGGAATTCAGCAAGGAGAACCACGAGGAAGGCGTGCCGGTGAAGCAAGCCGCCCTGAATGGCGCCGGCATGCGCTACCGCGCCGTGCTCATGACGGCTGTTTCCTTCCTCTTCGGCGTGTTCCCGCTGGTGGTGGCCTCCGGTTCCGGTGCGGCCAGCCGCATGGAAATCGGCGTTACCACCTTCTTCGGCATGCTGCTGGCTACTATCTTCGGCATCTTCATGGTGCCGGGGCTCTATGCCGTGTTTGCCCGCATGCGCGACTGGACTGCCGCCAAGGTGCGCGGCGAGAAATTGCCTTAAACGGCATCATTATTTCAACAGAACAACCGCCGACATACCATCGGCGGTTGTTTTTTGCGTGAATGCGGCTTGACCCGCGGGGGCTGAATATCATATAATGCGAAGCATGACGAAGCTTCTCCCCCTTATCCTGGCAGCTGGTCTCATCTGCTCCTGCCAGCAGCAGCCCCCTCGCAGCATCATCCAGAAGGAAGTCCCCATTTACAGCATTACCAGGCAGGCTCCGCTTCAAATCACCATGGTCACCGTTTCCGGCCCGGAAGCCAAGGAATGGGATCTCTTTGATCGGGGTGATGCGATCATGAAGTACAATGAAATGCCGCTCAAAGATAAGGAAGTACTCTTTGAAACAGTGGCCCGCGTCTACTCATGCCTGCCCAGGGATAACAAGCTGAGCAGCGATGACATCAACACCGGCATATGGAAAGAAGTGACGGATAAAGGAGTCGATCTCAGCTTTGGAAAAGACCCCGCCGACTGGCACCCCTACCTGATGTACATCCATCCCGTCGTTGTTGCGGAAATGACCAATTTCTTCATCCATGCCAAGGATGGAAGCATCTCCAATGCCGAACTGGATCAATGGCAGAAAGCCGGGTGCAACGTCATCAACTCCCGCCCGGATTCCATCAGCATGGCCGCATTACTCGCGCGCAAAAACGATTTGGCAAAAGCCGGTATCATCATTACCGAAACAGAAAACGGAATCAAAGCCCACACCGTAAAAGTGGACTGGGATAAATACCGCGCCGAACACCACTGATAAAGGCTCATTTCTCACAAAGCAGCCCCGGTTGGAACTCAACCGGGGCTGCTTTATTTTCAACTTCTGGTGGGCTTTCGCCTGCCGTGCGATTCATCATTCCACTCGTCACTTTCATACTTGGTGCGGCAGAGCTCTTCCAATTCGGCATCAAACCCGGGATAAGGCTCAGCACCTTCTACCACATGCACCTGAGGAGCCAGCGCGCGGGCAAGCACCTGCGGCCAGCCATCTGTGGGCTCGCACTGCTGAATAAGCCCCTGGTGCAGCACAGCCCCTTTGAAACGGCGCTGCCCTGCACCGGCAAGCTTACGGCCTGCTGTATCCACAATGTCGCTTTTCACCGGGCTGGCCCAGCAGGCGCGGCCACCATCCGGCGCGTCCTCCGTGAGCAGAGTGCACTGCACCCCGCACTGCTGCAAAGCCGTGGCCAGAGCACCGTGTATCCAAAGATACAACTGGTCTGCAGAGGGGTACATGACCCCATCCTGCGCCGGCAATGTAACCGTGTAGGTATGACCAAGCCGGTGGTCTACGATGCCGCCGCCGGTCCAGCGGCGGATGTACTCCACGGCTCCGGGAAAAATACGAGCGGCCTCCCCGGCTGTATCAAAGTACCCGAAACTCACCGCTGGGCGATCCCAGGTGTAGATACGAAGCCATGCCTCTGCGCGGCGGGAGAGCAACTCATCCGCCGCCATATTGCGATAGCCACTGCGGGGCACCGGGTCAATCCAAAGCGTGATGGCTCCGGGGAGCACATCACGCTGCTGGGTATGCATCTGCATAGCAAATGATGTTATTTGATAATCGTGAAATCAGAGCGGCTGAGGCAGCGCCACCAGGCGGGAGTAGGAACGCGTATACTTGGCAAAGAAATCGGCAATCCGCTTCGGTGCGCGGCGGCGCCCCTGGCGAATCTGCTCCACCATGGCAGCCCCCTCCTCCGTCAGCACGGTGATGGAAATCATAGCGGAATCGATGCGGGCATTCTCATAGGTGGACCCCCCGGCCACCACACGATCCCCATACACGGCCACCTTATTGGTGCGGCGATTCGAGGCAATTACCGGAACAGTCACCACCTCGTAATCCACGCGGCCCTTCTCGGCATCGGCCTGAGAGTCCGCATAGCGGATAGAAAATGTGATATTGAACTCCAGAATATTTTCGCAGAGGAAGTTCTTCTCATCATCCTCTTCGAAACGCACGTAGGCAGATTCCAGGTTATCCTTGCCCAGCAGCTGCTCAAAGGTCGAGCGCGGGGGCACCACCTGGCGGTACAGAGAAAAAAGAGGATACACCCCCTTCTCGCTACCGTCTGCTCCGGGCAGATTCTGAATCTGGTCGCGATACATGAGGCGGTAGCCGATGGCGTTCACATCGCCCTGGGTTTCGCGGTTGTGGGCGCGGGCAGCGCGGTAGTTCGTGCGCAGGGAGGTGCTGGAGCTCACAGAGGGGTTGCGATCCGGAGCACAGGCAAAGAACACGCACTGGGCGGAGCGGGGAATGTTGAGTCCCTTGGGCACGTTGTCCATGCTTTCATCGGCCTTGGCAAAAAGCCACTGGTACTTGTTATCGTACCCGCGCATCTGGAACGATTCAAAGTCACGGCTCAGCGTCTGCAGAGCAGCTCGCGAGCGGGTAGACGTGCTCACATCTTCGCTCACAGCGCGCCAGAGGTCGATGCTCTGGTTGGTCAGCTGCATGATGACCACCACCAGCATGCCGGTTATGGCCATAGCGGTCATCAGCTCAATAAGCGTGAAACCGCGGCGGTAACTATTGTTTCCAAGTTTCATGATTCAATCAGGAGGAGAAAGGGTTACAGAATCAGCGGCGGAAGGAAAGGTTGGCTGAGAAGAGAGGACGCCCCAGCTTCTTCCAGGTCTTGCCTTTATAGCGGGCAGGATTGGGGGGAGACATGTGGTAGAACTCTGCACGGCAGAAGATAGCACCACCCCAGGCATCGCGCTGTCCGGCCTGGGACACATACTGCTCCGGGGATGTAGCCTTGGCAATGACGCCGGGTGAGCCCACCATGCGATACTCGCCCCCGCCTTTTTCCTCCAGCTGGGTCATCTTCACCAGGAACACCGGCCCAACTGCATCGCGTATATCATCGCGGTGCACAGGGTCATCCATGGGGCAGGCTACAGATACCAGCTGCATATCCTTGCCCGGCACACTCTTGCCGGCAGGAACAGCAGGATATGTGCCATCCTTGCGGGCCGGCTTCGACAAGTCTGCCCGATAGGAGAACACCACGATGGCACTGCTCGGTCTGGAAGTCTTTCTCAGCCAGTGAAAGCCCTTATCAAAGGTACTCAGATAGCGGTTCTCGGAGGAACTCTTGGCACCACTATCCGCAATTTCATCTGCTCGCAACATGCTGAGCTCAGCACGCAGAATACCGGTTATACGCTCGGCTTCCTGGCGGGTAAGAGCCTGACGCACCAGACCACGAGCCGGCACAAACACGGTAAGAAAGATGGAGAGCAACACACCCACCAGCGCAATGGCCAGCAGCGTTTCCATGAGGGTAAACCCACGCAGACAGCGGGATGAGATTATTTTTTTCATATCAGCAGTAAGTAGTTATCAGGGCGTTATTGCACATCTCGAAACACCTGGTCATCCGTGCGCAGCAAGCTCACATCTCCAGAGGGCCACAAGCAGATCCCCTTGGCTCCGGCAGGACGCACCTCACGGCCATCCTTGATAGTGTCGCGTGGCACAATACCATCTGCCGAGTTGCGGCCCTTGCCGGGGCGGCCGTTGATAAGCACCAGACGCTGCGGGCAGGTCAGGTTCAGGGGGTCGGCCATGGGTGCCACGAAGCGCCCCTTTTCATCAAACTCAACGTAATAAATCCGGCTCTGACCGCGACCAGGCAAGCGGGTCACGCCCTGGCCGATCATGGATCCCACCGCTCCATCTTCGCGCGGAAGCGGCTTACTGAACGTGGGGGAAAAGAACACGCCGGGCGGCAAGGTAACACCGGACGAGGTGGATACCCACTTCCCATCCTCTGCCACATTGGTGCCGTCAAAGGTATTGCCCTTACCGCTGCCCTTGCGGAAAAGCTGCACGGTCATGTAGCGCAGGTGAATGGTATCCTGAGAATCATCCTTCGGATCAGCAACGATAATCAGGCGAGTGTAGGTATCATTGCCCTGTGCCGTGGCACGAGCCTCCGTCACCATCGATTCCAGCAACTCAATTCCTGATTCAATGCCACGCCCCTTGCCGGCATCTCGCAGAACACCAGCGGCCATCGTCATCACGACACCCAGAATGGCTATAACCACAAGGAGCTCCACCAAGGTGAACCCTTTTTTCAGCTGACGGGAAATCTTCTTCATATTCATGGCAAATGCTGCATGCAAAAATCTGCCACTATTCATAGCAGGTTTTGCGCGCTTCTTCAATCTTTTTTTGCGGATGGCATACTTTTATACTGACCTTTTTAGTTTTATAGTTGACCTTTTTTTCGAAATAGAGTACATGAGCTCACGTCATGACCATTCTGCAATCCCTCATACTCGGCCTCGTGGAAGGCCTCACTGAATACCTTCCCATAAGCTCCACGGGGCACCTCATTATCACGCAGTACCTGCTGGGGCTCGAGGAATCTGATGCATTGAATGCGTATTCCGTCTGCATCCAGAGCGGGGCAATTCTGGCTGTGCTGAACCTCTACTTCGCCCGCGTGGGGCAGATGTGGCGCGGCGTGCTGGGCAAAAACCCGACCGGCCTGAAACTTGCCATCAACCTGCTGCTGGGTTTTCTCCCGGCAATGGTCATCGGCTTCTTCCTGGCCAGGCCCATCAAGGATTTCCTGTTCAACGCTGAAACCGTGCTCATTACCTGGGCGCTGGGGGGCATTGTCATCCTCCTCTACGTGCGGCACTCCAGAAAAACAGGCAACAAGCACAACGCCATTGGCATTGAACTGGAAGAAATGAACTGGAAACAGGCTCTGACCGTCGGGTTCATGCAGTGCATCGCCATGTGCCCCGGCACCAGCCGCAGCCTCATGACAATGCTCGGTGGCCTGGTTGCCGGTCTCAGCATGGCAGCCGCGGTGGAGTTCAGCTTCCTGCTCGGGCTCATCACCCTGAGCGCCGCCACCGTATACGATTTCATGAAATACGGCGAGCACATGGTAGCGGAGATTGGCTGGGGCTCCATGCTGGCGGGCACGTTCATGTCCTGGCTCAGCGCCATCATTGCCGTAAAATGGATGGTCGGCTACCTCAAAAAACACGGCCTTTCCATTTTCGGCTGGTACCGCATTGCCGCAGCACTTGTCATGCTGGTGCTGATTCTGAATGGCCTGCAGTTCTGATTCCCCCGCACGTGTCCCAAAGTTTGAGTACTAATCTCGATAAATTGGAATTTGTGGGGGAACTCTGTCGGAGCACGGGACTTCAGTCCCGATTGGAAGCACCGTTATTTCGGGACTGAAGTCCCGTGCCCCGACAACGACAAACATCAATTTATTGCGCAGAGGGGGGCTGCTTCCAGAATGTTGCTGATGTTTCTATTGCTTACAAAATCTTTGGGACACGCGTACAGATGACCCGCCGGGGCACACTTTCTGCTTTTCTTCCGGCGGCAAACGTGTAGAATAGGGGATATACCCCTGCTGCATGAAATACATCAAGCCCCTATTATTCTGGATTCTGGACAACGCGCTGGCCTGGTTCACCCCGGCCTGGCGCCGGGCCGGCCGTGAGACCTGCGCCGCCCTGACCCGCTATGCCAATTTTCACCGCCACACGCTGGATGAAACCACCCTCCGGACCTGCGGGAAACTCTCAGAGGATATCCACGCGGCTCTGCAGAATTGGGATAAGGAAGAATGCGGGCGCCTGGTCAAGCTCGCAGGGGTGCAGTGCGAAGCCATGCCAGGCTTCAAACGCGGTGCTGTGGTGGAAATGGTGGAGTCCTTCTTCGTCATCATGGTCATCTTCCTGGGGCTGCGCACATACTACGTGCAGCCTTTCCGCATTCCGACCGGCTCCATGCAGCCCAGCCTGAACGGCATCATCGTGCACCCGGTAGATGAAGTACCCGGAGTGGCGCGGCAGGCATGGGACATGCTGACCCTGGGCAGCGCGTATGTGGAAGCCACTGCCGAGAATTATAAATCACTGGTCAACATCGAAGACCACCCCAAATACCTGCTTTTCACCGAAACAACACTCAGCTTCAGTGACGGCAGCAAAGTCAACATCCCCTCTGCCAAGGGCGCGGTCATGCAATACCTCAAGGAACAAGGGAAGTTCATTGAAACACCCAACGGCATCCGGCTGGGCAGCTACCGCCCCGGCGAGACCATCATCCGCGCCCGGGTGGATGCTGGCGATATGATTCTGGTGAACCGCGTAGCCTACCATTTCCGCCAGCCGCAGCGCGGAGAAACCTTCGTGTTCGACACCCGCAACATCAACACCTCCATGCAGCCACCCTCTGCCGTGCGCATGAACGACCAGCAGGACGGCACGCACTACATCAAGCGCCTGTGCGGCCTGCCCGGCGACACGCTGCAGATTGCTCCCCCCTTCCTGCTGGTGAACGGCAAGGCGGCGGAAGAAGCCACCATAGCCCGCGTGGCTTCTGCCAAGCCCCCGTACAACGTAGAGGGATACCAGCAGCTGCCCCACCGCACTAACCCGCTTGCTTACATGACTGACCTGAGCCCGGTGCACCTGCAGAAAACAACCGACCCCAACATGCGGGAATACGCCGCGCTGGGCGATAACACCACCAATTCTCTCGACTCCCGCTACTGGGGGCCCGTGCGCCAGTACAACATCATCGGCCCGGCCTGTTTCACCCTCTGGCCCTTCACGTCCCACTGGGGCGCGATTGAATAACCACCTCTCCCTCTATGCTACTACCATGACTGAAGCTGATACCATCACCAACAACGCTAAATCCAACCTGGCGTTCACCCTCATGGACCTCCCCGAGGAGCGCAGGCAGAACATGGCGCGGCTCTACGCCTTCTGCCGCATTGTGGACGACATCGTGGATGAACCAGGCATGACCAGTGATGAGCGCCACACCGCCCTCAACCGCTGGATTGACATCATCACCTGCAAAGCCGCCCCCCTGCCCGGCATTGAGGAAGAGGTGCAGAAGCTCATGGTAGAAATGAAGCTGGATACCGCCCCCCTGCTGGAGCTGATAGAAGGCTGCCGCAGCGATATCTCGCCCCGGCAGCCACAAACCCGCAGCGAACTCCTGCACTACGCCTACCAGGTAGCCGCCTGCGTGGGCATCTCCAGCGCGGCAGTCATGGGTGCTTCCCCCGCAGCGCGGGATTATGCCATGGCCCTGGGCTATGCACTCCAGCTTGTGAACATCCTGCGCGATGTGGCAGAAGACTGCCGCAAGCATGGCCGGGTCTACCTGCCGGCAGACGATATGAAACTCTTCGGAGTCACCATTGATGACATCTACAACCAGCGGTACAACTACCGCATGCGCCAGCTCCTGGCCTACGAAGCAGCCCTGGCCGAAAAATTCTTCTGCGAATCAGAAGAACTCTACCAGGCCATGAGCGTGGAAGACCGCAACGCTCTCGTCCCCGCCCAGGCCATGAGCCTGATTTACCACAACGTGCTCGAAAAAATGCAGGATGACGAATACCGCGTCTTCGAACGCCGGTACAGCGTAAATAATTTCCGCAAACTCTGGTTCCTGCTCCGCGCCCGGATCGGCTCATTTGAATTCCCCAGCATTGCCGAATGGGGATTCCTCTACAACGAAAAAAAGGACTGAACTTCCGGCCTTTTTGCTTGCTTTTCATCATTCGGACAGCTAGAATAACAGAAGCAAGCCATGACCGACTCCTCCCTTACCTACCACGAGTTTGACGACTGCCTCTGGGTGCGCTGCACCAGCCGTGGCAGCTTTGTTAACAGCCCGGCACTGAAAGCTATTGCCGAGAAATACATAGCTCAGAACGGGCAGCTTATCGTGGTGGATCTGGAAATATGCCCGGGTGTGGATTCCACCTTTATGGGCACACTGGCCGGGCTTTCACGCAAGATGATGGCGCAGGGGGGATTCCTCCAGATTGCCACACCTACCCAGCGCACACGCGCCTCCATGGAAAGCCTGGGGCTGGATATGCTGCTGGATATAGACCCGGCAGATGCAGGCTGGCAGGCCAATATTGCAGAGCGCCGTGCCCAGCTGGCCCAGGGGAACAGCAAGGAAGCCACTGCCGGCAACATGAATGAACTGGAGCGCACCCGCCACGTGCTGGAGGCGCACAACACCCTGCGCTCCATGAACCACAAGAACAACGAAACGTTCGGTTACGTGTGTGAAACGCTGGAGGAAGACCTCATGCGCCACGAGGCCGAACTGGATGAACGCGACTGATGCTCCGGCTCCGCCAGAACCTGGCAGCGCAATACAGAGAATTACTGGCCGAGGTGTACCCGGGCTGTGCCGCAGCCCCGGCGGCAGCACCATTGCCGCCGGAACTCATTGTGCAGAGCTGGTGGGCAGCAGGGAGGGTTCAGCGGGATGGGCAGACCCGGAACCATGGCAAAATCCGCGTGCTCGATGCCGGGCGCTGGAACCGCAGCTCCGGGCCGGATTTCACCCACGCAGAAATCGAATTAAACGGAGTCCGCATTCGTGGAGATATCGAAATCGACCCGGCAGCGCAGGATTGGGAGCGGCACGGGCACGGAGCCAACCCGGACTTTAACAACGTGGTGCTGCACGTAGTGCTCACCCCGCCACCGGCAGGGTGGTACACCCGCAACAGCCTGCACCAGGACATCCCCATCCTCTACCTCCCGGAAGAAAAGTGGGACCCCGGCTGCAGCCCCCCTGGCAGAGAAGATGACAGCATCCCGCGCTGTCGGCAGCCGCTGGCCGATATGCCGGCAGAAAAAATCAACCAGCTGCTGCAGGCTGCAGCAGCCTACCGCATGGAACTCAAACGCGGCCAACTGCGAGGCAGAATAGCAGCCGTGGGCGAAAGCCAGGCCTGGTATGAAGCCTGGGGCACCACCCTGGGCTACAGTGCCAACAAAGAAGCCATGCAGATGCTCACCCTGCGTGCCCCCATCAAAAACCTCGGCAACCATGCGGAGGCTGTCCTGCTGGGCACGGCGGGCTTCCTCATTCCCGTGTTGCCGCACGCCAGCACCGAAGAAGCGCGGCAATACCACCGCGGCGTCTGGGACACCTGGTGGCTCCTGCGCGAGCAGTTCGAGCTGGCGCCGGAACGCGCCCTGCCCTGGTGCAGAAAACCGGCCAGGCCACTGAACCACCCGCAGCGCCGCGTGGCAGCGCTTGCAGCCTGCGTGCCGCAGTGGAGGCGCATTCTCCCCCTGCTCAATGCAGCAGGCGCCGTAAACCTGTGCAAACTGCTCAGCAGCATCTCCCACCCTTTCTGGGAGTCGCACTACACGCTCAGCTCCGCCCCCATGAAGCAAAAGGCGGCGCTCATAGGCCAGCCCCGTATCACCGATTTCCTCACCAACTACGTATACCCCAATGATGCAAATGAATACGCCTGGCAAAGTTATCTTGCCATAAAACAAGGCCCCATGCCAGCCAGCATCGGGCGCACCGCCGCCTTGCTGTTCGGGGAGCGCAGGGAACTCGCAACCACCCTGCGCCACGCCTACGCGCAGCAGGCCCTGCTTCAAATAGACGCAGACTTCTGCACCTGCAATATCTGCCTGGACTGCGCCTTCCCCGCCCAACTCAGCGAGTGGGCGGAGAAACAGGGAGAATAAAAGAAAAAGGCACTCCCCCACCCCGCGGTATACGGCAGACAGGCATAGAAAGGCTCAGCAGAGCTACAGAACGTGAACTCAGGCTCAGCGGGAGAGCTGGCGGCAGGCCTTCACCGTATTCGCCATCAGCATAGCTATGGTCATAGGGCCAACCCCGCCGGGAACCGGGGTGATGTAGGAACACTTATCCTTCACCGCCTCGAAATCCACATCACCCACAATACGGTAACCGCGCGGGCGGGTAGCATCCGCTATGCGGTTGATACCCACATCCAGCACCACGGCCCCCTCCTTCACATAATCGGCATTCACCATCTCCGGGCGGCCCACTGCCGCCACCAGAATATCGGCCGTGCGGCAAAGCCCCGGCAAATCCTTCGTGCGGGAGTGCGCAATCGTCACCGTCGCATTAGCTTTCTTGGCCACCAGAAGGTTGGCCATAGGCTTACCCACAATCATGCTGCGGCCTATAACCACAGCGTGCTTTCCGGCAGTCTCGATGCCATAGGCCTTGAGCAATTCCATGCATCCGAGCGGAGTGCACGGCACAAATCCCTCCTCATCCTCCAGCACAAGCTTGGCCACGTTGGCCGGGTGGAAACCATCCACATCCTTGCGGGGGTCAATATTCAGAATAACTGCCTCCTCATCAATATGGGGAGGTGGCGGGCTCTGCACCAGAATACCATGGATGCGGTCGTCGGCATTCAACTGGTGAATCAGCTCCACAAGCTGCTCCTGCGTTGTCTCTGCCGGCAAAGCCCACTTCTGGGAATACAAACCCAGATCCGCGCACGCTTTCACCTTGGAGCCCACATAAACCTGTGAAGCAGGGTCTTCCCCCACCAGCACCACGGCCAGACCGGGAGTATGCCCCTGGGCTTTCAACTCAGCAATCTCGCGCTGCAGCCCCTCGCGCACCTTAGCCGCAACTTCCTTACCATCAATCAGAATCGGATTCATCATTATCAGCTTTCTTCAAGTTCAAAATCGGGTCGCCCGCAAGCCAGCAATCCATCCAGCTTCTCCATATATTCCCGTTGCCCATCCTCTCCCATATCGGCGGGCACCCACAACGGAGCCTTCACCACGAGGGTGATGCGGGAAAACGGCTTAGGGATCACAAATCCATCCCAGGCTTTCCGGATACGCCAGCAGTGCGGAATATCTATGCAGAGCGGCAGAATCGGCAACCCGGAAACAGAGGCCAGGCGAATCACCCCCGGGTGGCTCTTGTACCGGGGGCCTTTGGGGCCATCCGGCGTGATGCACATGCAATACCCCTCCTGCAGCTCACGCAGCATATCCCGGAAACCAGCCACCCCGCGCCGGTGGCTGGAGCCCCGCACCGTGCGCATGCCATAATCCTCTGCCACAGTTGAAAGCAAAGCGCCATCCTTGCTGGCACTGGTCAGCATGCTCATCGGCACCTTGGCACCCAGGCAATAGCGGTACACATAGCAGGGAATAAACGTGCGGTTGTGCCACAACGCTATAATGCACTGCTGCTTACCCAGTATCTCCTGTGCTTCACCCTTCAGCACAATCTTTTTGCGCAATGTAAAGCACACGCAGGTGATGAAGAACCAGACCAGGTGCCCCACAGGGCGGGTCCACCATTTTGACCGTTTCTCTATGCTCTTGCTGCTCACGGGGAAAATATGGCTATGATTTAAAATGGAGTGGAAGGAGCAAACGGATCTTCCCCCACCTCAAACGGATTACCAGGATCAAGGTCGAAGAGAGGAGCCGTAGACGGCATGGTCGCGGGCGCGGGCTGCGCTGGCTCGCTTACCGCCGGGGCAGGCGTTGTTTCCTTATTATTCAACATCTGCTCAGTCAGAAGATTCACGTCCAGTTTATCGAACGGAATACGCTCCGGGCGCTCGCGCCGCGCAATGACAGCTCGGGCCTCCACCTCGGCCATATCATCCCCCGGCATATTGCCACGGCCCTTCAGGCGGGTGGATAACACAGCCCACTCTCCCTTGGTGGTGAATATGGGGTCCGGGTGACCATCCGGATACTCTACACGCGCCAGCACCTGGGGAATCCCATAATGCAACTCGCCGGAAAGTTCGTTCCCCCGTTTAAGAACTATCGCCCCGCTCAGGCTTGCCAGGTCGCGTTCCACCATAGCCCCTTCAGAGATGGAAATGGTATAGTCGCCATTCTCGTTATTCAGACTCACATATCCGCGATTCCACGAAATCGGGTTATACAGCCGCCGCTTGACCGGTTCGATATGTTCCTGTATAGCCATAAGCGCCGGGAATGAGCTCAGGCACACATCTTTGAGGTGAAACTCGCCCTTAAACTCAGGCGCGCCCCCCGCCTCTGCAAAGCAAACAGTCGATTTCCCACTCAGTTTACCGTGCGAAACCGATACCGTGCGGGCTGTCAGGATTTCCTCAAAGCGACCCTCAGTAAAATCTGCAAGTGACATATTATCAGACTCCACCGAGAACGGGCCGTTCAATGTCGCCCCGGCGCCGATTTTACCGGCAAACGAGATGGAAGTGCGGCGCTGCTCCGCTTCATCCGAAGCGGCATCCGTCGTTCCCCGCAGCGAGAAATCGTCAATCCCCTCCTCGGAGACATGCACCTTACCCTCCATGATGCGCACAGTCTTCCATCCTTTGATATCCACACTGCCGCCTTGGAACATCAGAACGCTGGAGCTCCGCGAGCGGTTCGGATAATACAGATACGCCTGCGTATTTTTCAGCTGCAACGGTGCATTCGCCTCCTCTGCATACTGCACACTGAAATCTTTGCACTCCATGCGGGAGAACTTCCATCTATCCACACCAGCCTGTTCCGGCATCATCATCGTTGTGCCGTTCCGCAACACAAGCTGCACACGGTCTATCTCAAGCGTCTCACTCCGGAGTACCCCGGTAAGGAAGCTCATCATATCCAGACTGGCCTGGATCCCGTTCAATTCCACCCGCTGCAGCATGCTGCCCTCGGGAAACTCTGCCACAAGCGAATTCAGCTGCAGTGACGTTCCGTTGACCCCCGGCCCCTCCACCTGCACCGTTGTCGCACCCCAGGCCTGCTGCAAAGCCGCCTGCTGCTCACTCAGGTACGTTGAGCTGGACATTATCGACATGCGGTAAAATATAAAGGCTGCGCACACCAGCACCAGCGCGCAGGTACCTGCCAAAATGTACAGAATGTGATTGCGATTGCGGCGCCGCACGTCGGCAGAGGTCATCATTACCCGGCGTTTCTTGGTCACGCGCACCACCTTGGTTCCATCGGCGCGCGTCACAACCGCCCTTGCCCGCTCCTGGGCGGGCTTTTCCTCATTCAAATGCTTAATAATACTGCGAACCTGAGTCAGGCTTTCCTCTCCTTCTCCGTATTTATCGTCTTGATGGACCATGTCTTATTTCTTTTAATCGGTCACGTCATTCGGACGCGCACCGGTTCCTACGTTGCGTCCCGTCGGGTCCACAACGTCAACTTTTACAAACATCAGGAATGCTGTGCGGGTTTTCTCTTCACCGGCAGAGCGGAACAGGCGCCCCACCATGGGCAGATCCCCCAGCACCGGCAACTTATCTTCATATTTCACCGTGCGAGCCTCCTTCAATCCGCCAATCACCACCACGGCGCCGGAACCCACGGTCACCTTGGTGTTTTCCATATGGCGCTTGAACACCGGCTTGAGAATCTGGTTCTCGGTCAGCGTAATCTTGGTTGCCTGGGTGTCTTCCTCCGTTATCATGAAGGAATTGATGGGCGTCCCCCAGTTCACAAAGCCTTCAAACTCATTGATGGTTACAGTCAGAGCCAGCGTCACATGCTCGCCGTCCGGGGCCACAGATGCGCTGTGCACCTGCACCACAGAACCCACACCACCTACCGCATCTTCCGTCATGCCGAAACGCACAAACGCATCGGGATGCGCAGGTGAAGCAATCGTGGCATGGCCGTATTGCGAGTCGCTGGAATCATTATCCCCAAACTCTTTGCCGAGGTAGAACGAAGTCGTATTCACCTGCGGTTCAGTATAGGTCTCCGGGTAGAACATTTCGTTCACGTTCGCAAACACCACCTGCTCATCCCGCCCCGGGCTCATGATGATGCGGGGATTCGTCATGATATCGGCGCCTTTCTTCTGCGCAGCACCGCGCATAATCATGGTCACATCACCGGAATTCCACACACCGCGGAAAGACAGGATACCGGGGGCTTTCATTCCCCCATCATAGAGCCCGGCTTTTCCGTTAGTGATTAGCGTATCAATATTATCGGTAGAAAAAGCGGATGAGCCGGAGCGCAGCCCCTCCGTTGCGCTGTAGGAATGGGTGGGCAGGTTCACCCCCATACCGGCCGAGGGCAGCGAGGCAACATCTGAAAGCAGCACGTCCTTGACGCCGGCGCCATACAGGCCCTTGGGCCCCAGATTGAAGTTGAACATCCACTCGAAGCCCAACTCATTCAGGTCTTTCTCATTCACCTCCATGGCAATGACATTGAGCACCACCGCGCGATCCGTTTCAAGCGGCATCGAGATCAGTTCCTCAATCTCCTCATGGTTGAATGCCGTATTGCGCACGGTCAGCATGCGGGAAGCGGCGTCATATCGGGCATTAGCCCCCTCCGGGAAGGATACCCCCATTTCCTTCAATGCCATTACCGGATTCACACGCTTGACGATGACCCGGGAAGAAGAAGAAAAATCATCCTCTTCCTCCTCATCATCATCACCACCGGAAGCAGGCGCATCGAAAAAATGAGGTGGCACCGAGTACACACGCTCCACCAGGGGGCCGAAATCTCGCCCGGAGAAAGAAAGTTCCACACCCAGCGGGGTGATATAGTGCGTGATACCCAGCTGTTTATCCAGCACATTGAGCAAATCATACACCGAAACATCGTTCAGATGGAGATTAACCAGCCGGGTCATAATGGTCTTGTACCCTTCAGACTCCCTGTCCCCGAACTCAGATAAAATGTTGATCTTGCGCCCGGCGCCCTGGCCCTGCGCCTCAAAGCGGGCTATCTGCCCCTGCAGCGCCTCCACCACATCCCGGACCGTCGCATCCTCGAAAACAATCTGGGGCAATACCATTTCCTTGAGCGCAGCTGCTATGCGCTCCTCGGTCTCGGCATCCTCCCGAACCACCGAACCGGACTCCGTGGTCGCATACTCGCCGATGACGTTCTCAACCGGCGCGGGTTCTTCCCACGTCTTATCAACCTCGCTCAATGCCTTGGCGCGGTATGAGTCGCGGGCAGCAGCGGCATACTGCCGTTTCCTGTTCTGCACCAGTTCCTTACCACGAATCGCAGCAGTATTGTAACGATCTATCCGGAGCACGGATTCAAACGTAGCCTGAGCCTTGTCAAAACTTCCCAGGTCATAATAACCATAGGCAAGCGAAAGAAGGCGGTTCACCTCTGCCACGTTTGCCACATGCTCGGGACTCAGGGCCGGGTTCGTACGCTCCGGGTCCTGGGTCTTTACCAGCTCATGCTGTGCAAATTTATGACCGGGGGAAAGCGTGAGCGCCTCCTTCATGAACTCCACGGCTTCATCCGTGCGCCCCACCTTGCGGTAATCCATCCCCTTGGCCACCAATGCATCTGCCAGGCTATCCCTGATAAACTTCACCTGTTTCTCAGAAGCGGGAGCCTTGGGCACAGCCGCCAGCGCTTCTCGATACAAATCCACCGCCTCACTATAACGCCCCGCAGTATAAGCCGTGCGTGCCTCCTGCACTTTCTGCATAGCATCGCGCATCGACTGCTGGCGACGCGCAGTTTCCTGAGCCGCAGTGGATAAGCCATCCACCTCCTGAGCTCCGGCCTGGGGAGAAAAAGACAGTGCTACAGATGTTACCAGAGAGAAGAGTACAGAGCGAGATGTGAAGCCATTCATAGCAAGTGCCACCATACTACCAAATCACACAGCAAAAGTCACTCTAAAAGTGAGTCCTTTTTCAATTTTTGCAGCAAAACGGCGGCCCCCCTCCCGGAGAACCGCCGTCAGAATCGGGATACCGCCCGCTTTACGCCTCAGCAGAATCGGGCAGATACCCCTTAATCTTGCTGATTCGCGTAGGATGCCTGAGCTTGCGCAGCGCCTTAGCCTCAATCTGGCGGATTCGCTCGCGGGTCACATTGAACTGGCGGCCCACCTCTTCCAGGGTGCGGGGGTTACCGTCCTTCAGACCGAAGCGCTGTTCAATCACGGCGCGCTCACGGGCGTTCAGCGTGTTGAGCACATCACCTATCTTATCGCGCAGCGAATTGTAGGAAGCTCCGTCCATGGGATTCTCGGCGCTCTTATCCTCCAGGAAATCGCCGAAGGACGTATCATCCGAATCACCCACAGGCTGCTGCATGGAGATAGGCTGCTGAGCCATCTTGAGCACACTGCGCACCTTCTCAACAGACATCACGGCCCCCTTGTTCGGCTCCTCGGCCAGAGCCTGCGCAATTTCCTCCGGCGTGGGTTCGCGGCCAAAATCCTGCACCAACTTCTTCTGCACGCGCATGAGCTTGTTGATCGTCTCAATCATGTGCACCGGAATGCGGATAGTACGTGCCTGGTCCGCAATAGAACGCGTGATTGCCTGGCGGATCCACCACGTTGCGTAGGTAGAGAACTTATAGCCGCGGCGGTATTCAAACTTCTCCACCGCCTTCATCAGCCCCATGTTACCCTCCTGAATCAAATCCAGGAAAGCAAGACCTCGGTTCGTGTATTTCTTGGCAATGGAAATCACAAGGCGCAGGTTTGCCTCAATCATCTCGCGCTTGGCGGACTCCGCGTCCTTCATACTCTGGCTCATGAGCTTGTAATTTTCCATGAACTGCGGTATGGGCATCCACAGCTCCATCTCAAACTCTTTCAGAGCATCGCGGTAAAGCGGATTCTCCGGATCCGTCTCGCGCTGGCGCAGCACCTTCTTGATGCGCACCCTCAGGTCTCGCAGCTCCTTCACAAAATCCTCATACACCTTCCCCTTGAACGAGAAACCGGCATACAGGGAGGTCAGCGTTTCCAGCTTCTCCTCAAACTCCTTCTGCGGTGCCGCCACAGACTTCTTGCGTTTTCTCGCCGAGCACAAGCGGGCATAGGCCGACTGCACCTCTGCATGGCGGGTCATCACCTTGGTCACCAGCGGGGGCAGCTCCTTCAGGTACTTATCCCGCCGGTCGATATTCTTATCAACCACCACGCGGTCAAACCTCTCCTCATTGTGCTGCACCTTGTCTGCCGTATCGCAGTAGTAAATGGCCACCACGCCGAAGCGGTGCAGGTAACGCTGCAAATCCTCTTC
Organism: uncultured Verrucomicrobiales bacterium; assembly: GCA_937916135.1. Taxonomy (GTDB): domain Bacteria; phylum Verrucomicrobiota; class Verrucomicrobiia; order Verrucomicrobiales; family Akkermansiaceae; genus Akkermansia. The sequence continues at coordinate 27,161 of CALFTQ010000114.1, forward strand.
TGCCTGGTCTATCTTGCGGGAAATCTCCACCTCTTTCTGGCGGGAAAGCAGGTCCTTGAGCCCCATCTGCTTCAGGTACATGCGCACCGGGTCATCGAGGATATCGAGCTTGGCCTCCATCTTCTCAGCCTCGTCCTCCTCGCCCGTCTCACTCAGGCGCTGGCGCTCGCCGTAGGTATCCACATCCGAAGCATCAATGATATCAAACTGCATCCCGCGCAGACGCTCCATGATTTCCTCATAATCAGTCGGGTCTATCACGTCGTGCGGCAGCACGTCATTGATATCGTCATAGGTCAGATACCCCTGCTCCTGGGCCTGGCGTATAAGCTCTTTGATTTTCTCCTGCACCACCGGGCTGTTCACCAGGCGACCATCTTTGGAGACGAGTTCCTCCGCCGAAAGCGGCTTCACGGCGTACTCTTCCTCATCGCGCACTTCCACGCCTACTTCATGCAGGCGTTCAAACAGCCTCGCCTGGTCATCATCCTCAGCCTCATCCGGCGGAAGCGAATTCTCAATATCCTCAGATGTCACATAGCCATTATTTTTCCTGGCTATGCCCAGCAGCGTCTTGAATGCTGCTTTCAGCGTGGCATCATCCTGGAAAAACTCATTCATCTCTGCAGCAGAAAGCTGCGGCGTGAAATGCTTACTCTTCTTTTCCCGGGACTTGGAATCCTTGCTTTTCTTCTCGCTCTGCTCCTGCTCTTCCGCAGCAGCAGCCGCTGCTTCTTCGGGCGTCGGAGCCAGCCCCATCATGATATCAAAATCATCCGGCTCAGCATCCGGAACCGGAGTCACCTCTTTTTCCTCTTTCCGGGGAGCAGACTTCCTGGCTGGCTTCTTTTCAGACCGAGGAGCCGGAGTTTTAACCACCTGGGGCTTCTTCTCCTCTACCTTCTCCGTCTTTGCTGCCTTTTCCTTGGCAGTTGCCGGCTTCTTCACGGAAGCAGTTTTCTTTGTTGCACTCTTAGCGGGTGCCTTTGCAGAATCTTTCTTAGGAGTCGACATAATGTAGCAGATATAAAACGGCGGAGCATACTCCACCCTTTACACATTTTGTCAAGTATCTGGCAAAATGTGCGTGCATTATAAAGACAATTTTCAACCTGTCAACCCCCTAAATGCAAAATATGACATATTTTTTTGCTTTTTTTACTTTCTTGCTTTTCTTGATTACTCGGGCAAAAACGATCAATTGGAATTTGTGGGGAAACTTTGTCGGAGCACGGGACTTCAGTCCCGATGATGTGCGCCGTGATTTCGGGACTAAAGTCCCGTGCTCCGACAACTACAAACATCAATTTATCGGAACAGCCGCGCCAAACTCAGCTTCCAGTTCTGCGGTTTTGCGTTCAATTTCCTCGCTCAGCTCCTCCCAGCGGGAGTAGAGGGCCTCGGACTCACGCTCCAGCTGCTGGTATTCCTGGGTCAGCTCCATGAGCTTCTGGTTATCGCTCATGTTGGCAGGGTTCTCCAGCTCAGCAGAGATGGACTCCTTGCGCTCATCCCTGGTGGCGATATCAGCCTCCACCTGTTCGAGCTCCTGCTGCAGGGGTTTGAGAATCCTGTTGCGCTGCTGGCGGGCCATTTCACGGGCGCGGCGGGCATCCTTGCGGTTGCCGGTCGGAGCCTGGGCCGCCGGGGTATCGGCCACCTGCTGCTGGGCAGCAGCTTTCAGGCGGCGCTCCTCAGCCTCCACCGTCTCCAGATACGCGCTCACATTGCCATAGAACAAGCGCGGCGCATGCCCCAGGCGGAACTCCAGCACCTTGTTCACGATAGGATCCAGGAACTGCCGGTTGTGCGACACGATGCAGTACGAACCGGGATACTCTGCCAGCGCGCGTTGCAACACATCCTGGCTCTGGAAATCCAGGTGGTTGGTCGGTTCGTCCATAATCAGGAAGTTGGCCGGCTTCAGCAGCATGCAGACCAGGGCCACACGCGAACGCTCACCACCGGAAAGCACCCCGATTTTCTTGAAAACATCATCCCCGCGGAACAGGAAGCACCCCAGGATATTGCGTACCAGCGGGCGGGTTTCGCGGCTGGCCGCGGCCTCCACACACTCCAGCACCGTCTGCTCGTTATTCAGCACGTCTGCATGCGTCTGCGAGAAAAAGGCCACCTGCGTGTGGTGCCCGAAGGCGAACTCACCGGCATCCGGCGCCTCCGTGCCGGAAATCAGGCGGGTGAAGGTGGATTTTCCACTGCCGTTCACGCCCACGATGGCAATGCGGTCGCCCTTGGCCATGGTGAAGTCATAACCATTCAGCAGGGTGATGGGGCCGTAGGCCTTGCAGGCTTTTTCCAGCTTCACCACCGTGTGACCGCCGGGCGGGGGCGGCGGGAAGTGAAAACTCATCACCGCATCGTCGTCCTCCACCTCAATGAGCTCCACCTTCTCCAGCTGCTTGATGCGGCTCTGCACCTGAGTGGCCTTGGTGGCCTTGGCGCGGAAACGGTCGATGAACTCCTGCGTCTTGGCAATCTCGCGCTGCTGGGCCTTGGCCTGGCGCAGCAGGACCTCCTTGCGGGCCTTGCTCTCCTTCAGGTAGAACGAGAAGTTGCCGGCGTACTCCTCTGCCCTGCCGTGGTGGAAGGCGATGGTGCGGGTCACCAGGTTATCCAGCAGCGCCACATCGTGGCTGATGATGCAGATAGCCCCGCGGTAAGTGCGCAGGCTCTGCTCCAGCCAGCGCTGGCTCTGCAAATCCAGGTGGTTGGTCGGTTCGTCCAGCAGCAGCACCTCAGGCTCCTGCAGCAGCAGCTTCGCCAGCGCAATGCGCATCTGCCAGCCGCCGGAAAACTCACCGCAGTCGCGCGTAAAATCCTTATCCGCAAAACCCAGACCGCGCAGAATGGACTCCGTGCGCGGGCGCAGGCGCGTGGCATCGCGGTCCTGCAGAATCAGCTCCAGGCGGCCTATTTCCTCCAGCGTATCCTTGTACTCCGGCGCGGTGGAATCCATCTTCTGCAGGTCGGCAGAAAGCTCATCCACCACCTGCTGCAGCTCCACAATGTTGCCCACACTGCCCAGCACCTCCTCCAGCAGCGGAGCGCCGGAAATATGAATACCATCCTGCGGCAGGTAGCCCACCTGCGTATGCTTCGGCAGCAGCACCTTGCCGCGGTCCGGCTCCTGCGCCCCCACAATGCACTTCATCAGCGTGGATTTACCCGCGCCATTCTGCCCGGCAAAGGCAATGCGGTCCCCCTGCTCCACCACAAAGGAAAGCGAATCAAACAGCACGCGCGGGCCGAATTCAATATGCAGGTCCTGAACAGCAAAAACCATGAGCCGGGGGTATACAGAAAACGCAGACACCGCCGGAACCGCGGTGTCTGCGTTCATGAAAAGCCTTTACTTCTTAAGCATGCTGTTCCAGCGCTCGATGTTGCGGGCCTGCTCCTCGAAGAGGTCGGCGCAGTCATCGTGAATCTCGATGGCCACAATCTTGTCGCCCTGGCGCACCGCGTTCACCACGTCCTGGTCAGCAGCGGAAAGCACCTCACCGAAAATCGTGTGCTTGCCATTCAGCCACTCCGTGGGCACGTGGGTGATGAAGAACTGGGAACCATTCGTGCCCTGCCCCGTCCAGGTGCGGCCGGCATTCGCCATGGCCAGCAGGCCGGGCTTCGTGAACTTCAGGTCAGGGCGGCACTCATCATCAAACTTATAGCCGGGACCACCGCAACCGGTGCCCTCAGGGTCGCCACCCTGAATCATGAAATCCGCAATCACACGGTGGAAGGTCAGACCATTATAAAAACCCTTGCTGGCCAGATTCAGGAAACTGGCGGCGGTCATCGGGGTCTTGGAAGCGAACACCGTGAGGTTGATATCGCCCTTGCTGGTCTTCATCGTGATCTTCTTATCAGTAGCCATGCGCCGCACCATACCACCCACCCGCACAAAAAGCAAGGGCAAAAACATCCCCATGCCGCATTTTTACGCGCGTAGAATGAGCTCCAGCCCCGGTTAATCAACCACACCAGTCTCCCGGTACAGTCAGTGAATAGTTCGCGGCGCGCGGCAGATTACTCGCGTCGACGGCAGCAAATTCGTTGCAGAGCCTGTTCACTCCACTCCGGCACGCAGGCCGCGTATCGCATTGCAGATGCGATGTACAGATAAATTTTTATTAACCAGCATTTTTTAATCAGATGTGGCAATTTCGTTCAGAAAAAAGCGAGCAAAAAAAATGGGTAAAAAGTGAACTCACATACAAATAAATTTGCGTTGTAATTTTTTACCGTTAACCAATCAGAGAAAAACATATTTTTTTAATCAAAGAACGCAATTTATTTGTCAAAAAAAAGCTTCCAAAGCGATTTGGTACAAAATTAAGGGAAGGGATATTTTTTTGTGATATGGTCTCGTAATTATACTGGATTACCTGTTTTGTATGATTGAATCAACTTATCGCATCTGCAATGCGATATACTGCCGCCGTGCCGAAGTGGAGTTGAAGTATTCCATCGCGCGAGGAACCCTCTCCGCAGGGCACGCAAACTGAAACAATCAAACGAAATAGATAAAAAATGAAAAAGACACTTTTAGCGCTTTTAGCAATGACCGCATGCGCCATGGGCGACACGCTGACTTTCTCCACTGCACCGGAATATAATGGCTCGCAGGGTGGCAACTATGCCGGCATCGTATTTACGCTGGGTGCCAATGATCCGGATCGCTTTGCGCTTACCGGTGAAATAGCAACCCCCATGGTGGATCTGGTTTCTATCAGCCTTACTGAACGAGGGAATAATGACCTTGCGGCGGACCGCATTCTGTATGTCACCGATAGCAATAATGTGTACCTCGGTTCCTCTTCTGTGTTCACAAAGGCAGAAGGCAGCGATGTGGCGGTGTTCGACTTCGGGGGGAGTATCACCCTCAACGTGTCTGATACCTATTATGCCTACCTCCTGACTTCCGCAAGTGATGATACCTGGAAAGTCGGAGAGACCGTTGTTCCGGGTGGTCAGTACTACTCCGGCCAGCTCGCAGCAGCCGGTGGTTCCCTGACAACTGGCAACGCCGCCAACTGGGGGCTGGTCAATGGCCAGAAGAGCCTGGCTTCCACAGGGTTCGCTCCGGTGATGAGTATCGAGGTTATTCCCGAGCCGGCCACGGCCACGCTGAGCCTGCTGGCTCTGGCCGGCCTGGCAGCCCGTCGCCGCCGCCGCTGATGCTATGGCGTGACAAGCCTCCGCCGCAAGTAAGGCTTGCAGCCTGGCAAATAGCCTGTTTCAAAAGCCCATGGGGAGGAATCCTCATGGGCTTTGCATTAAAAACAAATTGGCGGCTGTCTTACTGCCAACCTTTACCCGGCTTCCAGTTCGAGAAGGGTGAGGTTTCGTCCATGACGGGTTCGAGCCATGTGCGTATTTCTGCCAGGACCTCAGTCAATTCCCGGGATGGCAGGAAAGTAGACAGTTTTCTATGGAAAGAAGCGGCTTTCAACTTTGAAACGTAGGCCGACCATTCCGGTTGCTGCGCGTCGGCATATGCTGATTCAAACAGAATCAGGTATTGGGATTTTTCTGTACCTCGCCGCTGAAATGTCCGTTCTATGGCTTCTCGCAAGGTCTGATATTGAAAGTTATACGAGCGGGATAAGAACCAGAGGTCGTAAAAATCCTTCATGCGTGAATTGAACCGCCCTAGTTGAACCATTGCCTGCCATTTCTCTGCAACCATGGATTCTTTTGTGTAACATAGCAGACGAACCGGCGGCACTTCCGGCAACAAAGGCGGGTATTCCATCCAAATGGGTTCCGGGTAAACTTCATCACTGAAACCAATATCGATGGATATGGGGCAGGAATCGCCGCAGACACAGGCGGTGAGACTCACCCGAATTCCTGTGTATAAGGCATCTTTCATGATTTCGACTATCTTGAATTCGGAAGAGAAAGTCACTTGGTCCTTAGCCGGAGCCTTGGAATGCAGAATGCTATTGAAAGCCTTTTTGATGTTCTCCGGGGTGCGGTCAATTCTGCCCAGCAGATCAATATCCATCGTCGTGCGGGCGGGAACCGCCCCCAGCCCCATAAGCAGCATGCCTCCTTTCAGATAAAATCTGTTTGCGGCGGTCGAGGTGGAAAGACGGTACAGGAACCGCTCCATGGCATAGTGGGTCAGCAGCTGCCGATAAGCCACACCTTCCTTCTTGGACTTAAGCTGTAATAGTTGACGGATGTTCATGAAACTGAGGTTTTGATGTAAGGGGTAATCAGTGACGATACGTTGAAGATAGCGCTCAATTCTGCAATCATATTCAAATCGTAGCGCCTCTCCCGGATGCCGATTTGCAGGGATTCCAGAAATATGTCCAGTCCTATCTTGTTCCTGTAGCGGAAACAATCAACCAACGTCCGTTCCGGAGAGGTGACGAGGTAAGTACCAAACGCGCCGGAGTATTGAGTTACACCGCAGAGATGCCACGTATCCTTCGTATACCAGACTTTTACAGGGGTCACGAAATTTTTGGGAATATACTTCCCCCTGGGAAGCGATACTGAAAGGTAGGCGGGTATTTGAGTCGTCAGCCCATGAAACGATAGTGCTGAGACCAGGCTCATCACTGCGTCTGGTTGCTTAGCATGAATCCATTGCATGATATTTTCATCATTCAGGATGGAATCCGCAGGAACAAAAAAACCAGGCAGAACCTTAATCAGCTTGCCCACACTCTCCCGATAATAGAGAGTGCCTCTGGAGGGGGATTTGGGTGTGTTTGATTTCAATGAGGGAAATTGGTTATTTTTGAACAAATTATAGACAAACCACATCCTTTGTCAATAAATATTCAAAAAAAATAATACCACAAAAGCCGACAAAAAGCACAGATTCATAAAGACATGTGTAGCCTGCGTGATTCTGAGCACGTAATTACGCATGAGCGACCAGTAATCTGCACCGTGATTTCGGGACTGAAGCCCCGAGCTCCGACAACGCCAAACCTCATTTATCGAGCAGACGGGGAGCCCTGCTCCATCTTCGGGCCATGGGTGCAGCCTCCCCGGCCAGAGCCACAACATTTGGTGCGCTTCAGTGTTATTACGCGCACACGGGCTTGCACGGCAGGCGGATATATGGTATACTGCGCCGCATGCCGAGGATTGCCCTGATTCAACAGGAGGCCGTAGCCGACCCCGCCGAGAACAAGCGCCGCCAGATGCTCGCCATCCGCGAAGCCGCCGCCGGCGGTGCGCAGATTGTGTGCACGCAGGAGATGTGCACCACGCTCTATTTCTGCCGCACGCAGGACTGCGAGCTCTTCAACACCGCCGACCCCATCCCCGGGGAGTGGACGGATGAGCTCTGCGCCCTGGCCCGCGAGCTGGGAGTAGTCATCGTGGCGGCAGGTTTCGAAAAGCGCGCCACCGGGCTCTACCACAACACCGCCTGGGTCATCGATGCCGATGGCAGCTTCCTGGGCATGTACCGCAAGATGCACATCCCGCAGGACCCGGGCTTCGAGGAAAAGTTCTACTTCACGCCCGGAGACCTGGGCTACAAGTGTTTCGAGACGCGCTACGGACGCATCGGCGTGCTCATCTGCTGGGACCAGTGGTACCCGGAGGCCGCCCGACTCACTGCCATGGAGGGGGCGGAAATCCTGTTCTACCCCACCGCCATCGGCTGGATTCCCGGCGAGGAAGAGCTCTACACCGCCCAGCACTGCGCCTGGGAGACCGTGCAGCGCGGCCACGCCGTGGCCAATGGCTGCTATGTGTGCGCCGTGAACCGCTGCGGCGTGGAGGGCGAAACCACCTTCTGGGGGCAGAGCTTCGTGGCCGACTACTGCGGCCAGGTGGTGGCCAAGGCCCCGGTGAAGGAACGCACGATTCTCTACGCGGATGTGGACCTGGCAGCCCTGGAGGCGCACCGCCGCATCTGGCCCTTCTTCCGCGACCGCCGCATCGATTCCTACAGCGGCATCACCCGCCGCTGGGGTAAATAAACCATGAGCACCGACGCACAGGAACCGGCAGCACCGCAGCCCGTGACCGCCATCATCGTGGGTATGGGGGCGCGTGCGTCCATCTACTCCACCGTGGCGCTCACGAACCCGGAGATACTGCAGATAGTGGGCGTGGTGGATGTGAACCCCGACCGTCAGGAACAGGCGCGGGTCATGTTCGACCTGCCGGATGAGCGCTGTTTCTCCGGCATTGATGAACTGCTGGCCCTGCCGAAGCTGGCGGATGCCATCATCAACTGCACCATGGACCGCCTGCATGTGGAGACCTCCATCCCCCTGCTGCGCCACGGCTACGACATGCTGCTGGAAAAACCCTACGCGCTGAATGATACAGAGGGGCAGCAGCTCATCGACTGCGTGCGCGAGACCGGCCGCAAGGTCATGGTCTGCCACGTGCTGCGCTACACACCGTTCTACCGCGCCATCCGCCGCGTGATTGCCCTGGGCACCATAGGCGAGGTCATCAACATCCACATGATGAACCAGGTGGGCTACCTGCACGAGTCCGTCTCCTTTGTGCGCGGCAAGTACGCGCAGGAAGAAGTCTGCGGCTCAGGCATGCTGCTCACCAAGTGCAGCCACGACCTGGATATCATGTCCTGGCTCATGGGTGACAACATACCCGCCACCATCTCCAGCGTAGGCAGCGTGTTCCAGTTCAAGGAGGAAAAAGCCCCGGAGGGCGCCGGCACCCACTGCCTGAACAACTGCCCGCTGGAGCGTGACTGCGTCTTCTCCGCCCGCCGGCTCTATATCGAACACCCCCTGCGCTGGGCCAACAACGTGTGGCACGAGACCCACCACCGCCCCGCCACCGATGAGGAGAAGGAAGCCATCCTCCGCCAGCCGGATAACCCCTACAGCCGCTGCGTCCACCGCTGCAACATCAGCATCGTGGACCACCAGTCCGTGCTCATCAACTACCGGGATGGCGCCATCGGCACCTTCTCCATGAACGGCGGCGCCAGCACCCCCCGCCGCATCATCCACGTGACCGGCACCCGCGGCGAAATCTACGGTGATTTTGAGGAAGAATGCTTCCAGGTGCGCCAGATGGATCCCGCCGCCCCCGGCGGCTACACCGAGCGCACGCTGGATATGTCCGACTTCCAGCAGGGAGATGCCCACGGCGGCGGCGACCGCAGCATCGTGCTCGATTTTGTGGCACTGCTGCGCGGGGAGCGAACCTCCCCCGGCTGCCCCACTCTGGAGGACAGCATCGTAGGCCACCGCATGGTGTTCCTGGCTGAGAAATCGCGCCTGGCCGGCGGTGCCGTGCAACAATTCTGATTTCCCCCCCTTTTCATGAGCGAGCCCACCCCCGCCCCGCGCTTCCGCTACCCGGACCTGCCCATCTCCCGCCACCGCGAGGAGATTGCCGCTGCCCTGCGCCGGCACCAGGTCGTGGTCGTGGTGGGTGAAACCGGCTCCGGCAAGACCACCCAGCTGCCCAAGATTGCGCTGGAGGTGGCAGGCCGCCGCCGGGGCAAACTGGGCTGCACCCAGCCGCGCAGGCTGGCCGCCGTGGCCGTGGCCCGCCGCATTGCCGAGGAAGTGGGCTGCGAGCTGGGCGGCTACGTGGGCTACCAGGTGCGCTTCGATGACCGCACCGGGGCCGATACCCGGCTGAAACTCATGACGGACGGCATCCTGCTGGCCGAGACCCAGGACGACCGCGACCTGCGGCAGTACCACACCATCATCCTGGACGAAGCGCACGAGCGCAGCCTGAATATCGACTTTCTGCTGGGCTACATGAAACTACTGCTGGCCCGCCGCCCGGAGCTGAAGCTCATCATCTCCTCCGCCACCATGGACGCGGGCTCCTTCTCCGAATTCTTCGGTGGGGCCCCGGTCATCAATGTGGAGGGCCGCACCTACCACGTGGACATGCACTACATGCCCCCGCGCCACAGCGAGGAAGAGCAGCCCGAGCACGTGTGCCGCGCCGTGCAGTGGCTTTCGGAATATGATGCCAAGGGGGATGTGCTCGTCTTCCTGCCCGGCGAGCGGGAAATCCGCGACTGCGCCGCTGAGCTGGAGCGGCTCGACCTGCCCCGCACCGATATCCTTCCCCTCTTTGCCCGCCTGGGGCTCAACGAGCAGCAGCGCATCTTCCACCCCGCCAAGGGGCGCCGCCGCATCGTGCTGGCCACCAATGTGGCCGAAACCTCCCTCACCATCCCCGGCATCATCTATGTGATTGACAGCGGTGAGGCCCGCATCTCCCGCTACCTGCCCGGGCGCCAGATTCAGCGCCTGCAGGTGGAGCCCATCTCGCAGGCCAGCGCCCGCCAGCGCGCCGGCCGCTGCGGCCGCGTGACAGAGGGCGTGTGCATCCGCCTGTACTCCGAAACCGATTTCGAGAACCGCGATGCCTTTACCGACCCGGAAATCAAGCGCAGTGCACTGGCCGGGGTCATCCTGCGCATGGCAGATCTGAAACTGCCGCCGCTGGGCGAATTCCCCCTGCCGGACCCGCCCAGCCCCCGCCTGGTGAATGAGGGCTACAAGACCCTGCGCGAAATCGGCGCCATCGACCGCCAGAAGCGGCTCACCCCCACCGGGCGCAGCCTGGCGCGCCTGCCGCTGGATCCGCGGCTGGGCCGCATGCTGCTGGAGGCAGAGCACGAAAAGGCGCTGGCGGAGGTGCTGGTCATCGTGGCCGGGCTTAGCATCATGGACCCGCGCGAGCGGCCGGCTGAGTTCGCCGCCCAGGCCGACCAGGCCCACGCGCAGTGGAAGAACGAGGACAGTGATTTCCTCTCCATGCTCACCCTGTGGCGGGCATCGCTGGAGTTCAAGGAGCGCAACGCCCTGCGCCGCAACCAGCTCCGCAAGTGGTGCGCGAAGAATTACCTCAACTTCCTGCGCATGGTCGAGTGGCACAACCTGGTGCAGGACCTCGGCGCCGCCCTGCAGGATACCATGCGCTGGCGCATACCCGCCCTGCCCGAGGAAGCCAAACAGGCCACGCCGGATATGATTCACCGCGCCCTGCTGGCCGGCGCCCCGCTGCAGATAGGCTTCTGGCGCCCGGAAGACAAGGTATACCGCGGTGCCGGCGGGCGCGATTTCTCCATCTTCCCCGGCTCCGGGCTCTTCAAGCGCAGGAAACGCGCTGAGTGGCTCATGGGCGCCGAACTGGTAGAAACCACGCGCCTCTACATGCGCCGCGCCGCCGTGCTGGAGCCGGAGTGGGTGGAGCAGATTGCCCCGCAGCTCTGCGCCCACCACGCCTACGACGCCGCCTGGGATAAAGCCAGCGGCCAGGTGCATGCGAAGGAACGCGTAACCTGCGGCGGCCTCACCATCATCGATGGCCGCCGGGTGAGCTACGCCCGCTACAACCCCGCCGCCGCTCGCGAAATCATGATTCGCGACGGCATCATGGCGCAGGAGATGAAGGACCGCGCCCCCTACCTCCGGCACTTGGAGCAGATGCGCGAAAAAGTGCGCAGCGTGGAATCCAAGCTCCGCCGCCGCGACCTCATCTGGTGCCAGGAAGGCGTGTTCCGCTTCTTCGACTCGGTGCTTCCCGCCGATATCTGCTCCGAAAAGGCCCTGCGCCGCTGGCGCGACAAGATGGAGCCTCGCAACCCGAAAATCCTCTGCGTGCCGTATGAGGACTGCGTGTACCCCGGCGAGGACGAGGTGCGCGCCGACCTCTACCCGGATGAAATCGAGCACGGCGGTGAAAAGTACGATGTGTACTACAACCACGCCCCGGGCGAGGCGGACGATGGCGTGACCATCGGCGTGCATATCGACCAGCTGGCAGAGTTCCCGGACTGGCTGCCGCAGTGGGGCGTGCCGGCGCACCTGGCCGACCGCGCCGAAATCCTGCTGCGCACCCTGCCCAAGGATATCCGCATGTTCCTCATGCCCATCTCCACTGCGGCCGATGACTTTGCCGAGGACTGGTTCGACCGCGAGCCGGACCGCCCGCTGCCCCAGGCCCTGGTAGAGTTCGCCATGCGCCGCAGCAACAAGTTCTGCAATGCCAGCCAGGTGGATATGGCCAAGCTCCCCGCCGAGTTCATCACCAAAATCTGGGTGTGCGACGACAAGGGCAACGAACTGGCCCTGGGCACCAGCGCCGAAGCGCTGCGCGAAAAACTGGCACAGTACCAGGAGAAGCGCTTTGAGAAAAAGGCCGCGCGTTCCTTCTCCGCCACGCCCATGACCCGCTGGGACTGCGGTGACCTGCCCGCCACGGTGGAGGTGGGCAACGGCACCGGCTACCCCGCCCTGCGCGAGGATGGCGACCACGTGAAGCTGCACGTCTTCCCCACCGCGGAGGAAGCCGCCCTGCACCACCGCCGCGCCGTGCGCCGACTGGCCCTCATCAAACACGGCGATTTCCTGAACAGCATCCGCAAAAAACTCCCCATCAGGAGCATGGAGGCCCGCCTGGCCCTCACCACCGTGGGCCAGCAGCCGAAAAACAACCTGCACGATACCGTGTACGCAGCCATGGATGCCGCGCTGGCCGCCCCCCTGCCCCGCACCGCCGCGGAGTTCGATGCCGCCTGCCTGCGCATGCGCGAAACGGTCTACGACCGCATCGCCGGCCCGCTCGCCAAAATCTGGGAACAGCTCGCCGCCACCGATGCCGCCGTGCGCCAGTACTGTCTGGTGGCCGGGCGCGACCGCTTCGGTGCTCAGATTGCCGAGGACGTGCAGCGCGAGTGGCAGTGGCTCACCCGCCCCTGGTTCCTCTCTGCGGCTGAGCCCGCCCTGCTGGCCGATTACTCCCGCTTCCTGCGCGGACTGCAGGAACGCCTCAAACGCATTGCCCAGCAGCCCGCCGCCAGGGAACTGGAGCGCATCGCCACCCTGAACGCCGCCGTGGCTCCCGGCTTCTTCACCGATTACGAACGCCACGCCGATTCCCCCGCCTGGCTGGCCTACGGATTCATGGTCGCAGAGTTCCGCCTCTCCCTCTTTGCCCCCGCCCTCGCCGCCAAAGGCCGCGCCTCCGCCAAGAAACTGGAAACAGCCGCCACGCCCTTATGACCCCTCCCCCCACACAACAAAGCAAGAACCGACATGCAGAATTGGAAGATATCACGCATGATTACCTTCTTGTCCCCCCTCATGTTCGGCGTATATCTGGCCCACATGGACTCTAATGTTTTCTCAACCATTCTGGTTCCATTCATAAGAAAAATTTTCATCACGAACGGGCACGCAAGCTGGTGGGCCATTCCTCTTGCCGGCACAATCATCTTTTCGGGTGGTTGCATATTGGCATGGCTGCAACTCCAACTATTCAAAGTCTTTCGAATTCAGCTTCTCACACAGCGGCTGGCCCAGCTGTGGGACAGGCTTTCACTCAAGCTGCGTAATGCTCTATTCCACTGTTAACACACCATTCCACTCACGCTTTCTTAGCAAGACATTTGTGAGCTGACTATTGCTCCGGCAATAAAAGAATATTGCTTTGACGAAACGCCAAATTGATGTTTGTCGGGCAGTTGGTGAG
>CALFTQ010000115.1 GCA_937916135.1 uncultured Verrucomicrobiales bacterium
ATGGCCGACAAATCGGAACCGCCACGGCCCAGTGTGTGGATGGTGCCATCCACCGTCACGCCCTGGAAACCGGCACACACCACGATGTAGTCATCCTCCAGCGCCTGGAGGACGCGCTTCGGATCGATGGAGTGGATGCGGCCGCGGGTGTGGGAGCCGTAGGTGCACACGCCGGCCTGCTGACCGGTGAAGCTCATGGCTTTGTACCCCATATCAGTGATAGCCATGCACAGCAGGGCAATGCTCTGCTGCTCGCCGGTGGCCAGCAGCATATCCAGCTCGCGCTCCGGCGGGTTGTCCATCACCTCGTGGGCCAGGCCAATCAGTTTATCTGTCACACCGCTCATGGCCGAGATGACCGCCATGATTTTATTGCCCTCCTTCTTCACCTCGATGAGTCTGCGGGCTACGTTGCGGATGCGGTCGATGGTGCCCACGGAGGAGCCGCCGTATTTCTGTACGATAAGTGCCATAATCGGTCTGGTTTATGAGTTGAAAGTTTCGATGCGGAACACAGCCGGATGCGGGGCAATGCACCCCTCGGCTTCGATTTCCTTCAGGGCGGTCTTCAGTTTACCCCATGCGCAGGCATGCAGGGTGAACACGAGGTCGTTCTCCACGTTCTCAGACTCGTCATCCTCATGCGGCGTGGAGTTGGTGGAGGAAATACTGATGTCGTACTTGGCCAGCACACGGGCGATACCGGCAATCACGCCGGAACGGCGGCTGGGAACCAGGAAGCGCACGTAGTACGGCGTGACGGTATCTTCCTGCGGCAGCACCTCCAGCGTCTTGGTGTACGGGTGGAAACCGGTGTGGAACTCCGGGTGGTGCAGGTCGCGCATGGCCAGCACAATATCACCGATAACCGCGCTGGCCGTCGGGTTCTTGCCCGCGCCCCTGCCGTAGAAGATAGTCTCGCCCACGATATCGCCCTTCACGGCAATGGCGTTGAACACGCCGTTCACATTGGCCAGCAGGTGCTCCCGCGGCACAAAGCTGGGCTGCACGCGCAGTTCCAGCGCATCGGTATCCGCATGGTGCTTGATAACCACCAGCAGCTTGATGGTGTAGCCCATCTGGTGCGCGAAGCGGAAATCCGTGGCCGTCACGCGTTCAATGCCGTACACCGAAATCTTTTCCGGAGAAATCGGGGTACCGTAGGCCAGCATGGCGAGGATGAGCGCCTTGTGCGCCGCATCCCAGCCGTTGATATCGAGCGTGGGGTCGGCCTCTGCAAAGCCCTTGGCCTGGGCGCGGGCCAGTGCAGTCTCGAAGGAGACACCCTTGCGCTCCATCGAGGAAAGAATGTAGTTGCTCGTGCCGTTGATGATACCGGCCAGGCTCTCCACATTGTTGCAGATGAGTGAATTCTGCAGGCTCTGGATAATCGGGATACCGCCACCGCAGGAAGCCTCGAAATACAGGGGAACCCCCTTCTCTGCCGAAAGTTTGAAGAGCTCGCCGCCGTACTCTGCCAGCAGTGCCTTATTGCCTGTCACCACCGGTTTACCGGCTTTCAGCGCACTGGTCACCAGCTCATATGCCTCTGTCGTGCCGCCTATCAGCTCGATAATGATGTCGATATCCGGGTCATTCACCAGTTCGCGCCAGTCAGGCGTCAGCATCTCCGGGGCAATCTCCACATCGCGCACGCGACTCATGTCGCGCACGGCCACCTTCTTCACCGCATAGCGCATCTTGGCGCGGGCGGCCAGCAATTCATGGTTCCGGCAAAGGGTTTCATACACCCCGGTGCCCACTGTTCCAAGGCCTGCAAGTCCAAGCTGTAGCGGTTTTTCTGTCATTTGCGGGCGCAATTCTACACGAAATCCCTGCAAACCACAAGACAATATTACGACCGCTGCCGTATTTTGTGCGGATTGGCATTGTCGTGACAAATGGTCTCTCCGTTATCCCACGCAGTCTATCATCTCCTTCCACGGTGGTGGAATACTGCATGGTGGTGATGATAACCGCCTCCGTGGTGGAAGTTTCGGCCATGATGCCCGTGGTGGTGGTGCAAATGGTGGCAACTGCTGAACACCATGCCGACGAAGAGTGATAATACCAGCATTTTGAAATGGTTCTTGTTCATGATATGGGGCGACAGGGGGATGAGCCTGTTCATATGACAGGCGTGGCTCTCGCGCCATTTTATTTGAACGTTTCAAACTTTCTTGCTTTTGAAACAAAAAATATCACATATTCTGGCTTTTTAGGCTGGTAATTCGGGAAAAAGTGCGTATAATTGCCGCGCTATGTCAGAAAATGAACCTGCAATTACCGCTCCGGGTTCCTCCGAGGAGGAACTGATTGCCGTGCGCCGCGAGAAGGTGGGCAAGATTCGCGACCTTGGGGTGAACCCCTACGGTGGCCGATTCGATGTGTCCACAAGCGCGGGCGAAATCAAGGCAAACTTTGAGGAGGGTAAACAGGTGAAATTCCTGGGTCGCATCACAGCACTGCGCGATATGGGCCGCACCCAGTTCTTCACGGTGGGCGATGTGCGCGGCTCCATCCAGTGCATGCTGGTGAAGAAGGCCGTGAGCGAGGAAGCCTGGGCCCTCTGGAAGCTGCTTGAGCGCGGCGACTGGATTGGCATCGAGGGCGAGACCTTCATCACCCGCACCGGGGAACCCTCCGTTCGCGTGGCTGAGTTCAAGGTGCTTTCCAAGGCCCTGCGCCCCATGCCGGATAAGTTCCACGGTCTGGCCGATATGGACACCCGCTACCGCCGCCGCCACCTGGACCTGATGAGCAACCCCGAAAGCGCCGACCGCTTCGTGAAGCGCTCCCTCATCGTGCAGGAAATCCGCCAGTACCTCATCGGCCGCGGGTTCCTGGAGGTGGAGACGCCGATGCTCCAGGACATTGCCGGTGGTGCCTCCGCCAAGCCTTTCGAATCCTACTACAACGCGCTGAAGAAGGCCGTGACCCTGCGTATCGCGCCGGAGCTTTTCCTGAAGCGCCTGCTGGTGGGTGGTTTCCCCAAGGTGTTCGAGCTGAACCGCAACTTCCGCAACGAAGGTGTGGACCGCCGCCACAACCCGGAGTTCACCGTGCTGGAGGTATACGAGGCCGGTGGCGACTACGAGAGCATGGCCACCATGATGGAAGAAATGATCTGCACCGTGGCCGAAAAGGTGTTCGGCACGCTGAAGTTCGACCAGTACGATGACAACGGCAACCTGCGCTGGACGGTGGACCTGACCCGCCCCTGGCGCCGCGCCGATTACAACGACCTGGTGAAGGAAGTGGCCGGAGCCGATTGGTTCGAGCTCACGCCGGAGCAGCGCCGCAGCCGCGCCGAAAACGAGCTGCACGTGCAGATTGGCGATGACCTGAACGACACCGATGTGACCCAGCAAGTCTACGAAAAGCTGGTGGAGGAAAAGCAGGCCAACCCGCTCTTCGTGTGCCACGTAGCCCGCGACCTGGTGCCCCTGGCCAAGGCCAACCCCGAGGACCCCAGCGTGGTGGATGTATTCGAGCTCGTCATGAACGGCCAGGAGCTCTGCCCCGGCTACTCTGAGCAGAACGACCCCGTGGAGCAGCTGGAGCGCCTGAAGCACCAGGCCGGCGAAGACCCGCAGAAGATTGACCACGACTTCATCGAAACGCTGGAAAGCGGCATGCCCAGTGCCGGCGGTATCGGCATCGGTATCGACCGCCTCTGCATGCTCATGACCGGCGCCTGCTCTATCCGCGACGTCATCCTCTTCCCGCAGCTCAAAAACCGCAGCTAAGCTGTTTTTGAGCCGCGCCCGCTGCACTCATGCACCTGCTGCTCGATTCCTCGTATTTTCCCAGTTCCTGGGGTGGCGTGATTTACCGTGAAAACGGTGAGCGGGTGGCTGGTGTGCGGTATGCCGAATCTGCGGGAAAAGGCGTGTTGACGCTTTCCTCCGGGGAGACCTCGTTTGAAGTTCACGCTGCCACGGAATCCTTTTCCGGGTCATCTACCAACAAGGGTGGGCGCATGCTCTGCAACGGCAAGCATGTCTACAGCTTCACCTCCTCCACACCGGCTCTGCTGGAGGTCCGGACCGCCGACCTCCGCGGTGCCCGCACGGTTTTCAGAACACACCTCGATTCCTGGAACCGGCGCTTCTGCTGGGCGTACCGGCAGGGATTTTCCTGGTTCCGAGCCTGGCAGTATGCCGGCTGGGGCCACATGCTGGTGGGGCGCAAGTGCTGCTTCAGCTCGCTCTTTGCAGTGAATGCCGCCCCGCGCAGTCTCGGGAAACTGCGGCACCCGCTCTTTCATGAGGCCGATGAAGCGGTCTGGCTTGGTCTGGAGCCTGTGGAGCAGTTGCTGGTGCTGGCCCTGAGTGTGCAGGGACTCTGCGGAATGTACAACTGCAAAGTATCTACCCCGCTCAGCTCCATCTTCAGCCGGAATTGCCCGGCTGTGCCTTCATTTGTCATCAACGGGAACGGGAAATGCGATATCAATCCCGCCCGCTTCCACCGCCGGTGGCTGGGTGAATTCCTGGCCACAGGGCATCCCATCACCTGGCTCTTGATTATCGCCATCTGGCTGCCGTATGCCACGCACCCCCAGCGGGATGAAATGGGCTTTCTGCTCATGTCCTGCATTTTCACGGCCCTCGGCCTCGGCTGGATGCTCATTTGCCGCTGGGCGAATCGCCACCCGGAACCCATGGAGTGGTAAGAACTAATGGTTCGAGACTATGAAAATATTTAGCTGATTGGGAACAATATGATGAAAGTGAGATTTTTGATATATTCCGTTCTTTCCGCGTTGTTAGTCATGCCTGCATTTGCTGCCCCGGTGAGGACAGGAATGGAAGCCGAAATGTCGGCCGCAGGCCGCGCGCCGGATTCTGAACTGTTTACGGCCTGCGAGCAGGGGGATGAAGCAAAAGTCCGCACCTTGCTGCAACAGGGCGCTGAGGTGAATATCCGCAATGAGAGGAATTATACCCCCTTGGGGCTCGCCATCAAACACCGCCATATCGGTATCGTTCAACTGCTCCTGCAGCATGGCGCCGACGAGCGCATGGCGGTGCATTATGCCGATTTTCCCAAGGCGGATGAAGCGCTATCTGCCGTGATGGCTCAGGAAAGTGCCTTGCAACCTATGCGCCGGATTCTGACGGATGGTCTCATCGGCAGCTGCTGTTCGCACTACGATGTTTACACCACCGAGGAGCTGCTGCGGCTCAAACAATGCGAACCGGAGTTCTATGCCCACTACCTCTCCGAACTTACCCGGGGGAAAGCCGCTGTGGAGCAGGTGGTGGAAGCTTGCCGCGCCTGGTTTCAGGCTGCAAGGCTCTTTGCAGAAATTTATCACGCAAAGGAAATAGCCCCACGGAACAAGCCCGGCGATTTCACCCACAGCGGCAATGTTCGTGCCGTGCTCTGCTACGCTATCCGGAAGGATGCCGCCTGTTTCGCCAGGCACGCCTGCTGGTATACCACGCCCATGGGCGAAATCGCCCCGGATACCACCTCTCCCGTGCTTTATGACTTTGCCGTACCGGCCAATGCGCCGGAAGCCGTGCGCTCCCGACTGGCCCCTATGCAGGAGTTCAGTCTGGGCAAACACTTGAGTATCGATTTGATTGAGGAATCGCACAAACTGTGGCTCAGCCTTCAGAAGCAGGAAGTGGAAACTATGAAACAGGAGCTCCTGCATGATGCGGAAGTCATCCGCCTGTTCGATGCCGCACAGGCTGCGTGGACCCGCTACTACGAGCTCATGCTCCCGCTGCATGTTCTGCGCTGCCGCTGCACCAATGGCGCGGAGTACCACGAACTCGGCATCCACATGCTATCTCACCGCGCCTCTGTTCTGGAAGCCATCCGCCAGATGAGCAAGCCCCAGCGCCCGGAAAGTGAGTATCTCCGCATGCTCCCCTCAACGCCCCGAAATCAGAATTATTGCTCCGGCAATTAAAGAATATTGCTTGGACTCAACGACAAATGGGAATTTGTGGGGGAACTCTGTCGGAGCACGGGACTTCAGTCCCGATTGGAAGCACCGTTATTTCGGGACTAAAGTCCCGTGCCCCGACAACGACAAACATCAATTTGTCCGTCACCACCAATACGGATAACACATCAATCTTTAATTGCCTCATCAATAATCGGAGTAAAACATACCGCCCAGCTGAAATCCGCCCTTGTTCGCTGCGGCATCCATATCCCATCAGAACTAGCACCCAAGAGATAAAGTCAGTAATACCCGGACTAGCAGAAAAATCTGCTCGGTTCAACAAAAAGGCTGTCCGCAGGCGTCTATCTGGTAGAAAATGCTTTCTTCCTGCAAAAAAATAGCAGCGGATGGCCTATGGAAAGTATAATTTTTGAGCAAAAGGAGTAACACATGTTTTCTGCACATAGAGCTTTGATTACGGCAGCCCTGTTCCTGGTGGTGGGTGCGGCGGCTCCGCTGCAGGCCGGGGAGTTGTCACCGTACCTGCCAACGGGGCAAGAGCAGAAGGTCCTTGATATCTATCGCCAGACACCGGAGCTGCGGGGGCAGTACGAATCTCGGTGCAACTGGGTCTTCGTGCCGGTTCTGCATCGTGAAATGTCGCCTGGTTGTTATCTGCTTGGCGTAGAAGTCGGCTCCGGCGCTATTATTTATCAGTTCAGCCTGGTAAAAAAGCAGTCCGACAGCAGCTGGGTGCTGCTCAACTACACTCAGATGAACGCCGGATATCCCATGCAGGACTGTCGCTGCTCAATCGAAAACGACCGGTACCACGTCGAAATGCTCAGCGGTGGGGAATGGATATCCGTCTTTTCCGGCAGGTTCTCCCAACCGACATGGACTTACCAATATATTGATTCTCAGGAATGAATGCCATGCGGGTTGCTTGACTTCCGCTTTGCAGATGTTACAATGTGATGAAACCGAGCCATCGTTATAATATGATAAAGAGAGTGTTGAGTTTTGCCATTTTCATGGGCCTCGTGAGTTGTTCGCAGTCGGCAGATGACTCCGTAGTTCAGCCACTGGGGGCGGCTGATGCATCCCCCACGGCAGCGCTGAAGGCAGAGGCCAGCAGGGATGCGGATAGCTTTGCCGTGCAGGTGTTTTCCCTGCTGGCGGCGGGGCATGAGGGGAACGTTGTATTCTCCCCGGCCAGTCTGGAAGCGGTGCTGCGACTTCTGCAGCAGGGGGCGAGGGGTGCCACTGCCGCGGAGCTGGCGGCGCTGCCCATGGGCAAGGCGGGGATTCGCACGGCCATGACACCGGCCGAGGCCAATGCCTTGTTTGTATCGGAGCGACTGACCCTGAATCCCGGCGTGAGGGCAGATGAGGTGCTGAAAGTGCCATTTGCCACTGCTCCCGACAAGGCTGCCTCCATCATCAATCGCTGGGCCGATTGCAAAACCCGGGGGCTGATTCCATCCATTGTATCTCCCCGTGATATCTCGCCGACTACGGCGCTTGTGGCCGCAAATGCTATTTACCTGAAAGAAAAATGGCTGCATCCGTTTCCGGCGGCGAGCACACGGAAAAATGCGGATTTTACGCTCGAAAACGGCAACACTGTCCACGTTTCCCTGATGCGCAGCAAGGCTAAGTACCACTATGCCGAAGGCGAGGGATGGCGCGCTGTGGCGCTTCCATACAACACGGAGGGGCGGCAGGGCGAGCCCGGGTATTTCATCGGCATCCTGCCCAAAGGAAATGCCCGTGATTTTGCCCGCCAGCTCACGCCGCAGCAGTACCAGGATATCCGCAAGGCGCTGGCCTCCAATGCAGTGCAGCAAACCATTGTGCTTCTCCCCCGCTTCGAATTGAATCCCGGCACCTATTCACTCAAACCGGCATTGCAGGCGTGCGGCTTGAAAAACATTTTCTCCCTGCATGCAGATCTGCGCGGCTTTTGTAACAGCCCGATTTACCTCGATGACGTGCTGCAACGCTGCTATGTAGAGACTGATGAAGAGGGCACCAAGGCCGCGGCTGTTACGGTGGCCGTGACTCGTCAGTCGATATCGCCCGGCCCGCGGCCCAAAGTGATTGCGTTCGACAGGCCGTTCATCTGGGTTATCGGGGATTTGAACACCCCCGCTGCCCCTTACTTCATGGGAATTACGCAACATCCACAGAGCAAATGAGCATGGTCATATGAGCCGCGCTTCTTTATTTCATGCAATAAAATGCTTTGCTGCCCTGTGCCTTGCGGCGGGGGGGCTGCATGCAGCTCAGGAAAGTTCCTCCATTGAACGCGCTGAGCAGAATATCGTTCTACAGTGGAAAAAAGCCCCCAGACTGAAGTATGACCGCTTGTCCTATCGAGGCACGCTGAAGGAATGCCAGACCGGGTCTTTCCATGTGAAGCGGGTGCTAACCCTGCGGGGTGTCTGGATTCCTATCCGGGAGCTGCCGCCTGAGACGCTGGTGTTCAGGGGTGAACGGGCGGGGTTCCGTCCCGGCAAAACGTTGGGCGGCGCGGGGTATTTCTTCTGCGACCCGGAAACGGGGGAACTGACTGCTTTCCTCTTAATGAAATAAAGCGATGAAGAAAGCCTTGATTTACCTGCTGCTGATTCTCGTCATCTGCTTCCTGAATCCGGATTACGTGTGGAGGCAGCTCATCCGGATGTTCCCATCGGCATGGTATGAGTATGGCTGCCTGACCCTGGTAGCGGCGGCATGGTTTGTTTCACTGGGTATTGTCGTGGCGGTGGTGAGGCGCGCCTTCTCCCGCAGGAGTGTGGTTCATATCGGCATGGCTGGTTTCCTGCTTGGGCTCTGTTTCGCCCATACATCGCGGTTCTGCGGGGCGGTAAACCGCCATTTCACCGTGGCGTTCCTGCATGGGAACCTGCACACGGCGGAGCTTCTGCTGCACCTGGGGGCCGATATCAATGCGCCTGATGCAGAGACCGGCCAGACGCCCCTGCAACGTGTGCAGTCCATCCGGTTTGCTCCTGAAACGGCGGCTGTATTTGAGCCCCACCGCGAGAAGCTCGCGACATGGCTGGTGGCACACGGCGCCCTGGCAGCGCGAGATGAACAAGAACGCACCCCGCCGATGCCGTTAATCGGGACGGATTAAACGGGCACTGCGTCAGATTTTATAATGAAGCGGCGAACATCCGCAGCGAAAAGCAAAATTGATGTTTGTCGTTGTCGGGGCACGGGACTTCAGTCCCGAAATAACGGTGCTTCCAATCGGGACTGAAGTCCCGTGCTCCGACAGAGTTCCCCCACAAATTCCAATTTATCGGGCTGATACACAAATCCGGCGCAGCGCAAAAAACACCGTTACAGGACCTGAGACAGCACCTCAAGGCAGCGGGAGTTCTCGCGCTCGTTGCCGATGGTGATGCGGATGTATGCGGTCAGGCCATAGGCGGCCATGGGGCGCATGATGACGCCCCGCGCCAGAGCCTTGCGGAACACCTCGACTCCGTTGTCCACATTCACCAGAATGAAATTGGTGTGGCTCGGCACATACTCCAGCCCCCGGGCTGTGAAGAATTCCTCGTAGCGGCGGCGGCCTTCGTTCACCATCTGCACAGAGCGGGCGATATGCCCGGTATCATCCAGCGCCGCCAGCGCACCAACCTGGGCAAAGGCATTCACATTGAAGGGAGAGCGAGCCTTATTCAACAAGTCGGCAATTTCCGGCGTGGTGATGGCGTAGCCGCAGCGGGCACCGGCCAGGCCGTAGGCTTTGGAGAAGGTACGGAGCACAGCCACATTCCTGCCCTGCTTCACAAACTTCATACTATCCGTCGGCAGCCCGGCAAACTCAATGTAAGCCTCATCAATAGCCACCACCACATGCTCCGGCACGCGGGAAATGAAAGATTCCAGTTCCTCCTGGCTCACCATGGTGCCCACCGGGTTGGTCGGGTTGGTGATGAACACCAGGCGGGTCTGCGGGGTGATGGCGGCCAGCATGGCCTCCAGGTCGTGCGTCCACTTATCCCGGTTGGGAACGGAAATGTAGCTCGCCCCCATCAGCTTTGCGACGATGGGATAGAGCGTGAAGGCATAATCCGCGGCAATCACTTCCGTGCCGGGGCGCAGGAGCGCATGGGCCAGCAGCTCAATGAGCTCGCTGCTGCCATTGGCCACCACCGTGTTGGCAAAGTCCACCCCATGCAGCTCCGCCACGCGGCTGCGCAGCGCAAAGGAAGCACCATCGGGATAGATGTGCATGCCGGCCGCCGCCTTCTGCATGGCCTCCACTGCCAGCGGAGAAGGCCCCAGGGAGTTCTCATTGGAAGCCAGCTTCACGATATCCTCCGGGCGCAGGCCCAGCTCGCGGGCGGTTTCCTCAATAGGCTTGCCGGGCTGGTAGGCCACCAGCTCATACACATTCTGATTCGCGTAGGAAATGATGCTCATAACGGTTACCAGCCATTATACCCCTGCCCCCCACCGGCGCAAGTCTTCTTTCCGGCATATCGCAATCACTCAAACAGGTTCGGATACGAACGCAGGGCGAGTTCCTTGGAAAGGGCACGGATGGTGCGGGAATCTTCTGCCTGAAGCGCCATTTCGGCCATCTGGCGGCATTCCTCGTAGTTGAGATGGCGGATGGCGAAGCGGATGAGCGGGAGAAGGTGGGAACCAACCGAGAGCTCGGTGGCGCCCAGGCCCACCAGCAGCGGCACGAGGGTGATATCGCCCCCCATTTCGCCGCAGATAGCGGTGGGAATGCCGGCCTTGATAGTCTGGTGAATCAGGCGGATAACGCCGGGGTGCGTGGAGCGGAACATGCTGGCCACGCGGTAGTTCACGCGATCCACGGCGATGGTGTATTGCGTGAGGTCATTGGTGCCGATGGAGAAGAAATCCACATAGCGGGCCAGCACATCGGCCATGACGGCGGCGCTGGGCACCTCAATCATGATACCCACGCGCATATTCTCATCGAACGCCTCGCCACGCTCGCGCAGCTCGCGGCGGCATTCATCGAGAATGGCATGCACGTCTTTCACCTCAGTGAGGCCGGAGACCATGGGGAACATGACGCCCACCTTGCCATGAGCCGAAGCACGCAGAATGGCCCGCAGCTGCTCCTTGAACACAGCCGGGCGGCTCAGGGAAACACGGATGCCGCGCCAGCCCAGGAAGGGGTTTTCCTCTTTCTCCTCCAGCACCTCGAAGGGCAACTTGTCGCCACCGGAATCCAGCGTGCGGAAAATCACCTCCTGCGGGGCGCATTCCTCCACCAGGCGGCGGTAGTGCTGGTACTGGGTCTCCTCATCGGGCAGGCCATCGCCCCCCAGCAGGAAGAACTCCGTGCGGTACAGGCCCACGCCCTCTGCCCCGTTGCGCTTGATGGAGCCGTACTCATGCACAAACTCCAGGTTGCAGGCCACGCGGATGTGGCGGCCATCCCGCGTTTCGGCAGGCAGGTCGCGCATATCCAGGAGGGCCTGGTAGGCCTTCTCCTTCTCGGCCCGCATCTGCTCGTAGTATGCGCGGGTCTCAGCCGTGGGGTTGAGAATCAGGGTGCCGTGGTAGCCATCCAGAATAGCGGAGGAGCCCACGCGGGCCTCGCGCACCAGGTTCGGCACCGCCACCACTGCGGGCAGCCCCAGTGAGCGGGCCAGAATCGCGGTGTGCGAAATGGAAGAGCCGGCTTCCGTCACGAAACCCAGCACGTTCTGAGAATCGAGGTCGGCAGTGTCACTGGGGGTCAGGTCGTATGCGGCCAGCAGGCAGGGTTCCTCGCTCACCGTCTTGTTCCGGCGGGTCCGGGCGCTGCCCTGGTCCAGGTTTTTGAGCACGCGTTGCAGCACGTCTGCAATATCCGCCACGCGGCTGCGGAGGTAGGCATCGTCCACCATGCGCATGGCTTCCATGAAGTTCTGCACCACGGCATAATAGACCGAATCGATATTCTGCAGACGCCTGGGCATTTCCTTGCGCATGCGGGAGATAATCATGCGGTCGCGCAGGAAGAGGAGGTGCGCATCGAAAATAGCGGCTTCATTCGCACCGCTGAGCTCCTCCACACGGGTTTTGAGCAGCTTGATTTCCAGCTCTGTGCGCTCCAGCGCGGTCTCAAAGCGCTGCCACTCGGCCTCCAGTTCCGTGGGGAGGATGGTGCGGGTGGGCGGAGCGGCACAGCCCCGGGCCTCCACGCGCAGCCTGCCCATGGCAATACCCTCGGAAACGGGCTGCCCCTGAAACCGGCGCTCTGCTCCTTCGCTCATATAACCGGGGAAGCGGGTGAAGGTCAAAAGGCATCGGCGAGGGATTAAGCCTCGCCGAACTTATTGTTAATCAGCTCTTCAAGAGCAGCGATAGCATCGGCTTCATCCGGGCCGTCTGCCGTGACGGCGATTTCAGCCCCCCAGCCCACGGCCAGCATCATCAGGCCCATGATGCTCTTGCCATCCACCGCTTCATCGTCCTTTTCAACGGAGACATCGGCCTGAAAACGACTGGCCACGCGCACAAACTGCGCGGCGGGGCGTGCGTGAATGCCAAGCTTGTTCTGAATGGTGAGCTTCTTTGTAATCATGGTAGATGAGGTTCGGGGTATGCTTCGTTCCTCATTATACCGCTGATTGCGGGGAAAGCGAGCTTTTTTTTATGAATTCAGCTAATTTGCGCGGCACAGGAGGGAGGCATAGGCGCCGTCTGCCTGCTCGCGGTGGGGGAGAGCCAGGTATTCTTCGACAAAGGTAAAATCCTTATGGGTAGCAAGGAAGGCATCTACGACGGCGCGGTCTTCCTCGCGGTCAATAGAACAAGTGCTGTACACCAGGCGACCGCCGGGGCGGACAGCGGCGCAGGCCTGCTCCAGAATCTGCAACTGGAGCGCGGCAAGACGCGTGATTTCCCCCGCCGAGAGGCGCCAGCGGGCATCCACACGCCGCTGCAGCACGCCGCTGTTGGAGCAAGGGACATCCAGCAGCACGGCATCGAATGCGCCACACCACTCTGCCGGGCATGGCTGGGTCCAATCATGCTGCGCGACCTGCACATCGAGCCCGCCGGCGCGCAGCAGGTTCTCGCGCAGGGGAGCAAGGCGGAATTCCTCCACATCCGTGGCCAGCAGGTGCAAATCTCCCCCTGTGGCGGCCAGCATGGCGGCAGATTTGCCACCGGGCGCGGCGCAGGCATCCAGCACGCGCTCACCGGGCTGCGGCGCCAGGAGCTTCACGCAATAGCGGGTGGAGGGGTCGGTCACATACAACTGCCCTGCCCTGAGAGCCTCCAGCGGCAGCGGGCCATGCAGGCGATACCAGAGCGGCAGCGCCGGCAGCGGCTCCCAGCACTCCGGGATCTCCGCTGGCGGATTCAGGGGATTCAGGCGGGCATACACCGGCGGGGTGAGCGAGTTCCACTCCAGCATGGCGCTGGTATCAGACTCGCCGAATTCACGCAGCCAGCGCTTCACCAGCCAGGATGGGGTCGAAAACCGGACAGCGAGCGGCAGAGTCTCATGCTCGGCGTCAAACTCAGCCTTGCGGCGGGCGGCATTGCGCAGCATGCCATTCACCACACCGCGCACGCGCTGCGGAGCCAGGCGCACGGTTTCGCCCACGGCGGCGTGTTCTGCCTGGCGCAGCACGAAAAGCTGGCAGAGCCCCATGAGCACGAGCCAGCGCATTTTCTCCTCCAGTTTACCGGGGCGCAGGGTTTTGCGGATGTGGTCCAGCCAGCTCATGTGGCGCAGCGTGTCGTACACAATGGCCTGCAGCAGGGAGCGGTCAGCATGCGCCAGCTTATGCTCTGCGGCAGCGCGGGCAATGAGGGTTTCGGCAAAGATGCCGCCCTGCGACCAGCGCAGCAGGCATTTCCAGGCCAGATAGCGGACAGAGGGTGAATCGTTCATACGCAATCAGTCCATTTGCAAAGCTTCGTGCAGCGGGAGAAGGCCATTCCAGGCCACAATCGCCCCCTTGATACCATCCTCCCCATGCGGTTCGAACTCCAGCCGGCCACCGGCGGCTTCCAGAATGACGCGTGCAGCGGCAAAATCCCACAGGCAGATGCGGGATTCGACATACGCATCGAAGCGGCCTGCGGCAATGTAGCAGAGCGTCAGCGCCGCGCTGCCGAGAATGCGGATTTTGCGCACCTGTTTTGAAATATGGGCAAAGCGGCGTATTCCGGTTTCGCCGGAGCCATCGTGCGTGCCGTGGCCGATGAACACCACGGCCTCGCGCATCTGCGCGCGGGTGGATACGGAGATGGGGCGGCCATTCAGAAGCGGCGGCCCGCCTGCAACAGCGGTGAAACACTCCTGCTGCATGGGGTCGTACACACAGCCCAGCACCAGCTCACCGCGGTGCTGCAAAGCTATGCTCACACAGAATATCGGGATGCCGTAGAAGTAGTTGACGGTGCCATCGATGGGATCCACAATCCACTGGTACCCGGCAGCCTCAGAGCCCT
This sequence comes from uncultured Verrucomicrobiales bacterium, assembly GCA_937916135.1. Taxonomy (GTDB): domain Bacteria; phylum Verrucomicrobiota; class Verrucomicrobiia; order Verrucomicrobiales; family Akkermansiaceae; genus Akkermansia. Next base: position 14,369 of record CALFTQ010000115.1, read on the forward strand.
CGTTCCCCTCCTCCCCCAGGATGGAGCTTTCCGGGAATGCGGCCAGCAGGTGGCCGGCTATCAGCTGCTGGCTTTCCTTATCCAGGCGCAGCTTAATATCATGCGCCAGGGCCTCATCCACCAGCTTGATGCTATAGAAATGCTCGCGCAGGAACGCTCCGGCAAGTCTGGCGGCCTGCACAGCAGCGGCCAGATAGTCTGTGTAGGGCGAACTCATGATGCCTTGGGCTGCTGCTTCGCTTCTTCCTGAGCCTTCTGCTGGGCGCGCAGCTCAGCCCGGGCTTTATCAAACACCTCGCGCGCCAGATGCGAGGCAGCGCGTGAAAGGAGGGGGCGCAATTCGCGGGCTGAGGCCAGTGGGTGGGCGGCGTCATCGAACCCCATCCACACAAAAGCGCAGACCGCACGCTGGCGGAACACCATGCTCCACTGCCCGGAGCCCTCCGGCAGCAGCTCATTCATGCTGACGGGTTCGCCCTCAGTGATGCGGAAAGGCGGCAACTGGGAAACGGCAGTGGCGCTCTCGCGGCGGATATACTCCGGGGATTTCTCCGGTTCGTAGTTGTAGATAGGCTGCTGATTGCTGTTCCAGATGGTGTTGACCATGCTCAGGCGGTACCCCCTGCCCTCGTTCTGCAGGCAGAAAAGCAAGCGGGCAAGATCCAGCCGGCGGATATGGTACAAACCGTTATAAAGATACAACTCCTGCTCGCGACTGGGAAGCTCCACCTGCAGTTTCAGAGAATCATAAAACGAACGCACCACATCATAGCCCAGGCGCAGGCCGGTCACCTCCGTGCTGCGGGCCACAATGTGCATATCATCCCCACCCGGCAGACAGGCACAGCAGAACAGGAACGGCGCCGCAGCCCGGCCGGGGCGCACCTTTTCCTGCCAGCGGTCGCGGCCATCCACCACACTGCGGCCCCCCACCATGGCCAGCACCTTGCCGCGGTGATTCCGGCGGGCATCCACCACCAGCACACAACACTGGAGCAGATCCTTCAGATCATTATTCATGCCACGGGCTTTCAGCCCCTCCGGGCGGCGCAGCCTGGCAAAAGCGGCGCGGGTGGCCGCCGCAGCTTCGGGTTCCATGCCGGCCAGCCAGGCCTCCGGATAGCTGCCGGGCTGCTCAATGGCGGTGAGAGCCCGCTCCACCGCCTGCTCCACATACTGCTGCAAGGGCAGATTCAGGCTGGAAACCACGGAAATGCCTCCGGCATGCTCCGGAACCTCGCTGCCCATTTCCTCCAGCTCGCGGCGGGTCCACATCACAGCATATGAACTGCCGGAAGCCATGGAAGCAGGCACGCGCCGCAACACAATGGGTGCAGATGTCGCCTCATTGCACTCCTCCTGGCTTATCATCTCACACTCCAGCATGCGCTGCAGGGTTTCTGCTTTGACCGTGCGCGCCTTATCCATGCTGCGCACGGGATTGAACAGGGACGGCGCCCTCACCAGCCCCGCCAATGTGGCGCACTCCACGAGATCCAGATCCTTCACAGCCTTACCAAAATAGTAACGGGCGGCGGCCTTGATACCGTAGCAGTTCTGGCCGTAGTATATGCGACTCAGATACTGCTCCAGAATCGTATATTTATCGAATGCATGTTCAATGCGCAAGGCAAGCATGGCTTCCAGCATCTTGCGATCCATTGATTTACCGCTGAGCTCAAACACATTGCGCGTGAGCTGCATGGTGATTGTGGAAGCGCCCTGCTCATAACGCATGGACATGATATTGCGGATGACCGACCGTAATACGGAGGAAAGCACGATTCCTTCATGCTCAAAGAACGTTTCATCCTCACGGGCCACAAAGGCATCTACCAGATATTGCGGCAAATCATTCCGTGAAACAAAAGTATCCGCATCATCAGCAATAGATGCTACCGGGCGATTGGAAGCATCATACAACGTGCTGGAGGTCATCCCGCCACACACACGTGCCAGATCATACTGCATGGCGCGGTAACCATACACCCCGAGCACGGCAAGCGCACTCAGTATGAGCAAGCAGAAAATGCAGCAGATAGCCACCAGCTTTTTCTGCCCGACGGAGAACAGATGATACCAGCGCTTGCGGCGGTTTGGAGTAGCAACAAATGACATGATGCAAGCTTATTCAGGGCTGCGGCGCTCCGAAATTCGGGTCATCGAGCTTGAGCAGCACGCTGGTAGCAGGAGACCACTGCGGGAACTCATTCTTGAGCGCCTGCTCGTATTGGGCAGCTTCGCCTTCCTTACCGCACTTCTTGAGAGCACATACAATCTTGTACAGAGCAAGCGGCTTCAATTCCTTATCGCTCACCACATTTGCCGTGCGGCCATAGTACTTGGCCGCCTCGCTGTAGTTCTTTTCCAGGTAATATGCATCACCCAGCGTGATGAAGTGAGATGACTTGATCGGCCCGTCGATACCGAGGGCAATGGCAGTCTCACATACCTTGCGAGCCTCAGCCGGGCGGCCGGAACCAATCAACAGCAAGGCCTGGTCGCGCATGCCCTCTGCCAGGCGGTAGGGCTGCTTCTCCATGGACACATAGTGCTCTGCAGCCTCCAGGCCACGGGCAAAGAGCCGCAGCTCAAGGCGGGCCTTAGCCAGGGTTTTCCAGACAAGGGGCTCCACCTTGGGGCGTTCCTGTTCGCTTCCATCTGCGGCAATGTATTTCTCACGGGGTTCCCGCGGCAGAGAGTCAGACAGGTACTTGTTGGCAGAAAGGTAATCCTGAGCCTGGAAGCGGGTCCAGCCGCACCAGCGGAGAATGGCCGGGGGCAATGCGTTGTATGAGGCCAGGTTACTGCGCTCCAGCACTTCAAGTGCGCTCTTCAGGTTTTCTGCATCCTTCATCTTGAAGAAACACTGCACCAGGCGCAAATCCACCAGCGAGGCATACTGCTCCGGGTACAGAGTGCGGGCTTCCTGGAAGTGCCCCACAGCGGCAGATGGATCTTTCTCCGCCAGCACACCGGCAATGTTGTAGTGGGCCTCGGCCAGCGCGCCGGGCTTAATCTGCCTGCCCTGCCTGGTCATCTCCTCACAGCACTTGATGAATCCCTGGTAGTAGTGCACCATCTTATCAGCATCGCGCCCGGCACAAAGCTTGGCAGCTCTCTGCCAGCAGACGGCCACGGAATCGGAATCCGGATAGTCGCGAATAACGCGATCATAGTCTGCCAGGGCTTCACTCACCTTGTTCTGCTTGCCCAGGAAAGTGCCCCGGAGGGTCAGGGCATCCGGCATGCGGTGATCTGCCGGAAATGAATCAATATAGCCGGATAGTGTAGGCAGGGGGTCATATGCATCGCCCTGAGCGGCAGTCCAGGCTTTCTTGTACATGGCATCCGGCCGTACGGCCTCCGGCAGATTCTCAAAATTGAGCGCATCAAACTGGCGGGCTGCAGCCGCCACATCGGAACTCATGAGCCGGTCTGCATACATCAGCCGCACCAGATCCACGCTGGCAAGCGCCGCAGTGGAGGAGCCGGGCGCGGCATACATGCCCAGGTATTTTTCCGCATGCTGGAAGAAATTGGCCCCGCGCACCTGCTGCACGCAGATGATGCGGCGGTAACCGGCATCTGCGGCAAGGGCCGTGCCGGGTTGTGCCTTTTCCGCCATTTCAAACCAGAGGGCAGCCGCTTCATATTGCTTGATTTCCATGGCAGACTGCCCCACGATAATGGAACGGCGGGCGTCCTTGGCAGGGTCATCAAGGCTGCGGGGCTGAGCTGATGCGCGGCGCACCACCTCTGCATACTTCCCTTGCTTGTACAGGGACATGATGTTCTCCATCTGCCCTTCAGCCACATACTTTTCCATGCCTTTCATGCCGGAAAGGCGATTATAAAGTTGCTGTGACTCATCATTCTTACCCAGACGAGCCGCCAGACGCGCAGCCTGCAGCGTGGCGGTGCCACGCACTCGTTCATCCAGCGTCTTCATGCTCAGGATATTCCTGAACAATGCGTAAGCCTCTGCGTCCTGCCCGTCCTCAGTTTTCATCTGAGCCATGGAAAGCAGAGAGGTCTGCAATATGAGCGGGTCAATCCCCTGCAATGCCTGCAATGTACGGAAAGTTGATTCGGCATCCTTTCGTTTTCCGGACTGCAGCTGCGCGCGCCCCAGGCGGTACAGTGCGTCATTGCGCAGCTCTGCGCGCTGCGTCTCCCGCACGGTGATGTGGTAGTAGCCGATGGCTTTCTGCCACATCTGCCGCTCGGTAGCCTGGTTGGCCAGCTTGTAAGCGGCAGCTGCTGCATACTCACCCTTGCAGCGGTTCGCCAGCTCACCCAGCGTATTGTTGGAGCCCGCGGCATCCCCTGCATCTGCCTGGCAGATGGCCTTCAGATACATTGCCTTCTCAAGATTCGCCGCTTTCGGGAATCGAGTAATGAAATTACTGAAGAGCTGGGCTGCCTGGGCCATAGCCTGACCGCGGGCCGCAGGGTCTGCCGTCGCCCGAGCCTGGGCATACACCTGCTCGGCAATGGCATAATTATCAAGCTCTGCATTAGCCACCAGGGGGGCATCTGCGGTATCAGGCTGCTGCGCAAAAGCCGGCACCAGGGAAAGCCCCAGTACCAGCGCGGTAGAAAATGGCGTATTCATGACAGGTAGGATTAAAAAAATTTATGAAACTCTGCCTTATTTCTTGGTTTCTGGCATCTGCTTGGAGAAGGACACATTCCACACCCCTGCCTGGGAGCAGGTCGAAATCACGTCCGCCATGCGCTGCCAGCTCATCTGCGCATCGCCGCGGATACGCACCGGCTGGTTCGGGTTCACTGCAATCATGCGCTTCAGCATGGCAAAAAGTTTCTCCCGGGTAAACACTTCACGGTCAATGGTGATGACCAGATCACCATCTTCTTCACGTGCGTTGATGATGATTTCATCAATCGCGCGTGATGTTTCCTCCGTGGACTTCGGCGCCGTAGGCACCTTCACCTTCAAATCCTGCTCATTGAGAATGAATTTCTGCGTTACCACAAAGAAAATAAGCAGGAGGAACACCACATCCAGCATGGGTGCCAGCTGGAAGCCGATGGGCTCGGGTATCTTGGTGTTAAACTTCATGAAAACTCGTACTGCGGATTAATAATCTTCATCTTCCAGCACTTCCTGCGTGGTACCGCGCTGATACGTGCTGCTGAGACGCCGCTCACGATCCATCTGCACCGCAATCACGGAAAGGATATGAGTCACCGCCACTTCCATATCGGCAATACGTTTCTGAATACGGCTGCGGAAGAACACATAGGCAGCCATGGCGGGAATAGCCAGCACCAGACCACCTGCGGTCGTAATCATAGCCTCGGCAATACCGTGGGCCATCTGCATCTGCTTCACCCCTTCGAAGTTACCAGCAGCCATTTCCATGAAGGTCTTCATCATGCCCACCACGGTACCCAGCAGACCAATCATGGGGGCGATGGCGCCGATATCGGAAAGCCAGTTGATCTGGCGGGTCAGAATGTTGGTCTGGCGGGCACCCTCGGCAGAAGCCACTTCGCGCACCTCATCTATATTGGCGCGGGGATTGCGCTGCAGAAACATCACAATCACATGCATCGTGAGCGCAAAGCTGGAGCCATCCCGCTCGCACATGCTCATAAGCCCGGCATAGTCCTTGCGGCGGATGCAGGACTCCACGGACATGACCATGCGCGTGGGCAACACGGCAGAGGCCCGGGTTGTCCACAAACACACGAACATGACCATGAAGGCAACAACGGAAAGGAAAAGCAAAGGCCACATGAGGGGACCGCCCTTTTCAAAAAGCTCCATAAGTCCCCAGCCCATCGAATTGAGGGGATCCGCTGTAGAAATGATTGCTGGCATATTCACGCGCGTAGTATAGGCGAAAACAGATGCAATTTCAAGCCAGATACCTGTCTGCATTACTTTTTTTGCGCAGACACCCCGGAAATAAAGGTTGCAATTACGCGGCAGCAGGCATAGAATGAGGGCATGCAGGATACTTCACTCTTCCGTGCCTGGGCCGAAGTCGATACCGATGCCATGCGTCATAACCTGTCCGTGGTTCGCCGTGTATTGCCCGGCCACAAACAGATGGCCATTGTCAAAGCCGAAGCGTATGGCCACGGCATCGAAGGCGTAGTCAAGGCACTGGATGACTGCGACCTGGAATTCTTCGGTGTGGCCACCCCGGCAGAAGCCGCCCGCGTGCAGGCCACCGGCGTGCTGACCTGCCCGTTCATCCTGGGGCCCTGCTTCCCTGCCGAGCGCGAAATGGTAGTGCAGAACGGCTGGCGCGTGGCACTCTCCAGCCTGGAGGAAGCTGAGCACTATAATTCCCTGGGCCAGTTATACAACAAGAAGGTCAACCTGCATATCAATGTGGATACGGGCATGGGGAGAGCCGGTCTGCTTCCGCACTCCGTGGCAGAAATGGGAGCCCGGCTGGCAGACTTCGAAAACCTGCGCATCGAGGGCGTGTACTCGCACCTCTCTGCCGCTGCGGAAGATATTTCCTTCACGCACAGCCAGATTCGCAGCTTCGAACAAGCAGTGGAAGAGATGAGCACCTACCTGAACATCCCCTACCGCCACCTGTGCAGCAGCTCTGCCGTGTTCAACTACAAAGCCCCCTGCACCAACATGGTGCGCCTGGGCCGCATCCTCTACGGCTACTCCCCCATGCCCTCGCCGCACAACCGCGAGCTGCGCAACACCCTCACCCTCTACAGCCGTGTCACCCTGCTGCGCACCCTGCCCAGCGACCACGGCGTTTCCTATAACCACACCTATATCACCAGCGCCCCCACCCGCGTGGCCACCATCGGCCTGGGCTTCGGTGATGGCTACCTGCACTACCTCTCCAACACCGGCGCCCGCGTCTACATGAACGGCGAATACTGCCCGGTACTGGGCCGCATAACCATGGATCAGATCATGGTGGATGTGAGCCACATGTCCAAGGTTCAGCCCGGCGATGTGGCAGAAATCATGGGGCCCAACGTCCCCTGGCAGGAACTCACCAACCGCGCCAGAACCATCCCCAGCAACATTATCACCAGCATCACAGGCCGGGTTCCCCGCGTTTACAAGCCCTGAGGCACGCCGCACCTCTTCCCTGAAGGCACAGAAAAGCCCGCAAGCATTTGCTTGCGGGCTTTCTTTTGAAGCTTATCTCTAAGCGCTTTCCTTACAGAGCAGCCTTGATGATGGCGGCGAAGGAATCAGCCTTCAGGGCAGCGCCACCCACGAGGGCGCCGTCGATATCGGGCTGGCTCATGAGCTCGGCAGCGTTGTCGGGCTTCACGGAACCACCGTACTGCAGGCGCACAGCCTCAGCAGCAGCGGCGCCGAAGGCCTCGGCCACCACACCGCGGATGAAGGCATGGGCAGCCTGGGCATCAGCGGAGGAAGCAGTCACGCCGGTGCCGATAGCCCACACAGGCTCGTAAGCAATAACCAGACCGGCCACCTCATCGGCAGTCAGCCCATCGAGGCCTTCCACCACCTGGCTCTTAAGCACGGTCTCAAGCTCACCACCCTGGCGCTGCTCCAGAGTCTCACCGATGCAGTAGATCGGGCAGATACCGGCGGCAAGAGCCTTCTTAATCTTCTTGTTGATGTAGGCGTTGGTCTCGCCATGGTACTGGCGGCGCTCGCTGTGGCCAAGCACCACATACTTGCAGCCCAGCTCATTAAGCATGGCAGTAGAAATCTCACCGGTGAAAGCACCGTTGTCACGGTCGCTCACATCCTGAGCACCGACACCAATGCAGGTGCAGCCGTTCAGCGTCTCCATGACGGCAGGAATCGTCACAAACGGGGGAACGATCACCTTATCAACAGCCTTGCACTCGCAAGTAAGCTCATCCTTAAGGGCGGCGAGGAACTCCTTAGCTTCCTTCGGGCCCTTGTTCATCTTCCAGTTAGCGGCAATGATGGGGGTACGGGACATAGTAGTATAAATGTCTGGTTTTGACGCGCACAAGCCTACCGCGAAACGCCCCACAAGTCAAGCTTAAAGATTTTGGGCAGCTATGAAGCCACCACATGTGTCCCAAAGATTTGGTAAGCAATAGAAACATCAGCAACATTTTGGAAGAAGCCCCCCTCTGCTCAATAAATTGATGTTTGTCGTTGTCGGGGCACGGGACTTCAGTCCCGAAATAACGGTGCTTCCAATCGGGACTGAAGTCCCGTGCTCCGACAGAGTTCCCCCACAAATTCCCATTTAACGGACTTACCTCTCCATACGCGTTCTGATAATTTCCTTGTAATGAACAAGGATTCTGCTATAAATATGCCATGAGTATAGAAAGCTCCATCTATTTCTACTGCGATGACCTGCCGGGCAATTCACCGATGCGGCAGAAGGGGTGGTTGGAGGAGCGGGAGCGCGGGGGGTATATATCACCCTCCTACAAAGCACCGCTGAAGACAGATGGCAAGCTGGATTTCCATGAATGGGAAAAGTTTCTGAAGCGAAATCGCGGCTTGCTCCTTCAGTGTGAATCCCCCCGCATCGACCTCGGCATCATGGCGGATTGCCAGGTGGCAGACTTTGATTTGAGGGTACCCGTCCGCGTGTTGCAGGCATTTGCCAAGGCAAAGGTATGGCTGGGGCTCACCCTCATGCCCAATGGCAACAATCAGGTAAGATACCAGCAAAAATGCCACAACACGCTTTCCGCCGATACCCCCTCCGGCGGGCGCCCGCCGGCACTGCCTCCGTCCATTCGGCAGCACCAGGGAAAAATGGGCTTGTATCCTATCCGAGCCAACAGCAGCTTGTACTCGCCGGATGAGCTTCCGCCGGATGCCACCACCATCGCCATCTGCCAGTACCTGGGAGAATGGGGCTTCGCCAGCAACGATGTACCCCCGGCGCTCATGGAAACCCTGAGCAAGCGCAACGCGGAACTCTGCCTGCACATCAACATGCCCCAGCGCCGAGGCCGCAAAATCAACTGCACACTCAGCTGAATCAATGAAATAGAGACAGGCAGGGATTTGCCCACAGGCATCAATCCACCTGTTTATTCCTCATCGAAATCCGGTTCCTCTGCGCCATCCGCAAAGAGCTCGTAGGCGATGGAATCCACGATTTCCACCTCGGCAAACTCACCCACGGGGAGGGCGGGATCCACATGGATGGTGCCATCGACATCCGGGGCATCCCAGGGGCCGCGGGCAATGCCGGGAGCATCCACCAGCACGCGCATGCGGGTGCCGATGCTCTCCTGCCCGATTTCGTCTGCAATGCCGGCCAGGAGCATGGAAAGCTCGTTGCTGCGGCGCTTCTTCGTAGCATGGTGCACCTGGTTCTTCATCCGGGCGGCCAGGGAGCCTTCCTCCTTGGAATAGGGGAACACGCCCGCGCGCTCGAAGCGGAACTCCTTGATGAACTCGCGGAGCTCGGCATGGTCCTCCTCCGTCTCGCCGGGCAGGCCGGAGATGAAGGTGGTACGCAGGCCGATGCCCGGCACCGCCGCGCGGATATCGCGGATGAGCCTGCGGATGTAGTCACCATCCGTCTTGCGGCGCATGGAGTCCAGGATACCATCCGCAATGTGCTGCAAGGGGATATCCACATACTTCACCACCTTCTCGCACTGCGCAAAGGTATCGATGAGCTCGCGGCTCCAGTGGGCGGGGTGGGTGTAGAGCACGCGAATCCAGAAATCGCCGGGGATGGCGTTAATCTCGCGCAGGAGACTGGCCAGCGATTCACCGCGGGAGGAATCCACCCCGGCGGTCTTGCTGCCGCGCTTCTCCCACTTATCCATGCCGTAATAGGTGGTATCCTGGGCAATGAGGTTGATTTCCCTGGCCCCCTGCTCCACCCAGTGGCGCACTTCCTTCAGGATATTGGCCTGCGGGCGGCTGCGGTGGCCGCCGCGGATGCGCGGAATCACGCAGTAGGCGCAGGCGTGGTTGCAGCCCTCGGCAATCTTCACATAGGCATAATGAGGCGGCGATATGAGCTTGCGCGGCACCCCCCAGTCCGGCAGGTAGGTGGAAACCTTGCTGGTGTAGCACTTTTCCGCCGTGCCGTTCAGGCAGGCAGTGGCAATCTCCGCCACGCGGGTGATTTCATCCACCCCCATGAAGCAGGCCACCTCGGGCATCTCCTTGGCCAGTTCCTTTGCATAGCGCTGGGAAAGGCAGCCGGCCACGATAATCTGCTGCTCCGCCGGGGCATCTCCCGCCTCGCGGGCGCGCACGGCATCGAAAATGGTATTGATGGCCTCCTCCTTCGCGGGGTCGATGAAACCGCAGGTATTGATGATGAGCACATCGGCCTCCCCCGGCTCCACCTGGCGGAACCCGGCGGCCTCCATGCAGCCGGCCATGTGTTCGGAATCCACCTGATTCTTGGCACAACCCAGGGAAATAAGAGCGAAGGATGCGTTCATGCGCGCATTATACCCGCGAACTGCCCCGGAAGCAAGTCAAATGGAAATTTAACAGAATTGACAATTGACGAGTGACTATTGACAATTGAAGAAATTCCGCGGGCCTCCGGCCCGCCTAGCTTTTAATTAATCATTAATCACTAATAACTAATCATTGCACTAAATTCCAATTTATCGAGCACTTTTTCAAACCACGGGACACATGTGGAATCCCACCTCATTCACCGGAGATTATTTCTTCCACTGCATCATCTCCGTAGTTGTATATTTCCTGCTCCTGGAGCAGATAGGCATCCAGTAATTCTGAATATTCCTTCTTCAGCGACTCCAGCCGGGGAGCAATCTTTTTCAAAAGGAAGAGTTCCTCCGGCGATTCTACGGGGAAAGTTGACTCCGGGTTCTCGAGCTTATCAAGAATCTCGCCCAAGGCATCGTAGATTCCAGGGGAGTGCTCATCCCGCAGCTGGTCACTGACTGCGCTGCGCCACTGGTCAAACTGCTCAGCAAGAGCCACGATACGGGAGCGAGTCTCTGCGTCTGAACCGGGGACGGCCGCCAGCTTGCGCATCTCAGCCAGCAAATCATCAACCTTGCGCTTGTGGGTCTCCATGAGCTCCTGCGCTTTGGTCAGTCGCTGCCGGGCATCCTGCATCCGGGCAGGCAGACCAAGCGCCTGAAGCTCCCGCTGATAAAAGGAATCCTCCGATTCGAGCGGCTCCTGGGCAACGGCCACGGGAATCTCCACGGAGCGAGGCGCCAGGGCAACGGCCACGGGACTCTCCACGGGGCGAGACGCCTGGGCAACGGCCACGGGACTCTCCGCGGGGCGAGGCGCCTGGGCAACTGCCGCGGGATTCTCCATGGGGCGGGGCGCCTGCAGAGTGCCCAGATAAAAAGCCCCGGTGCCCACCACCAGCAAGCCGGCTGATATTTTAAGCCAGAGCATCTTGCGGCGGCGCACCACCGCGCAGGGGGCTGCCCCCTGCAGCAACCATTCCAGCCACTCCTGCGCCGACTGGCAACGCTGCACCGAGGGGAGCGCCAGATTCTGCATGATGCTCTGCTCCAGCACCGTGGGGCCAAGGGAAAGAGCCGGCAGCTCATCCTGCAGCAGGCGCTGCTGGGCAGGCTCCGGCGGGGAGCCGGAAAGCAGCTCATACCAGGTGGCGGCCAAGGAATACAAATCCGTCCACGGGCCGATTTTTCCCTTTCCGCTCACCTGCTCCGGCGAGGCATAAACCGGGGAGAACTCCCCCTGGGTCGTGGTATCCACCTTCGTGGCGCGGTTCAGCGCAGAACCGAAATCCACCAGCACCGGGTTACCCGCGGCATCGAACATGATATTGCCCGGTTTCAAATCGCGGTGAATCACCTGCCTGCCATGCAGGTACTCCAGCGCCGGCAGCAGCTCCAGCAGCCAGCGCAGCGCATCTGCCTGTGGCACCGGGGCCCCGGTCTCCCGGGCCGCGGCTATCTTATCGCGCAGGGAACCGCCCTCCAGCCAGGGCATCACATAAAACAAGCTGCCCGCCGCGCGGAAAATATCATACACCGGCACCACGCGGGCATGATGCAGCCCTGCAAGCGTCTGCGCCTCCGCGTATGCATCCGCTATCACCGCCTCATAGCGCCCCTGCATGCTTTCCGAATGGGGTAGCACTGCGCCAGTATCCGCATCGCGCCGGCAGATGGATGCCGGGAAGCACTCCTTCACAGCCACCGGGCGGTTCAGCTTCTCATCCCACGCGCGGTACAGCACCCCGAACCCGCCGCGCGACGCAGCCGCCTGCAAGCGATAATGTCCCAGCAGAGTACCGGACGGCAGCGCATCCACAAGGCCATCCATAGCGGATCAGATAAAAATCAATTTCCCAGGCGCGGCACCTCATCCGCCAGGAACTCAGAAAGCGTCTTGCCCTGCGCAAAGGCACGCTTCTCCAGCGCAGCGCGAGTAGCAGCATCCAGGCTCAGCGTTATCTTCGTCTCCTCTTCCACCTGCACCCGGCCGGGCAACACCAGGGGCAGCTCCTTCACCATCTCCCGGATGATATGCACCTTGGCCGCCGGTATCAGCTTCTTGGCCATCCAGTTGCGCACCGTGGCCTCTGAAACATAGCAACGCTCCGCCAGCCAGGCGTAACTGTAATTGTTCGCCTTCAGCCAAATTTTAATGCTTTTCTTCAAATCGGACTGGTCTTGCGTCTCCACGCTGCAAAAATAGCATTTTAGTGACATTATTGCAAGCAGTTTGTGCAGCTGCACAGAATTTCTCCATATCAGGCCTGCAATTAAAGTTGACTTTCTATCTGTTTTGCGACATATTATAAAGCACAACGTATCTTTATGTCCACTAAAATCATTTTTACCTGTCCGGCCTGCGGGGGACACGAGCTCATGCAGATTCAACAGGCCGTGCACCGCATCCCTATCGACCTCCAACGAACAGCAGATGGTGAATGGGAAGCCCTGCCCGTGGGCAGCACACAGGAGCTCAAAGGCCGCACCCTGGGTTACCGCTGCGCCCAGTGCCGCTACCCGGACGTACCCAACCACGAAGATTCGGACGGCTTCTACTGGCAGACTCCGGAGCAGATAGCCACCAGCGGCGCCCTCACCGGATTCGCGCCGCAGCAGGCAGCCAGTCTCACCGCCTTCACCATCTGCCAGCCGGATGGCACCACCCGCCGCATCACCCACACCCCGCCCCACCCCGGCACCCTCACCATCGAGGAGCGCACCTCCATCCTCGCCGCCCACCACGCCCCCGCCGGCTCCGTGCTGCTCATGGAGGGGGAGTGACTATCGGATAAATAGTGAACGACTCAACCACCAGCACAATCTCTACCCTATGGACAAAAGAATCCCCGAGAGCATCGAAGAGATAGAACACTCCAAGTGGTTCAAGAAACTGAACAAACCGGAGCTGATAGCCGGCATGGAAGTTGCGGCAGAAGCATGGTTGAAAAAGCACGGCAGGAAAAGCAAAATCGGCAAGCAACTGCATGCTGCCCTGCTTCTTTACAGACAAAGCAAGGCCGGTAACGTGCTCACACCGCGCAATGTTGCCATCCTCGCGTTCAGCATTCTCTACGCAGTCTTCCCGGCAGACGCCATCGCCGATATCATCCCCGTCATCGGTTGGATGGATGACATGGGCATCCTCTCACTGGCTTTCTCCGCCATCATCAGCAGCATGGCCGCCGGGGGCAAAAAAACAGAAGCTTCTCCCCTGCCCCAGATTGCTGATTCCGGGAAAGACGAAACGACCGCAGCCCAACCGCAGCCCGCAGAAACCGCTCCATAACCCGCCAGCCCCCCATGTTCATGCACTTCATCAAGGACATCGCTGCACGCAAGGCCATGATTCTTTTCAGCGACACCCTGCTGGGCCGCGCCATGCTCCGCAAGGGCGTGGAGCTCGCCAGCCGTGAGCTGGGTATCCCCCTCGAAGTGCAGCCTGACCCCGCCGACCGCAACTTCTGGCACATCCGCGCCGGTGAAGCCACCGCCCCGCTCTGCATCAACATCCGCGTGCATGCCGAAACCCTCGCCGAGCTCATCGAATTCGGTGCCAACGCCTGGCTGGAAGGCAGAAAACTCCACCTCCACCACGACATCCTGCCCCTCCTGGCCAGGCATATGCAAGCTGCAGAGGGAACGTTGCCTCAACAACTCTCCTAGACGGACAGACAAATACCCCAACTCCCTTATACAGGAACGTTCAATTTCCACACTTCCAAGATTGACAATATTACCGTTTTTGCTATATATTAACATTGTAGAAATAATCGCCCAGATACAACAATCACCACCCTGCCTATCTACGCAAGGAATAGAGACACATTTTACCCACTCTCACAACAAATAAGCGACATGCCAACTCTACTCAACCAGGATATTGTTCAGTTGCGCCAGCAGAAGGTGCCACAACTGGAGGCCATGCTTGAATCGACAACCTCTCTGCAACAGGTGCTGGAGCAGATTATGCATTCCCCGCTGGTGCAACGAAAGCCCCAGGAAGGCGCTCAGATTTTAACAAGGCTTGCAACCCTCCGGGAACAGCTCGCCAATAAAACGCAGCTATTCCGCAACGGCGTCATCACAGTCTCTGTAGCCGGGGTCGAGAAATCCGGCAAAACAACGCTACTGAAAAACCTGACCGGCATCAACAACCTTCCCACAGCTGATGAACGATGCACATCCGTATCCTGCGAAATCCTTTATGCGCCATCGGTTTCAGAGGAAGGGCTGGATATCATTTACTACACCCGTGAAGAACTGCAAGGAGTTGTAACGCGCCAGCTGAACTACCTGCAGCAAGAGAATGACCTGTGGGCAGACGGGCAACAATTTACATTAGCCCCGGCACCGGACTCCATTGAAATGTTTGCATACTATCCTCTCCCCGGCATTTCAGCCTTGGCAGAGGAAAAACGCATGTTGTACGAAGGGGCGTTGTCTCAGCTTCAGGCTATCAAAGATTGCCTCGCCAAGCACTCTGCAAAACTGGGCACAACAGGGCACGACTCTCTGGACAATCTGAATCTCTATGCAAGCCACAAAACGGAGGATAATGACAATGTGAGCGATTTACAGGCAATCATCCGCAAAATCACCATCCGAAAACATTTTGCCGGCGGGGCTCCTTTCCTGCGTTTGTGCGATACACCAGGCGTAGATGACCCGAATCCGCAGGCACTCAGCCACACATTCCAGGCAATCAAGGCTGAGACGGATTTACTCATCATCGCCAACCGCCCCGGGAACATGCCCAGCATCACCCAGCCCCTGGCTATGTTCCTAAGCAACCTCAAGAAACTGGATACATCTGCCCCGCTGCGCGACCGCTCCATTTTCTTCGTCAACTGGCACCGTTCCATCGACCCGGAACAGAAGAATGCGAACATCCGCATCCAGAAGGTTCACGAGAAGAGCGTATTCCCGGCGTCTTCCATTTATGGCCCCTGCGACATCATGAGCCAGGAAGCCATCGACGCTTTCCTCAATCACATCAATGGCAGACTTCGCAATGATATTCCCCGGCAGGATAATGAACTCATCCAGAACCTGACCCGCGAATGGAAGAGCATTCAAGCCTGCGTTCGCACCCAGGTGCTCGACATGTTGCGAGACCAGGCACCGCCCATGCCGGACGAAATGCAGCGCGACCTGGACTTCAAGCTGGATGCCTGGTTCGATAAGCGATTCGACACCTCTTCCAACAGAAACGAAACGGAATATTTCATGGGCTGTCTCCGCACTCGCATGAATGAGAAAACCCGAGGCTGCCGCACTCACGCTACCTTGGAAGACCTGCGTGGCCGGGTCAAATCCATCCGTGACGCAAAGAGCGAACTCATCAAGAACTGGCTGATTGAAAACGCCTCTGAAGAGAAGTGCAAAATGATGATTGATGCTCACACCAGCCCGGAAGCTGAAATCCTGCCCAAGCTGGCAGAGCAGATGACGGAGCTTGTGCAGGAGCTGACCGCAGTAGCAGAAGATATCGGCCCGGTCATTCAGAAAGATGTGTACCAGGTCATCACCGAAGCCCTTGGGCAGGATGCGGCAGCTCAGCTGTGCCCCGGCAGTACGCCGGCGGAAGGCCTTGGTTCTCTCTGCACAAAACTGGAAGCCACCAGCCGGGATGAGGATGTGGCATTCATCACGCGGAATCTGCGTGAATTCGCCGGCATTTCCATGCAGATGCGCTGCATCATGCGCCACGAACTGCGACCTGCACTCAATCTGCTGGATTCCTTCCGTTGGCATGCAGACCGCCGACAGGATCTGATAAAGGATGTAACAGACATGATAGGCAACGCCCCCCAGGGCGATATGTGCAAAAAATGGCTTATAAGCGCTAAGCTCTGCTCTTTAAGCGATGAAGCCAAAATCCATAGCGACTTCTACAAAAAGCTTTTCACCACCAGCATGATGGTGATTGATGCCGTACTGAGTTCCAATTCCAACAAGTTTGCCAAACTCATGGAGGACTACATGGCCGATGCCAGCCAGACCCTGGCCACCCAGCGCCGCTGCGAAAACGGCTGGCGCAAGGCTCTGCGCCCCTACGGCAATATCATCCTTGCCGCAGAGTGGTCCCGCGTAGCCGGACAGGCCGCCAACGCCAAACAATATGCCGAACTGGTAGACAACCTCGAAGACTCTCTTGCATAACATTTTAACTCAAACTAATAACTATGAATATCAACGATATTATTCAATCCGCCATTTCTCTCTCTGAAAAATACAAGACCTCCGCGCAGACAGAACGGCTCCGCTCTTTAGCCGAAGCCATTAAGCAGGATAAGCTCAAAGTTGTGGTACTCGGCGATTTCAAAGCCGGTAAGTCCACCTTGCTCAACCGCCTGTTCATCCACAAGGATATGCTTCCGACCGACCATCTGGAAGCCACAGCCGTGCCCACGCACCTCAGCAACGGCCCTGTGGGCATGAACACATGGATGCGCAACCCCGATGGCGAAGATGTGCTGGTGACCGAACGCCGCACATTCTCTGATGCCGATGTAGCCGCTACCGTCACTGCTTCCTCCGAGGCAGACCGCGCCATCAAGGCCCAGCGATACAGCCGCGTGAATATCACCATGCCCGGTATTCTGCCGGAAAACATCACCCTGGTCGATACTCCCGGGCTCAATACAACGAATACGGCCATTTACACCGGCACGCTGGAAGAAGCCCGCACGGCAGATGCCATTCTCTATGTAGTGCGAGGCAAGCAGCTTAGCGCCCGCGAGGAAGCGATTCTACTCGATCTTGCCGGCAGCCAACGCCTCAAGGTCCCTGTGCATGTTGTACTCACACATGATGCTGCCGCCAATATCTCCACAGCCCAGCAGCAGAACATCTGTCAGGCTATCAAAGCGCAGCTCAAACTGAACAATATAGACTGTGGTGTCTCCATCTTTGCGCTGGATGGCTGCGGCAGTCTGGAAACCACAGCCCTCATCACTAACAGAATTGACACGTCCTATGTCGATGATTTCGGCTTCGGTTTCGCTCCCGTGGTCACCCCTGCTCCTGCGGTAACAGAAGTCTCGGCTTCGGCTTTTTGTCTGGAGGACGAACTGCTGGCCTTTTTCAATGGCGAAGTGCGCCGCGGCCGTACGGCACGCATTGCCCGCGAGCTTACGCCCGTACTCCTGTCGCTGAAAACGGCCGTGCAGGCCCGCCTGAGCATGGCTGGCGCCAATGAGTCTGAAATCGCCAGAATTGAAGCCGATAAGAAAAACATCCGGGATGAGTATCTTCGCGTTGTCAAGTCTCTGCTGCTCGATGTCAGAACCGCCCAGGCCGCATTCGGCAAGGGTATTGAAAAGGATCTGGATGAACTGAGCGAAACCTACATCAACAAGATTAATGCCCAGCAAAAAGCAGGTGATATTCTTGTTACTATCAGCACATGGCACCAGGACATTCCCGGCAGACTCCAGCGCTGCATTGCTCACCGCAAGAATGAGCTCGAACTTGATATCACCCGCATCTTCGACAAACACGTGCAGGATATGAAGAGCGACCTGGAAAAGAACCTGGTACCGGGGCAGGTCGATACCAGCATGCCCAGCGACTGGCTCATCAAGTTCATCAACATTGTTCCGAACTGGGCCATCATCGTCTCGGATTACCTGATTTGCGACTTCCTCTCCCCCCTGCCCATCTGGATGGACGCGCTTCTGCGCATGTTTGCAGAAAAGATACCTGTTATCAAGGACCTCCTGCCCACAAACATTGTAGCCGCGCTGGCCCGTAAGATGGTAATCGGCAAGCTTACCGACTGCATCAGAGAAGTGCAGGAGCAGATGCGCGACCAGCTGGATTACCAGTTCGCCGAACTGAATAAAAAGCTGGCCCGGCAGCTGGAGGATGCTGATATCTTTGCAGAGCAGGATGCCGCCATCGCCGCATACCGCAACGGTACCCTGACCGCAGACCAAAAGCGGCAGCTGCAGGACGATATGGAGCAAATTGACCAGTGGAATCTCAATATCTAATCTCACCCTCATCATGATTCAAACCTGTATCCGCAGCGAAAAGCTGGAGCACTACAATTATCACCGAACACGGCTGCTTGACCTGTGCGCCAAGTCTGATGAATTTCTGAAAAAAGCCCAGTGCGCTCAGAACCGCTACGAGGCGTTCAGCACACCGGCTGATAAATTAAAGGCCGATACTTACACCCTGGTGCTCATCGGTGCTTTCCAGAGCGGCAAATCCACCCTCTTCAACTACCTCTGCGATGGCCGCGAGCTTTCCCCCGTGGGACCGGGCGGCGGCGGTCTGCGCACCAGTGGCTGCATGGTCACCGCCCATCCCCTGCCGGAGGGGGATGAGGAACATGCTATCATCACCTGGCGCAAGCCGGAAGAACTACTTTCGGCTCTGGGCACCACTCTTATCAAGTATTATGATAAGCCAACCTCCTTCACCAGTCTCACTTCCAGGGAGGTCAATCTCGACAACGAGACCGACCGCAGGAAATTGGCCGAACTCGCCGTGCAGGAACTCTGCAAGGAAGGCGCCACGCTGAGCAACAGCGAAAAGGAACTGCTCCGCTTCACGATTGTTGTCTGCCGTTTCTACAATGATTTTGCCGATAGCTGTAAGCAAGGCTCCACCACCTGCACCCCGGATGAAGCCGTGGTGCTCACGTCCTACCCGCAGGACTGGGCGAACAAGTGGCTCACCACCCAGCAGGAGGGCAGCTGGTATGAACTCCCCCAATTTTCCAGTGAGGAAGTCAACTTCGCATTCTGCGCGGGTGTTGAGCTTTTTCTGGATTCCGCCATTCTGCGGGATATCGGCTGCAGCATCATCGACTGCCCCGGCTTGTTCATCTCCAAATGGGATACTGAAATTGCCGAACGCTGCATCAGAGAGGCCAATGCCATTCTCTACATGTTCGCCGGCAATAAATCGCTTACCCAGGAGGATGTTGAAGCGCTGAAGGAATGCGTGCGACTGGGTGGCTCTCACAAGATGATTTTCGGCGCTAATGTCCGCGTCAGCCTCGACAACTGGACCCGCCTGCTGGAACAAGGCGTGCTGCCCACCCTGAAACTCAACGGTTTCGATAATCCCGTTGTGCACAATTTCCACTCTGCTATTGCCCTGCGCTCCCGGGAGTGGCTGTACCAGCAGAATAATATGCTGGCCAAATCCTCTCAGGCTGCCATTGAGTATGATATCCAGCTGACAGGCAAGCCCATGAGCGTGGAGGCTTATCTCCGCAAGGAACTCAACAAGTATATCTCCACCTACACAAACTTCGAGGAAAGCCTGCAGGACTACGAGGACAACTGCAATGCACTGGATAAACTCAGTGGCGTGCCGGCATTTGTAGGCGCTGCCAGCAACCATGTGGTGCAGACCCGAGCTACCAGTGTACTCATCCACGAAGGCACACGGCAGCTGCGAGCCTCTCTCACGCAAGCAGTTGCAGAAATGGAGCAGCAAATCGAACTGCTGGATAAAGACGTAGCAGACGCAAGAAAGATACTCGAAGATGAGCAGGAGAAATTAAGAGACTTCCAGAGAAACCGTGAGTTGCATGAATCTGCTATTTCCCGCGCGTGCAATGAAGCGATTGATCTGATTTATGAGAGGTTCAATGCGGATATCGACAAGCTGATTCAGGCCAAAGAAGAAGAAATCATTAAGATTACCAAAGACCACTTACCGGCAGCGGGCCAGATGAAAGCGGCTGATTGGTGGAACAAAGGTGTCGATATTTTTGACGAATGCTTCAAAACAGAAATTTTATCCAGCTGGAGGGTCGAGGACCGGCAGGACCTCTCGCTGAAGTACGCCGAGAAACTTGGCGCTCTCTTATCTGAGGTCCTGACCCAGGTGAAAGCCGAAGTCGAACGCGAATTACCCATATCGAATGAGGTTAGAGAATTAAAGGACGAGTTCGACAGCAGACGACTCTCTCTTATGAAGGAGATATCATCATTCAAGCATGTGGGCAGCATTGCTGAGCTGACACCTGTATTCCCTGATGATTACTCTTCAAGCATCAGCGCTATGGTTATACCCAAAGCTACACAGTTGCTGCAGAATACGTTCGCCGAAACAGACAAATTCAGTGAGTGGATATGGAACATTCTCGTCTTCGGCCTGAAGCACTTCTTCTTCACCAGAGCTGCGTGGGCAAAGAGGATAAGTGAAACTTTCCTTCCTGAGTTCAAGGAAAAGACAAAGGACTCCCTCAAGAACTGCATGGAACAGACCAAT
The DNA here is from genome assembly GCA_937916135.1 of uncultured Verrucomicrobiales bacterium. Taxonomy (GTDB): domain Bacteria; phylum Verrucomicrobiota; class Verrucomicrobiia; order Verrucomicrobiales; family Akkermansiaceae; genus Akkermansia. The sequence continues at coordinate 35,030 of CALFTQ010000115.1, forward strand.
CCGGATGGCCCCATCTCCGTTCTGAGAGGAACCCTTGGTTCTTTCAAGTCCAGCTTCATCACTGCAGAAAAGAGTATTCAATCTACACTTCATGAAGCGGAAGTACTTCTGAACGACGCAGTACATTCAGCCGACATCATTCCTGAGCTCAAGTCCATCAGCAAGGATATAGACAAGGTGCTGGCTGAGCTTGAGCAGATGGAGTCCGATATCAGGGCTGACTTTCCGTCTGCATAATGACCACAATATGTAACCAGTTGCCCGGTGGCATGACTCACGCCATGCCGCCGGGCAACAGCAGAAAACCATGCCTACCGACAAGACATCCACAAGTTCATCGCACACACAGCTTCTGAACCTGATGCGGGAGGATGCCGAGCGTGAATTAAGAAACCAGCTTTCACTCTACCAGGTGGAATGGAAGCAGCAATATGATGCATACATAGAAGCGAAGAGACATGAGCTGGTTCTAAGACTCAAGCCCTTTTTTGTTGATGCGACTGTGCTCATTTTCATCAATAAGAAAAAAAATGAGGATGAGATAGCTTCCATATTGTCCACATTCTTTAAGGAACTAGCGCCTGATACACCGACTCTCAGCCTGGGGCTCCAGTCATATTACGAGGCGCGAAGGGATGCTCTCTGCTCCTTATTCCGCGAAAGATATAAGACTGCTCAGTTCCCGGAGTGGCCTCATTTGTGGCTGAATTACATCACGTCGACGAGCCCCGTTCCCCGCCCGGACGATCATATCATCAGAGACATGGCCCACGCTATTCTGAGACGGGACTTCGAGCCGCTGCGCGTTCATTGGACGAAATATAAGGCTTTAGAGGATGCCTATGATAATATTATTAAACCGATTTTCAAAAGTATGGGACAGCTTCCCGAAGACTTCATCAAGGAATTGCTGTATCAGACCTTGGAACTATGGGGCGATACGCCGTGCGAAGTATTCCGGCGGCGCATGAATCTGCTGCTGCAGAAAGTGCTGAAACCGGCTCTGGTCAATCTGGGAATAGAACTTTCGGCATTTGGCAGAAACGAGGCACGATGGGTCAAGCAAGCGCCAGTGGCAGAAATGGTGGCGAGCATCCTGCAAGAAAACACCATGAAGACATACAGACAGCTCCTACAGAGTGTGTGCGATGACCTCGACAAGCTGGCAAAAGCACTGCCGGACTTCTATCCACCCAAACAATATACCCGTATCTACACTGTGCACGAATTATACACGCATATGCGCTGCGCCTTTATCAATGCATCAGATTTTCCTCAGGCATTCATGAAACTACTGGCTGAGGAGCAGGAAAACATAAACAGATATTATTCACACATCCTTTCCAAACAATATGTTACTGGGACACTTCCTTCATAATATTCTTGAGAACAAACCGGAACCCGCCGCGGCAGACACCCTGCAGCCCGGTACTGCCGTGGTGGCCGTGGACAATATGCAGCAATTGCGCGAAACCGGGCTGCCCTGCTCCCTGCGCTTCGGCATTGTAAGCAAAGAACAGCAAATCATCTGCCAATGCTGCAAATCCGAGGCAGACGCCGTGCCGGAATCGCCGGAATTCATCATCCGAAAACTGGATATCCAGGAGTTCGCCGGCAGCGATGGAGAACTCTACACCTGCCAGGTTCCCGGAAGTCTTGATGCCTATGAAGTGCAGCTCAAGGCTGCTATGCGCGTGGGCAGGTCGTACTACAAGCTCCGCAGCTACCCGGGAGACGACTTTGTGGTCGAATGCCTGACGGGGCTTTCTGCCCTGGAGCTGGCAGAACAATCCCCCCGGGTCGGTCAACACTGGTGGACCCCTCTCCGGATGACCCTGCGACAGGGGATGAAATGGCTGGGGGTTGAAAAATACGCTTCCCTGCTACCGGACTCTGCCGATGTGCAGGTTTTTGACCAGACTCACCATGGAATAGCCATTGAGGGAGACCAGGTCATTCACTTCTCCACCCGCAGGGTACCCGATGAGTCCAATAAAATCAAAACCGATTCGCTGAAAGAGTTCCGCAGCATCGGCGATGACACCAACAGCGGCTCTCCCGTAAAATACAAAGAAGAGACAGCGGAAATCCGCCTCACCAGCCGTAACCGCGCGGTGTGGATATTCTGCCACGCCCATGCCTGGGGCGGATACAACCTGGCAGATAACAACTGCGAACACTTCAGCCGCTATTGCCGGGCTGGGAGGAAGGAATCCAGGCAGGTCGTTGCCGCTGCCATGGAACTCGTTGGGCTGATACTGGCCTCTCTGCCCGAATATCTGCCCTTACCGCTCAACCGGCTTCTGAGCAGCCTGATAAGAGGCGGAGCCCACAAACTCGGCAGACCGGAACCGATGCAGGAGGACTCCCTTTTACCCAATAGCTAAACGACACTAACCTTTTTCCTCAATCATGAACATCTGGATACTCACCACAGCAGATTCAGACGCCTCCGTCTGGAGCCCCACTCCCCCGCCAGCGAATCTCCAGCAGCTCCGCCTGGATCCCACCACCAGCGCCTATTCCTTCATCATCAGCAAGGAGATAGATGGCACCTGTCTGCTGAAGCTGCAGCTCCCCGGCATTCAGCTGGCGCTGAGCAACCTGACAGAACTCCAGGCACGCAGGCTGGGCATTGCCTGTCTGCTCCAGGAGTCTGCGCTGGCAAGCTGCAGCCAGAGCCCCCTTGAGGCCGAGGTAAAAAACATTCTGGAAGCACTGGCTGAAGTCCCTGCACTGGAATCAGACACCGCTATGTTCCCGAACTGGTTCCGGGGAAACTTCAGCAGCGCTCCCGACTGCCGGGAAAAAGCTGCAGAATGGCTGCGCACCCGCCGCCTGAGCGCTGGCGATGGCACCAAAGTGATTGTATCGGATGATGCGTATTTAAGCGACAAATCACGCGCGGATATCATTCTCACGGGCACAACAACAGAGGAAACGAGCACCGCCGAGCAAAAAGCCGACCTGCAGCGAGCAGAACTTCTCAGCCTTGGGACGAAGGTGTTCATTGCGACCGCAGTCGCATGTTGCGCAGCCTGGCTCATTCGCAAAAAACGCTGATTTCCATGATTAAAGTGGCCATAGCAGGCGATTTTCAGGATGGGAAATCCACCCTGATTAATGTCCTGTGCGGTTGCAACTGCGCCGAAACAGGCTTCGGACTGGCAACAACACAGGAAATGCAAGAATACAAGCTGCCCGACTCTGGTGTAACCCTGATAGATACCCCGGGATTCAACGCAACGCGTATAGGCGATGCCGGCCAGGCATGTTTGGGCATCGAACATGCGGATGCATGCCTGTTCATGCTGAGTACCCAGCAATTCACTGACAGAATGTTCCAGGATATCCGAAGTGCACTGGCGCTCCCTGGTGGGGGATACAAGCCTTTTATCCCACTGATTAACGACAGAGGGCGCAACAACCAGGCCATTGCCCAGGCTAGTGTGGCTATCATGAGGTTATGCGGGTTGCGGCCTATTCTGTTTGGCGAGGAAATGCCCGTCATTCATGCGTGTGCCTGGCAAAAGGGCCGTTTGGATGACGAAGAATACGAACAAGGCATCAGGCGCCTTCAATATCTGCTCGGCATACACCCGAGACAGCGGTTTTCTCCACTGGAGCGAATCTGCGTCCTGCACTCGGGCGTGCTTAACTTGAACATATCATAAACCATCATGAACCTCTTTGATCCGTTTAACAATGGTGAAATTAATGCGCTGAAAAAACAAATCTTCAATGAGGAATGGGGAATATGGCGCCGTATCGACAGTCTGGAGAAAAGCGCCATCCCGGAACTGCATGAAAAATTGAACAATCCGGACTGGGGAATATGGGCGCGCATTGATAATCTGGAAAAAAACGTCATTCCGGACATCCACGCCAAATTCAGCCATGCGGAATGGGGCGTGTGGAAGCGTCTTGTTCATCTGGAAAACGAAAATGCCCGGTTGCAGAAGCGAGTTGACAAACTGGAAAAGCTGGCTAACAACCTGGAGAAACTACTTATCAAAGCCGTAAACAAACAGCTGGGGGAAAAGAAATAACATGGACACGAAGAAAACACAACTCCTTTTCAACGGAGGTTTGCTTGCAGATGCCTCGCTGAGCTCTGCCAGTGGGCAGAGTCTGGCTCAGCAGCTGGCAGGTTTCATCAACACACCGAATACAACGGTATATGATAAAGCCATCGACAGTGTGTACCTGCTCACCCACACCGGTGGCTCCAAACTGCACCACCTGGTGGATGGACAGCATGATATTTTCGGCGCGTTCGATGCAGCAGCCAAGGCGCTGCCGAATGACAGCACCTGGCAGGAGGTAATGGGCACGGCGCAGCATCTGGGCAAGGATTTGTTTTCCGTATCGGGATTACCGGTTGTTTCACTGGAGCCATCGCAGTACCAATCTGCCACGCTCTGGCTGAATGAGCACCTGCATATACCGAAAAGCTGGTTAGGTGATTTGCTGCAGATTAATGGGCTGGAGCTCTTCAGCGGGGTGCTTTCTGTGGCAGCAGTTGTAATCGGCTGCAAGCAAGGCGATGTCAGGCAGCTCTCCGAGCTTGCCGCCGCCAGCGGATTGGCCGGCATGCTTACAGCTAACCCCATTGGCCTGTGTGCGGCGGCCATTGCATTGGTGCTGGCCTGGAAGCATCGGGGGGCTTCCGGGGAGCTGGGCAAAGGCCTGGTGGTGGGTGCTGGTACGTCTGGCGCGGCTCTGCTCGCCGGAAGCGGTGCAGCCGCCCTGCTGGGGGCGGGCTTGCTCCCGGCCCTGGGGGGTATCCTGCTGAGTGTGGTTATCGGGTTCTATGTCCGCAAATTTCTGGTAAATAAATTATACCAGCCCAACCGGCAATGCCATCATGAGCCCTTGGCGCTGGAATGGCAGGTGCCGGAGCTTACGCCTGTGCAGGTGGATGTCTGGCGGGCTATGCTGACATACTCTTACCCCATGAGCCCGGAGGGGCGCCGGATGTTACGCGATGCATTGAGCTGAGCTTCCGGATAACGTGCTTCAAAATCCTGAAGATGTTTGAGCATGGTAGAGTCAAGATATTGCAGGGTTTGTTCGCGAAGTTCTGCAGGGACTCCATAATATGGTGCTGCCACGCTGCCGGTGATGGCTGCAATGGTGTCGGAATCACCGCCTATGGAGATGGCTGATCGGATAGCATCCTCAAAATCGCAGGACTCAAAAAAGGCTTGCAGTGCTTGGGGGACAGAGCCTTGGCAACTGACATCAAAATGGTAGGAATCGCGAATGGAGTCGAGTGAGAAATCCAGCGTATAGTAGTTCGCTGTCACATGTTCCCGTATTTCCTGTTTGCTGTAGCCGCTGCGCGCCATGAAAACCGCCACGGCCACTGCTTCTGCGCCTTTGATCCCTTCCGGATGATTATGCGTTACCTCAGTTACCGTGCGAGCCAGCGCTTTCACTTGCTCAACATTCTGCCCGGCATACCCGCACGCACTGACTCGCATAGCAGAACCATTTCCCCAGCTGTTGTATGGTTGGGGCTTTTCGTCTCTCAGCCAGCGGCGAAATGCACCACCATAGCCGGCATAGGGATACATGCGTCCCCATTTCTGCATCTGCCTGATGGTCTGTTCCCCCAAATCGGAAAAGTCCGGAGCAGATTCCATTATCGCCGTCGCCACAGCCAGTGACATCACCGTATCATCTGTAGGGCGGCACGCTGCGTCGAACAGGGAGAAGTCCTTGCCTTTGTAGTTTCTGTGCTCAAATCGAGACCCTATCACATCTCCTATAATTGTACCTATCATTGTCGCAGTTTCGTTAATGTTTTGTAAAACAGTTTGTGTATTTTGCCTTGTTTGTATCAAAAACAGACTAGCAGGTTTTGCTTATGGTGTAAAGTATTTTGCAAACTCAGCTCATCAACATGAGTAGGCCGTAGAGGGCTCCGGCGAAGAGGAGGAGGAAGGCAGGCGCTCCGATGAAGAGGAAGTTTTTCCTTCCTGTGGCCAGCGGGCAGATTGAGCGCTCGGCTGCATTGTTGTCTATGGGGAGGTCCGGGTGGTCCAGATAC
>CALFTQ010000116.1 GCA_937916135.1 uncultured Verrucomicrobiales bacterium
CCACCGCCTCGCTATGGGTATGTCGCCCGTTTCACGGGCTTTGAATGCCGCTCGCCTGCGGCTCGCCAAATTCCAATTTATCGCTATGCTTCTTTTGCTGTTGGGAATGCGCATGGTAAGGAGAAGAAAATATCGTTTTGCTGTTGACTTGGCGGGAATAAGCTGATAAAAAAGCGGTAAGATGAGCGGAATGATGGAACAGGAACCGCTAAAGCAGGGCCGGGGCTCCCGGCTGCAGCCCGCCACGCTCTGGATGGCTGGGGCCGTGGTGGCTGGATGTGCTCTGCTGGGCTTTTCCCTTCTGGATGACGGCTGGGAGAAGGAAGCGGAGCCCCCATCTGCTCAACATGTGGAGCCGGCTGTTCTTCCGGCTCCTGTAGCTCTCCCGACAACAGAAAACATTTCCCTGCGTGTAGGCCAGCAATGGACCGCGATTCTGGAGAGCCGTGCCGGCACCGGTTATGTCTGGCAACTGGGGGAGGAAATGCCCGCTGATTCTCCTGTATCGGTCACCTTGTCCGGCGTGGAGCCCGATGAGTCGAACTGCTGCGGCTTCCCCGTGCCGGTAACGCTCACCATCACCGCCCAGAAACCGGGTGCGGCTGAGGTGCACCTGGTCTACGTCCGTCCTTGGGAGAAATCCGCGCCCCCCGCCAAACAGGAGATTTACAAGGTGAATGTGACTGCTCCCGCTGATAAATAACTCTTACAGCTCAGATACAACAGGATAAATGAATAAATCAACAGCTTTTATGATGGCTTCCATGGCCGCTTTGCCTCTGCTGGCAGCGGAGGTGCCCGAGCCGCCCATTCCGGTGAATCTGCAGGTGGGGCAGAAGGTCAGCGTCCTGCTGGACGGAAATCCCACCACGGGGTTCTGCTGGATGCTGGCAGAGGAGTTGCCAGCTGATTCTCCAGTGCAGGTGGAGCTTTCCCTCGTCGAAAGAACGGGTGATGGTATTTCCTGCGGTGCCCCCACTCCGACCTGCCTCACTATTTGCGGCGTGAAACCGGGCAAGAGCACGGTGAGCGTGGTTTACCGCCGCCCCTGGGAGAAGGGCAGACCCAATGTGAAGAAAAAGAGCTTTTCCGTAAAAGTCTCACCCGCCGGAAAGTAAGCGGGCTGTCGCTCAGCTGCCGCTGGTTTTCAGGATGGTGCGGATGGGGAAAGGAATGTTGATATTTTCCCTCGCAAAGGCATCCAGAATTGCTTTGCCGAAGGCGAAGCGCGCCTTGTGGTAATCCTCCGTCTTGCACCAGGCGCCCACGTGCAGGTTCAGCGAGCTGTCGCCAAAGCCGACAAACAGCACCGCCGGGACCGGGTCGGTAGCCAGCAGGGGCTGCTCCTCAATCACTTTCAGGATGACCTGCCGCACGTGCTCCAGGTCGCTGGAGTAATCCACGCCCAGGTCAAAATCGCAGCGGCGCAGGGTATCGCCGGTCATGTTCACCACGGGCTCCTTCACAAGGGTCTCGCAGGGGATGCGCACGCGGGAGTTATCCGTCTGCCGCAGGGTGACGGAGAGCAGGTTCACGCTTTCCACCGTGCCGGCCATGCCGCCGGCGCTGATGTAGTCGCCCAGGCGGATGCTGCGCTCGCTCATGATGAAGATGCCGCTGATGAGGTTGCTGAGCACGGTCTGCGCGGCAAAGCCGATGGCGATACCGGCCACGCCCGCCGCACCCAGCACGCTGATGAGGTCTACCCCGACTGCCCGCAACGCATGCACCACCACAAACACCCAGAGCAGTGTGAGCAGCGCCTTCTCTACCAGTGTGCCCACCTGGCGGGGTAAGCGACGGTTCACCGGTAGGAATATGCGCTTCAGAATCATGCTCAGCAGCATACCCGCCACCAGGGTGAACACAAATACCACCCATCCCTGGGTTATCATGAAATCCCACACTTCGCCCGCATCCAGCCAGTCAACCTTTTTCCATTTCTCCATGCCCCGCATCATAGCACGCCTACCGGCGCAAGGCGAGTATGAAATTCAAACAAATGTGGAGATCTACAGCACTGAGCGCCGTGTTCCACCCTCAATACGGAGATGAAGCAAATTAACGAGTTCCCCATTCAATTTCCACCTCGGCACGGATACCTTCGGCGGAGTTGATGATGTGGCGGGTGAAGTTGCCGGTGCGGAAGTGCTGCACCTCTACCTCGGTGCCAAGCATGCATTCCTTGCGGAAGGTGACGTGAATGCGCACGGGGCTGCCATCCGGCGTGTGCTCTGCGGGCAGGGTGTCCAGGGCCCAGATGAGGTAGGCGCTGTTGTTGATATGTCCATTGAAATCGATATCGCGGCGGGCGGCAGTGTGCGGGAAGCAGCAAAGCGGGGTATCGCTCCATTCCGGGCATTCCATGGCAGTCGTGATAGGTGGGCATTCGCGGTCCTTGAATGCCACATCGGTGCGTTTCAGGGGGAAGGGGCGGCGGGTGGTGATGTCAATGAGCACCCACATCAGGTCGGCGCGGGCGAGCACCTTGCCATCTTTATCGGTCATTTCCACAAAGCGGCGGGCCTGCAGGGCGCTGGCCTGGCCGGTGTTGGTGCGCAGGGTGATGGTTTCTTTCCAATCCGGGCGACGGTAAAATTCGTAGTTTCCCTGAGTCTCCACCCAGATTTTGTGATTGGCCACGGCCCAGCCGAAGCCCAGATTGTGCAAGTCGGCATGTTCCTCGGCCATTTCCTGGCAGAGGTGCATGAAGAATTCCGGCTTCATCAGGTGATCTGCGGCGCATTCGTAGCTGGTAATGGTGTGGGTGAGGGAAAGGTCGTCCATAGAGTTGACTCTAGCAGATGGCGCATCTGATGTCAATACAAGGAGAGCATATTTGTGTGAAATTATCAACAAAGAAAGATGATGAGGTGTCAGGTTTATGCTTGTGAAAACCGCAGTTAAATGATAGAGTATACAAAAATGTTACGAATAGTGATTTGAGGCAATAAAGTCATCACTGAGAAACGCCTATCTGGTATAACCTTATCAATTTATCGAGATGAAGAGATCGTTGGCCTTTACTCTTTCCTTTCTTGCCCTGGGTGGTGTGGTGCCGCACCAGGTGATGGCAGCACCTGCAGCAGAAACAGCGGCAACTCTGCCCGCGCCTGAGGTGGGGCTCCCCCGGTATTATGGAGCCATGACGGAAGCCTTCACTATCAGCGTGAGTTTTCCGGTGCCGATGGTGCCTGCGGAGGAGGTGGGCAAGCCGGTGAAGCCCGGTGTGGTGAAGCTGAGCCATGCGGATGCCATGTCGATGGTGTGGCAGAGCACGTCCATGCTGCAGATAAAGCCGGTGCGCGAGCTGCCGGTGCTGGAGGTGTTCACCCTGGAGGTACCGGCGGGGGTGAAGGGGCTGAAGGGCGAACCGATTCCCCCGCTGGTGAAGAAGCTGGGCACAAGCCGCTATTTCTACGGCTATTCCACCGGACGCTGCGATAACGGGAACGTGTTCCTGCGTGCCGATGAGGAAAAATACGCCGATGTGTTGAAGCACCGCCTGGCCGGTATGTTCTACGAGCTGGGTGGCAAGCGCTACCCGGTGGTGAGCCGCCCGGCCACGGTGGCGGATGCCGTGGCCGATTGGGATGCCTTCAGGAGCTGCACCGGGTACAGCGTAAGTGAAGAGGACCGCGAGGCGGCTGCAAAGTTACCTCAGGACGAGATTGTGCCGAATACCTGGATACTGGAGCTGCCCGGAGCCCTGAGTGAAGGTGGCGTAATCGTCCGCATGCCGGGGCTGCGCTGGGATGAGGAGGAAGAATGCTTTGGCCCCGGGAATATCGTGCTGCTGAAAAGTCGCGAGTGGAAGCACGTGGTGACCAATACCTACAAGGCTCCCGGTAAGTATGAGCTGGAGCTGAAGCTCGACATGCCCGCCGCTGCCACCACGCCCGAAGAGCTCATCCGCCAGTTTGAGTGGGGGCTGGTGCCGGCAGATGCCACTGCCCCCGAATACCAGAAGATGGAGTGGCGCGATGGCGCCCTGCGCGCCCAGGTGAATGAGCAGGAAGTCGTCATCATCCCGCAGAAAATCCACGTGAGCGATGTGCGGCTGCCGGATGGCAGCGTGAAGCCGGGCAGCACCGGCATGACTCTGCTGTACGACAGCGGGGCTCAGGAATTCAAGCTGCGCACGGTGGGGCTGTACGAAGCTGTGGTGCCGGTTGATGAGGCGAACCGTCCTGAGGTGCCGGAGGATGTGACCTCTTTGCGCCCCAGGGCTCCTTATATCTACACCGATGTGTGCGCCAGCCAGATGCAGCTGCGCGGCAGCACCACCATCCGCTGCCGCTATGGTCGCGTGAAGGGTGGTAAAATCCGTCTCTGGAAGCTGCGCGGCGAGGCTGCGGATGCCGTGCGCCTGCTCACCGATTATGGCACGCGCTACACCGGCGAACGCCTCGACTGGAACGATGAAGAAGCCCGCCACGATGCCCGCGTGGAAGAGAAACTGGATGACAAGGACTTTGATGACAACCGCATCGATACCGATGACCTGCCCGGCGTGCTGGCATCGGTGGAGAAGGAGCTGCCGGCCTCACTCGATTCGGAAATCAACCTGCCGCTGGCTGAGTTGTTCCCTGGTCAGCCGGTGGGAGGTTTCTACATGGTCGAGGTGGAGGGCGACCCGATGCGCAAGAGCAAGCACCCCTGCATGAACCAGGGCCTGGTGCAGGTGACGGACCTGGGTCTGCTCTGGAAGACGAATGGCCGCCACCTGTTCGGCTGGGCCTACCACCTGAGCACTGCTGCCGAGGTGCAGGAGGCCACATTGCGTCTGCTGGATGCCGAGGGCGATACGCTGGGCGAGCTCCCGGTGAAGAATGGCCTGGTGCAGGGCGATTTCCCGGCAGAGACGCGCTTCCTGCAGCTCTGCACGGCGGAGGACAGCGTCATTCTGAGCCATGACCCGGAGAAAATGGATTGGGAAGCGAACCAGGGCAAAACCTGGCAGAATAAGGCATTGATGGAGGAGGGAATCTGCCCGGCAGATTTGCCGAAGCCGCTGGTGTATCTCTTCAGCGATCGCTCGCTGTATCGCCCCGGTGAAAAGGCACATGTGAAGGGCCTCATCCGCTGGGTGAAGAATAACGAAATCCTGCTGCCGGAGGTGGAAAGCATCACGGCTGAGCTGTTCTGCAACACCGATAAGGTATGCACCCTGCCGGTGAAGCTGGAGAGCAACGGCAGTTTCACGGTGGATGCTCCCATGAATGCGGTGGGCAATTATTCGGTGCGTTTCGAGTTGGTGTACAAAGGCGATGACAACGATACGAGCCCGGATAAGGCGGTGCTGAAGGGTAAGGACGCCAAGTGGGTGAACTTGAGCCGTATGCCTGGTATTTCTCTCTCCTGCAAGGAATTCCGCCGCAATGAGTTTGAGGTGGAAAGCTCCCTGAGTATTGATGCAGCCAAAGGTCTGGCAAAAGTGGAGGCCAGGGCCACGAACTTCACCACCACTCCGGTGGCTCAGGGTAAGGTGGACTGGCGGATTGTTTCCCAGCCCCGCAATTTCCATCCCCGCCAGCCGCAGTGGGAGGGATTCCGCTTTGCTGATTATACGGACACCGCCTGGGCTTATTACCAGGAATGCTACGGCGGCCACGGCCTTTGGGCGGAGAAGGAGTATGAGTCGCAGAGTGGCACGCTGGACGATACCGGGCGGGGAAGGGTGAACTTCACGCTGCCTAAGTCGGATAAGCCCGGAGCCCTTCATGTGGTGGCCACCACCACCGTGACCAACGGCAACGAGCAGAGCGTGCGCAGCGTGCAGGAGCAGACCATGCACCCCGCTGCGGTCTATGGCGGTATCCGTCCGGAATCACTGCTGGCCTCGGCGGGCGGCACTCTGCCGGTGGAACTGGTGGCGGTCAAACCCGATGGCGCCGCGTGGGATGGCCAGCCGCTGGCGGCAGAGCTCACGGTGAAGCGCACCGTGTTCCACCCGTATCGCTACGGCTCGGTCTTTAAATCGGCCATCCGCAACGCGGCAGATGAAAACACAGAGCGCAGGATTCCGGTGCAGCTGACCGGCACCCCGCAGAAGCTGGAAATCCCGGTGGATGGGGCAGGCCGCTACGATGTGGAGCTGCGCGGCCGCGATACCGAGGGCCGCGAGTTCTACAGCGCCACGCGCCACTACGTGTGGGGCGATGACGTCTCCCCCTGGGAATACATGGGAGATACTGGTTTGACGCTGCTGCCCGAAAAGGATTCTTACAAGCCGGGTGAGACCGCCCGCGTGCTGGTGCAGACCCCGGTGGATGCCGAGCTGCTGGTGACGGTGGAGCGCGGCAAGGTGCTGCGCCACCTGCGCCGCAAGGTGACGGTGGCCAACCCGGTGATTGAGGTGCCGCTGGAAGCAGCGGATGCACCCGGTGTGTATGTGAGCGTGAGCCTGGTGCAGAATGCCGGGGCCCGCGGGGCCGATGGCAAGCCCCTGCTCAAGATGGGAACCTGCCTGGTGCGGGTGGAGCCCTCGGAAAAGAAACTGATGGTGCAGCTCCAGGCACCGCAGCAGTCCCTGCTGCCGGGTGAGCCCTGCCAGGTGAGTGGCGTGATTACCGATGCCGCCGGAAAACCGGTGGCGAACGCCGAGGTGACCCTCTTTGCGGAGGATGAAGGCTCCCTGCAGGTGATGGGGTATGACTTGCCGGACCCGCTCCGCCGTTTCTACAGCATGGACGGACGCGAGCACTGCGTGGGCACCTTCTCCGGCCTCGGCCAGCTGGTGAGCGAGAACCTGGGCAGCCGCTACTTTGGCAACAAGGGCGTGTTCATCGGCGGTGGCGGTGATGATGAGATGATGGGCTCGGACGATGTCCCGGACTCCACATCGGCCTATCTGCGCCGCAATTTTAATCCCTGCGCGCTCTGGCTTTCCTCGGTGAAGACCGATGCGCAGGGCCGCTTCTCCGCCACTTACGCCAACCCGGATACCCTCACGCGCTACCGCCTCATGGCTGTGGCCGCAGCGGGGGACAAATTCGGCTCCGGCGAAGCCGGCTACCACGTGACCAAGCCGGTGATGCTGGCGCCCATGGCCCCCATGAGCGCCACCGAGGGCGACGAACTGATGCTGCCGGTGACGCTGAGCATGCTGCCCGCCGAGCTTCCCGAGGCGGCCAACGGCACCCCCATCCGCTGGATTGTGGCTATGGGCGGGCAGAATGTGCAGCTGCCGCAGCGCCACCAGATTGTCACCCTGCAGGGGGATGCCCCGGTCACGGTGCATTTCCCCATCAAGGTGAACCGCACCGGCCTGGTGAAACTGCAATGGGAGGTGCAGGCCGAGACGGCCCCCTATGGCAGCATGCTGGCCCGCTGCTCGGATGGTGTGCAGCTGAGCTTCGATGCCGTGCCCCCCATGCCCTATATCCGCGAGGATTTCAACGCAGTGATTCAGCCCGGCCAGACCGGTAACCTGAGCCAGTGGATGCGGGGTGACTTCCGCCCGGATGCCAGGGTGGAGGTGAGCTTCACCACGAATCCGCTGGGGGGCATCGGCTACCCGCTGCAGTATCTCTTCACCTATCCCTACGGTTGCAGCGAGCAGCTCAGCTCTACCGCCATCCCCTGGATTTACCACCAGGAACTCAAGGCGGCCCTGGGTATCAGCTTCCCGGAGGGTAAGAACGTGGCGGAAGTGCTGGCGGATGTGGATTCCCGCCTGGCACGCCGGGCTCTCAAGAAGGGGCGTTACGATTATGAAAACGGCGGCTATACCTACTGGGACGGCGGCACTGAGGCCTGCGAGTTCTCGCCCTATGTTTCCATGGTGCGCTTGCTGATGGGAATCGGCAATGCGTTCCACGACAAATGCGACCTGTCGAATGCGCTGGATGCCGCGGGCTCCCGCCCCTATATGGCCCTGGTGGGCCTGGCCCTGACCGGCAATCTGGAAAACCGTGAGCTGGATAAGGTGCTGAAGCGGGTGGAAAACCAGAGTAAGCCGCTTTCTGCCCAGGAGCGCTGGTCGCTGGCTCTTGCTGCCCGTGTGCTGAAACACAAGCAGGCCGCCGGGCTCAAGAAGAAGGCGCAGGCCACCAAGGCAGCCGGGGATGAGGATTACCACCTGCCGCCGCTGCGCGCCCTGCAGTGCCTGCTGGCGGTGGAGGAAGCCCCGAAAGCACCCGCCACAGCCGAGATGCTGCGCCGCTACGTGCTGGATGAAGCCGGACAGTATTCCACCTGGCGCAATGCCTGGATGACGCTGAGCGTGGCCCGCTATGTGGTAGCCAGCCGTCAGCGCGAGACTAAGGCGCTGCTGAATGGTGAGACGGTGACGGCAGCAACCCCGCAGGCGTACGCCCTGCTGGCCAGCTCCACCATGGTTCCCTTCAAGGTGGAGAAGAACCCGGTGTATGTTTACGGCAAGGCGGAGGGCTACCTCAGGCATGTGCAGCCTGAACAGGTGGTGGACAAGGGCTTTGCCGTGCAGCGCCGCTACGAGGCCTTGCAGCCGGATGGCAGCTGGAAGCCCGTGGGCTCCTTCCGCGTGGGCGACGTGGTGCGCGTGACGCTGAATGCCACGGCCACCTCTGCCGGCAGCAACCTGCGCTATGTGGTGCTGGAGGACCGCCTGCCCGCCGCCTTTGAAGCCGTGGATCCGGAGCTGGGCAGCCAGGGGCTTCCCGCCGGGCTCAGCGGGAGCTCCGGGCGCCTGTGGTGGCAGTCCTCGGCGGTGAGCCACCGCGAGTTCCTGAAGGACCGCGTACGCGTCTTCGTGGATAACTGGAACAACCGCGGCAAGCTGGTGGTGAGCTATGTGGCCCGCGTGGTGCGCAGTGGCCGCGTGACGGCTCCCGGTGCCAAGGTGGAGCTCATGTACCGTCCGCAGGCGCATGGCCTGAGCATTCCGCAGCAATTCGAGGTAGCCCCGCGGTGAAGCTGCGTTTCAAAGTGCTGACTGCCGCAGGCGTGCTGCTGGGCACCGCAGCGGCGGCGTACTGGCTGCTGCCGCTCTGCGTGCCGCTGCCGCAGCTCACGCCGCCGGGGGATGCCCGCGTGCTTGACCGCCACGGTGCCTTGCTGGGCTATGTTCCGGGGGAGGATGGCTACCGCTGCCAGCCGCTGGGGGAATTGCCTCCGCAACTGGTGCGCACCCTGCTGGCGGCGGAGGACAAGCGCTTTTATTCCCACGGCGGGGTGGATGCTCTGGCCCTGCTGCGCGCCACCTGGCAGCAGCTCAGCGGGCAGGGGAAATCCGGTGCCAGCACCATCAGCATGCAAGTGGCCAAGATGTACAGCCCGCCTGCGCCGCGGAATCTGCGCTCCAAGCTGCGGGAGATGCTGCAAGCCCGCCGGCTGGAAATGACCCACAACAAAGAGGAACTGCTGCGCGCCTACCTGAACCGGGCGGATTTCAGCAACATGTGCCGCGGCGCCGAGACCGCTGCCCGTTTTTATTTCGGCAAGGGGTCAGGGGAACTGACCGTGCCGGAGTCTGCCCTGCTGGTGGCGCTGGTGAAATCGCCCACTCAGCTCAACCCCGTGAGGCACCCGCAGACTGCTCTCAAGCGCCGCAACCTGATTCTGCTGCGGCTGGGGGAGGAAATGACCGCCCCGCTGGGCGTGCAGCCCCGCAGTATCAATGCCCCCGCGGCGGCGGGCGGGGTGCCCGGGCAGCTTACGCTGGATGCCACGCTGCAGAGCCGCTGCGCCACTATTGCCCGCGAGGAAGTGGAGCGCCTGCAGAGCCGCAATGTTTCCCAGGCTGCCGTGGTGGTGGCGGATAACCGCACGGGCGAGGTGCTGGTGGCGCTGCCCGCCGCCTGCCCGGAAAGTGAGCGCGGCGGTGCTCTGGATGGCACTGCCACGCCGCGCTCGGCGGGCTCCACACTCAAGCCCTTTGTGTACCTCATGGCCTTCCGCCACGGAGCCTGGCCCGGCACGGTGCTGCCGGATGTACCCACCCTCTACCGCAGCGCGGATGGCGTGCAGGCTCCCGGAAATTACGAGGAGCACTACATGGGCCCCATCTCCATCCGCCAGGCGCTGGCCTGCTCGCAGAATATCCCGGCCATGGAGGCGCTGAACCGCTATGGCAGCGTGCAGGAGTGCATGGGCCTGCTGCGAGCACTGGGCTTCGAGTTGCCGGGAACGGCGCAGGATTACGGCCTGGGCCTGGCTATCGGCAATGCGCATATTACCCTGCGCGAGCTGGTGCAGGCCTACTCAGTGCTGGCGCGGCAGGGAACGATGCTGCCCTTGCAGACGCGGATGCCGTTGCGGGAGGAAAAGCCCGTGGAACTGCTGCCGCCGCATGACTGCTACCGCCTGGCCGATGTGCTGAGTGATACGGAGGCCCGTGTGCCTTCCTTCGGCACGGCGCCGAACCTGCGCTTCCCTTTCCGCGTGGCGGCCAAGACGGGCACCTCTTCCAACTTCCGCGATAACTGGTGCGTGGGCTTCACGACTGAATACACCGTGGGGGTCTGGGTGGGCAATTTCGACCAGTCGCCCATGCAGGAAATCAGCGGGGTGAGCGGGGCCGGTCCCATTTTCCACCGTGTGTTCGAGTTGCTGCACCGGGATACCCCCGCGACCTTCCCGGAGATGCCGGACTCTCTGCACCGGGTGGAGATTGACCGCCGCACCGGCAGCCAGGCAACCCCGGCCACACCGCCCAGCTGCCGCCGCACTGAACTGGCCACCGCAGAGGATTTGCAGCAGCTCCCGCGCGGAACATTCGATGCGGATGGCCGCGCCATCCTGGATTCGCGCTATGCGGAGTGGTATGCCACCAGCACGCGGAAGCACCTGTATGCCCTGGCTGAGACCCAGGCGGATACTCGCCCGCCGGCCATCCTCATCCCGGCCAATGGCAGCACCCTGACCCTGGAACCCACCCTCCCGCATTCCGGAGCCCTGGTTGAGCTGAAATCAACCCTGCCGCCCGCCACCACCACCTGGCACAGCCCGACTCTGCACGTGGAGCAGCGCAATGGCAAGTGGTACGCCCGCCTGAAACCCGGAATCCACAGCCTCCGCGCCACCGCACCACCCCATTACGAGGCCGAATCAACCTTCCGCGTGCAGGTGAACCGTTGATTTCCATCTTACCGCCATGTCTCAATATTATTGACAAAAACAGGCAATTTTGAGAGTATTATCAGTAATGAGAGTTCGTAATTTCATCTATCCGCTGGTGGCCGCAATGTTGTTCGGGAATCTGAGCCCTGCTCAGGAGATTCAGGCTGCCCCGGCAGCTCAGCAGGAAACGAAGGAACAGCGCGATGCCCGCATGAAGTGGTGGCGCGATGCTAAGTTCGGGATGTTTATTCACTATGGTCTGTATTCCGGGCTGGGCGGTTATTTCAAGGGGGTGCCCGGTGGTGGTGAGTGGATTCAGTGCAACCTGGGGCTGGACACAGATACCTACGCCGCTGAGGCTCTGCCGCTTTTCCAGCCGGCAGAGGGCTGCACGGAAGCCTGGGCAGAGCTGGCCAAAGAGGCAGGTTGCCGCTATATGGTGCTTACCTCCAAACACCACGAGGGCTTTGCACTCTTTGATGCCATCAACTCCGACTACTGCTCCGGCGCTGTGCTGGGGCGCGATATTGTGAAGGAGTTTACGGATTCCGCCCGCAAAGCCGGGATGAAGGTGGGCCTGTACCACAGCGTGATTGACTGGCACCAGCAGGATTACGACAATACCATCTGCCGCGACCTGTGCTACCCCGTGGGGCAGGAACGCATGCTGAAGGAAAAACAGATTCCCCGCAACCATGCCGCTTATCAGGAATATCTGCACACGCAGGTGCGCCAGCTGGTGCGCAGCTATGGCCCCATCGACATCATGTGGTGGGACTACTCTCAGGGCAATCTCTCCGGCGAGGCCTGGAAGGCGCAGGAGCTCATGCAGACCTGCCGCGATGCCAACCCCGGTGTGCTGTTCAACAACCGTCTGTATTCCTTCAGCGGGTTCGACCCGAGCCTGGATACCACGGAACTGGACTTCTCCAAGGGCGATTTCTCCACCCCGGAAAAACGTATCCCCCGCGAGGGGTATCCCGGCCGCGACTGGGAGGCCTGCATGACAGTGGGTAACCGCTGGGGCTACCACCAGGATGACCATGAGAACTACAAGAGCCCGGAAACCATCATCTACCAGCTCCAGGAGTGCGCAGCGAAGGGGGGTAACCTGCTCCTGAACATCGGCCCGAAGGCAGACGGCTCCATCCCCGAGGGCATTGTGCAGGTATTCAAACGCGTGGGTGCCTGGATGAAGGTGAACGGTGAATCCATTTACAACAGCCGGCCTTTGGGAAATGTGCTCGACCTGCCGGTGGAACTGACCGGTTCTGTGGTGTGGGATGATATCTACATCTTCCTGCCGAAACGCGCCCAGGGTGAAGAGGAAATGGATTACGTGCTCAGCATCCCCGCCAATCAGGTGAATGCCGTGTATCCTACCATTCTGGGGCTGGAGGAATACGAAGTCACTATGGAGCGTGTAGCGGAGAAGGATGAAAACGGCGAGACTCAGTACTATCTTGATTTCATCATCCCCGCTGAAGTCTGGGAGCATGCCGTGGAGGGGCTCCCGGTGCTCAAACTCGGTTACGATGGTTGACCTGCTCGAAAAAGATGCCTTATTCCGCTTACAGTCTGCCGCGCGTGGTGGCTCAGCAGTATATCCTCTCCTCCGTTCTCAGTGAGGATGCAGATACGGTGACCTATGCGGCCACGCAGAAGAACATGAGCCGCGATGTGCTGGTGCGCAGTCTGCGCCCCGCCGCCATGCAGGATGACCGCAAGGTACGTTTCTTTGTGGAAACGGCGCGCTTGCAAGCGCGAATCGACCACCCGAACATCGCGGCTCCGCTGGAGCTGCTGGAGGCGGATGGTACCTGGCATCTGGCCATGGAGCGCATCAAGGGCGAGCCGCTGGATATGATGGTGAACAGTGGCCGGGTGCTGCCCGCCATTGTCATCTGCGGGCTCCTGCAGCAGATATGCCGTGTGTGCATCTACCTGGACATTGAGCGAGTGAATTCTATTCCCTTTGCTCTGGAGCACGCCTATCTCATGGATGTGGGCTTCCGGTTCGACAATATGGCGCAGGCCGGGCCGCGTTCGCGCCTTGCCAGCAAGCGGCATCTTTCCGAGGCATCCCGCTTGATTGAGCCGGTGCTGGACATGGATTCCCCGCTGGCCGGACATCTCCGCCGGGTGATGCTGCACATGCAGAGCATCGGCACCTGGCGCCCGCTCACTCCGGTGCATTTCAATGAGGAACTCACCCGCCTGCAGATGGAGATGCTGCGCATTCAGGCCGGAGAAAAAGCACTTGTCTCAAACGCCTACACCAAATGAAACTCAGGAAGCTACTTAAAACGAGTGCGGCGATTTCGCTGGGGCTTTCTGCGCTGGTTCTGCTCGGTGGTTATGGGTGGCTATATGGCTGGAAATGGGGCGGAACCCCGGCGGCACATGCGACTCTGGCGGTAGAAGATGTGCAGCGCTTGCGGGGGCTCGATTCCTACCTGACGACCCAGGCCGTACAGGCCAACTATCAGCTCGTGAGGGAGAATTGGGTGTTCAACATGGAGGAGGATGAAGCTGAGATTCATTGGTTGGTGGAGCTTTCCCTCCGCTTGTCCGCAGATTGGGTTTCCAAGTGCTCTTTTGCTTCTGCTCGTGAGTCATTGCATGATTTCCTCGCTACCGGAAATGCGGCGGGAAATACGGAGGCTCTGGCCGTACTGGCCCTGATGAAGCAGGATGTGCCTTTGTTCAAGCTTATCGCAGAGCGGGTAAGCCCGTCGGAGTTGTCGCGTCTCCTGACTCCGGTGCTGTACTGCGCTGCTCCCGGCACAGAATGCATGCCGGCAGATCAGCGCCTGGAGCTGCTGGATTGGATGCATGCCAGGGGGGTATCTGTGGCAGACAGCATACCTGCTCATTGGTTTGTGGAAAAGGTTCGGTTTTCGATGCTGTATTCGGATGATACCGGTGGAGAAATCTTGGATTGGTTTCTGCGCCATGGCTACCAATTGGGGACGAGTGAACTGGCGGGTCTGTTCCTGCTGAGTCCTCAGGCTTCTTTGCCCACCTGGCAGAAACTGATAGAGGATGGTATTCTGCCCCAGCCGCCGCGCGAGCTGGTATTCCAGGGTGAGAACTGCACGCTGCTGCAGATTGTGGCCGGGGCTGATACACCCGCGCCGGAGGCCGTGCGCTGGCTGCTTTCCCTGGGACACCAGCCGAATGCTCTGCCCGCCGGAGAAAACGGTCACTCACCCGTAGATGCATGCCTGAAGAGCATACGCTACGCCAGCCTCGGGCAGAGCGAGAAAGAGGATGCCCGGCTGCGTGGCAAGGTGGAGATGCTCGACATCCTCCTGCAGCACGGTGCCATGCCCACGCCGGAAACCCGTGAGCTGCTGCCGCTGGACCGTGCGCTGGATAAGGAGATAACGGAGCTTTTCCGCAAACACAGCTTCCATCTGGATGCGGGAGCAAATCCGTACAATGCCTGCTGTGTGCCGGAATAATCAGCAGAAGCCGGATTGTTATTGTTTCACTACCTCAAATGCCTTGGCCACTGTGGGTAGAGCAAAGAACTGCATATAAGCTTTATCCGGAAGGACAAAGGGAAAATCTGCAGCGGTAAGCTCACTGAACTGGGATTCCCGGGTCAGCCCGGTCAGGTCAATTCCGCCCATGGTGTTCCCCCTTGCATCAATCCACTCCAGTTCAATCACGTGTCTGGGGAAGGATTCCAGCGTGGTTGCATTTCTCCCGCTCCATGCTGTGTAGCCGTGGGTGATGACGAGGTAGCGCGCCGTTTTGAATTCATTTTCCGGCAACGTGAATTTGTTTTCCTGTTCGCTGTTGATATACCAGCCGTGTTTGCTTTTCCTGCTGGTATCTTTCCATACACGGATGCGTGCAGACTTGGCATACAGGGCATTATTCATGCGCGTTTCCTGCACGCGCATGGCCACACCCTCCATTTCCGGAGAGGTGGAGCATGCAGCCAGCAGGCATGCAAAAGCGGCAGCACAGGTGCAGAGCAGGTGGTTCATAGGGGTATTCTATGCTTTGCGTGGGTGTTAATCAAGTCTATTTCAACTCGTCATCCAGCGGAAAATCATACTGGTGGCAGGTTCCCATAGGGAAGATATAGAAGTGCCACCATTCCTTGCTGTAGTTTTTCATTCCGACGGAGGCCATGGTATCGCGCAGAAGCAGACGGTTGGCCTGTTGCTTCGGGGTCAGGCCTGCGTATTCTGTGGCAGAGCTGGCATCGAGCAGGTCATGGCGCCCGCCCATGTCCAGTTCCTTGCCTGTGCGCAGGTTGATGAGGGTGATATCCACTGCTACGCCCCAGCTGTGCTCGGAACTGAGACCTATGTACTTGTTTTCGTAGATACCCCGTTTGGTGATATTCGGGTAAAACTCAGCGCGGGTGCGGTCATCGTCATTGAGTGACCATGTGTAGAAATCGAGCAGCGCGCGGTGGGGGCGGTAGGCATCCCACACCAGCAGCCCCAGTCCACGCGCGGCCAGTTGTTTCTGAGCCTTACCGAGTGCTGCTGCCGCGTCTTTGCGCAGAATGGCGCGGTGACCTGTGGTGTAACCATTTATGGGGCGGCCTACGAAGTTATCATAGCCGCAGTATTTCAAATCCACTTTGATGCCCGGCACCATTTCGTCCAGGTAGCAGAGTTCGTGCGGCATCTGCCCGGGATACACCATGAGCGCATCCTGCACGCACTGGCATAGCAGAAAAGGGAGTATAAGCAGATTAAGCAGCATCTTTTTCATGGCATGGAATCAGGAACGGGGTATGAGAGTGTCGCAGAGCGGGAAGTCATAGCGGATGGTATCACCACGATTCTTCAGGAAGTAGTGCCACCATTCGCGCTTGTAGTTGCGCATGCCAGCGCGATCCATCGTATCACGCAGGAGCATGCGGTTCGCGTGCTGCTCCGGGGTGACTCCTGCGTAGCGCGTGGCAGAGCTGGGGTCGAGAAAGTCAAATCCGCAGCCCATATCGAGCTGCTCACCTGTGGACAGGTCAATGATGGTCACATCCACGGCTATACCGAGGCTGTGCTCCGAACGCCGGCGGATGTATTTTCCATCGTAGATGCCTTTCTTGCTTATGTTCGGGTAGTACTGTGCTTTCATGCGGATATCATCCGTGCGCGACCAGGCATAGAAATCTTCCATCGCACGGTGGGGGCGGTAGGCATCCCATACCAGCAGGCCAAGCCCTCTGGCGTTCAGTTCTGCCTGGGCCCGCTTGATGCATTCTGCCACATCTCGACGCAGAATGGCGCGTTTGCCCGTAGTGTAGCCGGCTATCGGGCGGCCTACAAAGTTGTCGTTGCCACAGTAGCGCAAATTCACCCTGATTCCCGGCACCACCTCGTCCAGATAGCAGAGACCGGTGGGCATGTAAAGAGTCCCCTCGCCATTCTTCACGCTGTGCACGCGAATCTGCCGGATTGGTGGAGCCGGTTTTGCAATGGTGGTGGGGGCGGGCTCGGGCTGAATCGGCACGCAGGCCTCCTGCCGGGCGCAGTGGCTCAGCAGCGCAAGCAGCACGAGACTCGGAAACAGTTTCCTCATGACTGCATTTTAGCACGGATTACCATTTTATCAAGTCTGCCCGTACTTTTTCTGCTTGCCTGTTGTGTCTGCTGTGTTAGAATAGCAACGCTGAAACCTTTCTCACAGACAAGATGAACAAGAAGCATTCTATCTGGAAATACGTGTTGATTCTGGCTGCTACCGGTGTGGTTGCCACGGTAGGTGGAAAAATCTCGCAGTGCATTGTGGATTCCATGCATGAATCCACGCAGCTGCCGCCTATGGACCCCGCTATCGCCGATGCTGTAGCTAAGGAGGTGCTTGATTTGAAGTGCGCCGCCTGCCATGCACAGGGAGCCACCTATAGCAAATTCCTTAACTTCTTCTCCTTCGGCCTTATGCGAGATCACGTGGAGGGTGCCAGGCGTGCGTTCACTCTCACCCCGGATAGCAGTGTGCGCTCCGGCAATGTGGATTACCTGAAGATGGACTACGTGCTGCGCACGCGCCGCATGCCCCCGGCCTCCTACAGTGTGGTGCATTTCGGCTCCCGGCTCACGCCGTATGATGTAGCAGTGCTGCGCCAGAGGTATAAGGAAAGTGGAGCTGCAGCCCGCACCTTTGCACCCATTTCTCCCGCAGTGGAGCCGGCATCAGAACGAGAGGCTGCGCGGATCTACCTGGGGCATCTGCTGTACTATGATGGTCGCCTTTCTACCAATAATAAGGTTTCCTGCTCATCCTGCCACGACCTTACGCGCGGCGGCACGGATAATCTGCCCAAGTCTGAAGGCGTGCCCGGCCCGGATGGATTGCCGCAGCTCGGTGGCGTGAATGCTCCCACTAATCTGAATGCTGCCGGTCACATCCGCCAGTTCTGGGATGGCCGCGCTGCTGATCTTAAGGAACAAGCCGGAGGCCCGCCACTGAACCCTGTGGAGATGGGGTTCACCTGCGCTGAGGACTGGGATATCATTGCACACAAGCTTTCCAATGACCCGGAAATCGTGGCCCTCTTTGCCTATGTGTTCGGTGACCGCGGCATCAATGCCGATACTATAACCGAGGCCATTGCAGCTTACGAGCAGACTCTCGTGACGCCGGATTCTGCATTTGACCTTTACCTGAAAGGAGATGAAAAGGCTCTTACCGACGCCCAGAAAGCCGGCATGAAATCCTTTGTGGAGCTGGGGTGCTCCACCTGCCACAGTGGCCCTGCGCTGGGCGGTATCAGTTTCGAATACATCAATACCCATGCCGATATGCGTTCCCTGGCTACGCCTGCTGATTATAAGGAAGGTGCTTTCGGCCTGCGAGACTTCACCAGGAAGGAAGAGCATAAGGATATGTTCCGCGTGCCCACTTTGCGGAATGTGGCGCTCACTGCACCTTATTTCCACACTGGCACGGTCAACAGCTTGCAGGAGGCTGTCAGCATCATGATGAAGTCTCAGAATGGTGCCGGCCTGAACAGCGAAGAAACGGCGAAGAACATTACCCGGTTCCTTGAAGCTCAGACAGGCAGGCTTTACGGCAAGTCTGCAGGTGCGCTCCAGCCGGAGGATGTGAAGCTGAAGCCCGTGGTTCCGCAGTCATGATCCGCTTCTCCGTGCTGGCCAGCAGCAGCCGGGGGAATGCCACCGTCATTTCCGGCGGTGGCACTCATGTGCTGGTAGATACTGGAATCTCCGCGCTCCGGATTCGCAAGGGCTTGGAGGCGTGCGGGCTGCATGATTCGGAAATATCCGGCGTGTTCTTCACCCACGAACACCAGGACCACGTGTGTGGACTCGGCGTGTTTTCCAAAAAGCGCGCTCTGAATATCTATTGCAGCCGTTACCTCGCAAAGGATTTGCGAGGCATGGCGCCCAATGGTGTGTTCACCTGTCTGGAACCCGGGCAGGCCGTGCGGGTGGGGGCTCTGAGCGTGACCCCCTTCTGCGTGAGTCACGATGCGCTGGACCCGCTGGGTTATGTATTTGAATGTGAAGGGGTGCGCTTGGGGTACGTGACGGATACAGGCATCATTATGCGGGAAATGCCCGGGATGCTTGAAGGAGTACAGGGGCTTTACCTGGAGTCCAACTACGACCCGTATATGCTCAAGAACAGCGGCCGCACACCGGATCTCATCCGCCGAATCTCCGGACGCTGGGGGCATCTCTCCAACGAGCAGGCTTGCGAGTTTATCCGCACCATCGGTCACCCCGGCTTGCAACACCTCGTTCTTGCTCATATCAGCCCGGAGTGCAATACCCCCGCCAAGGCAACTGCTGCCATGCGTGCCACACTTGATGAACTGCAGCTGCCCACCCGGCTTCATTGTGCCAGGATGGCGGAGCGGCTGGACTGGATTGAGGTCGGAATGTGAGCATCCCGACACCCCCAGGGGTGCCACGATTTGAGTTACTGGTAAATATCCTGTCCCAGTTTCTGTAAAACTGTGAGCGAGACGGCACAGGGGTCAGGGGCTACCCAGTGGCCGGGTACCAGCTCGCGGGGGGTAAGGTCCATACCCACTGTAGCATCGAGGTAGGGGTGGTTGATGCGGCGACCAAAGGCACTGCCAGGCGGCGGGTCTATGGGGGATGGAACATCCCCGGGCAGGATCGGAGTGCGCTGCTTGATCGTGGGATCCGGAATAGGGATGGCCGAGAGCAGGGCGCGGGTGTAGGCGTGGCAGGGATTATCGTACAGGCGGTCTGCATCGGCCATCTCTACAATCTTGCCCATGTACATGACCGCTACACGGTCGGAAATATGCCGCACTACGGATAAGTCGTGCGATATGAAAAGGTAGGATAGGTTAAGCTCCTGCTGCAGATTCAGCAGAAGATTGAGCACCTGGCTTTGCACCGAGACATCCAGCGCGCTTACCGGTTCATCCAGAACCAGAAGTTTCGGCCCCATCGCCAGAGCCCGGGCAATGCCGATGCGTTGGCGCTGGCCGCCGGAAAACTCGTGAGGAAATTTTTCCAGAGCGGTAGAGGGCAACCCCACCAGATCCAGAAGTGCGGCTACGCGGCGCCGGCGGCTGGCACTTGTGCCCAGACCGTGGATTTCCAGCGGCTCGGAGATGATGTGGCGCACGGTCATGCGTGGATTCAGCGAGCCTGCCGGATCCTGGAATACCATTTGCACCTTGCGACGCAGACTGCGCAGGCGCCACTGTGAACGGTGTGTTACATTATGGTGCATGAACCGGATAGTGCCGGAAGTTGGTTCCAGGAGGCGTACGATACAGCGGCCGATGGTGCTTTTCCCACATCCACTTTCTCCCACCAGACCCAGAGTCTCCCCGGGGGCGATGCTGAATGAAACATCATCCACCGCTTTTAGTGTACCTATCCGCCGACCAAACACCCCGCCACGCACCGGAAAGTGCATGCAGAGATTTGAAATTTCCAGGATGTTTTCCATGATTCTCGCCGATTCCCCAGCACTTTAGCATCTTCAGAGCGCTTTGGCAAGCACTTTCACACCGCCTGCTACGGATAAAATACGACATGCCGTCTAGAAAGCGCCCATAATAGAAAAACCGGGACAAGGCGGTGCCTGTCCCGGTTGAAAAATGAACTGCCAGTGCTTACACCAGCTGGGCAATGAGTGTTTCGCGATCGCCGGGGCAGAAGTCCATGGGCGGAATTTCCGGCAGGGTGTAGCAACCTGGGGCCAGGCGCATACTGGCGCGGGCGGCGGCTACCATCACCTGGGCGGTGAGCGCCGGGTTGTTGATGCGCATTTCGAACTTGAAAATCTGGTTCTGCGTGGTGCCGGATACTCCCTTGCGCTCCATGTACACGCCGTGGCCCATGTCGCGGAGGGAATCGATGTCCGGCACTTGCTTTACGTGCGTTTCATCGTGGCAGAAGTAGTCATCGGCCTTGATGGCGGCTTCCACCTCGGCAAAGTCGGCGCCTTCCTCCAGCTGCACGTAGACCATGCGGCGGTGTACCCCTGACCCCGTGGGGATGGTGAGGGAGAGGGCATCCTTCACGCCTGCTTTGGAGCGAGCCACCACGCTGTGGCCCATGCTCATGCCGGGGCCGAAGTTCGTGTAGGTGATCCCCTTGGGGGCCATGGCCAGCATCATAGTGCGTATTACAGAGTCCGAACCGGGATCCCACCCGGCAGAAATCACGGAAACGGCCTTGTTCTCCCGGGCCTGCGCGCCGAGCGAGCGGCGCAAATCTACGATTCCGCCGTGTATATCATAGCTGTCCACGGTGTTGATTCCCCTGGCCAGCAGGGGCAGGGCGGTCTCCTCCACACTGCGGGTCGGGGTGCAGAGCAGGGCCACGTCCACCGCACCCAGCTCGGTGATGTCCGTCACCGTTTTGATTCCGTGTACGGGTGCGCTGCCTGCGCGGCGTACAATGCCTACCAATTCCATATCAGGCGCAGCGCGCAGTGCATCTACTGAGTACTTGCCGATATTCCCGTATCCTACGATTGCTACCTTAATCATCTTCGTGATTCTGTGTGGCTTGCGATGTTCTGTATCTGTGGCGGGAATCCTATTCCCTGCCGTGATGGTATTGTATACGATTTCCTTCATATGCGCAAGCGCAGACTTATTCATACGCGTTGGAATAATTAACAACGATTCGCTATCCTGACTTTTCTTTATCTCGTAAATTCTGAAATATCAATCGATTCGCTATTCGGTGCAGCTGTGCCCCAAGCAGTAGGTAAATTGCCCCGACTTGTTTATTCTGCATAGAAACTTACGAAACTGCCTGATGAGGGGAATTTTATCCGGCAGAAGTGAGATGGATGGCAGCGGTGCAAATTGTTCCGCTCAGTATGCCGCATGCTCAGAACTTGATACTGGTGCGGATGGAGTATAACGGAATATAGCCAAAAAGAAAGGCTCGCTTGCGGTATCCCTGTCGGACAATTTTGAGCAGCGGTATGATACCGAACAGCTTGAAACGGGTAATCTGCTGTGCGGTCATGAGATACTCTTTGTAGAGGGATGGTGCGGTCTGCTCGGCGAGTACGCGCACGGCCTCTGCCGCAACGTGCATGCGCTTCTGCTGTGTCTTCGATGTGCAGTGCTTATGCACCCGATAGGTAAGCAGTTTTTCCTGCAGGTTGTGGAAACGTGTATGGGGAATGAGTCGGCACCACATGGCGTGGTCTTCAGCCGGCGAGTAATGCGCTTCATATCGTACCGCAGTTCGCTTGATTACGCTGTGGCGAATAAGGGCTGTGGGGTGGATAATCACGCAGCCCCACATGAGAGCCAGTTTGATTTCGATGTCATATTCCGGGGTGGAAGCAATCTTGCCTGCAGGAAGGGATTCGGCCTGCGCTCCCAGTACTCCCACTTTCGGGTGACGGCGCATGTAGCCCACTTGCTTTTCCAACCGGTTAGGGGCGCAGATGTCATCGTGATCCATGACGGCGAGGAATTCGCCCTGGGCAAGGTCAATCAGCTTGTTGCGAGTCGAGCTGATGCCAAGGTTGGTTTCGTTCTTCTCGTAGCGGATGCGAGGGTCATTGTATGAGGCAACGATGGTGTCCAGTTCTGTGTTTTCTGGAGAATCGTTGATGATAATCAACTCGAAATCACTGAAGGTCTGATTCAGGACGCTTTCTATGGCCTCGCGCAGGTGCTTTACCTTTGTGTTGTATATAGGAAGCAGCACAGAGACAGTGGGTGCTGAGGAGGTAGAGTCAGGCATGTCGCATGGGGCTTGTTCGTTGAAAAGAACTGCTTTTATTATATATAAATAGTGCGCTGTGTACAGTCTTTTTGTTATATTTGTGTGCTTTTTTCAGGATAAAATGCCAGGTTTTGCGAACAGTTCCAATACACGCTCAATGATGGGGGCCATGTCATAGTATTTGTATTCTGCCAGCCTTCCTCCGAAAATGACTTTGCTTTCCTTGTCTGCGAGTTCCTTGTAACGGGCGTAGATGGCGGAGTTGCGCGCATCATTTACCGGGTAGAGCGGCTCCTTTCCGGGTGCCCATTCAGTGGGGAATTCGCGTGTAATGACGGTGTGAGGCAGGTCGAGAACTGCTTCTCCGAAATATTCGAAGTGTTTGTGTTCAATGATTCGGGTGTAGGGTATCTGTGCTGCGGTGTAGTTGATAGCTGCGGAGCCCTGGTAGTTAGATACGGGGTAGGTTTCTTCTTCGAAAGAGACAGTGCGGTACTCCAGCTGGCCGTATCGGTAGTTGTAGAATTCATCTATGCTGCCGGTAAAAACGATGAATTCTGCCATGCTTTCCCAGTATTTCCGCCGTGTAAAGAAGTCTTCATTCACACGGCATTCGATTCCGGAGAGCAGGGCCTCCGTCAGTTTATTGTATCCGCCTGTGGGTATTCCCTGGTAAGCATCGTTGAAGTAGTTGTTGTCATATACGAAACGAACCGGCAGCCGGCGGATGATGAAGGCCGGGAGCGCAGTGCAGGGGCGTCCCCACTGCTTTTCCGTGTAGCCTTTGATGAGTTTTTCGTAGATATCGCGCCCCACGAGGGAGAGTGCCTGTTCCTCCAGATTGCGTGGAGCCGTTGCTCCTGCTGCGTGCATCGATGCGAGAGCTTCCTGTTTCTGTTGTTCGATGATACGCTGAGCTTCTGCCGGTGTGGTGCAGCCCCACATCTGGTAGAAGGTATTCATGTTGAAGGGAAGGTTGAACCGCTTTCCTTCAAACTCAGCCACGGGAGTGTAAGTGAAGCGGTTGAACGGAACGAGACTGTTCACAAAGTCCCACACCTGTTTGTTCGAGGTGTGGAAAATGTGCGGCCCGTATTTATGCACATTGATGCCGTTTTGCTGTTCGCAATACAGGTTGCCGCCCGTATGCGGCCGCTTATCGATGACCAGACAACGTTTGCCCACCTTGTGTGAAAGGTGGGCAAATGTGGCTCCGAAAAGACCCGCTCCAACGATGAGATAATCGTAAGGCTTCATTTTCAGCCGATTCGATGGTAATCAAATCCTTCGTTTGAAACTTCTGCTGGTTCGTATAGGTTGCGGCCGTCTATAATAAGGCGCCCGCGCATGGTTTTTCGCAGCACTGCCCAGCTGGGCACGCGGAATTGTTTCCAGTCCGTCACGATGACGAGGGCATCGGCATCGATACAGGATTCATACATATCCTCGCAGAAAGTAATGGTCTCCTTGCCCAGTCGGCGCTTTGCTTCTTCTGTGGCCACGGGGTCAAAGGCGCGCACATTGCAACCCTTTTCCAGCAGAGATTGGATGAGAATGAGCGAGGGGGCTTCTCGCATATCATCAGTTCCCGGCTTGAAGGCAAGTCCCCATACGGCGATGGTCTTGCCTTGCAGCTCTGGCATCGCGGCTTTAAGTTTCTTAAAGGGAATGGTCTTCTGCCGTTCGTTTACTTCTTCTACAGCCTCCAGGATGCTCATGCGGTAGCCGAGCTCTGCACCACTGCGGATGAGGGCTTTCACGTCTTTCGGGAAGCAGGAGCCGCCATAGCCGCATCCGGGGTAAAGGAATTTCTTGCCGATGCGGTCATCTGCTCCGATGCCGCGGCGCACAGCATCAACATTGGCCCCTACGAGTTCGCAGAGGTTGGCAATATCATTCATGAATGATATGCGGGTTGCCAGCATGCTGTTGGCGGCGTACTTGATCATTTCTGCGCTGGGAATGTCGCAGACTTGTACACGATCACCCGTGAGCATGAAAGGGCGGTAGAGCTGGCGCATGAGCTTGGCTGCGCTTTCGTCCTCGACGCCTACGACAACCCGGTCAGGCTTGGTGAAATCATCAATGGCGGTGCCTTCCTTGAGAAATTCCGGGTTGCTCGCTACGCTGAAAGGCACGCTGACGCCGCGTTTGTCGAGCTCTTCCTGCACGGCTGCTTTCACTTTTGCCCAGGTTCCTACGGGAACAGTGCTTTTTGTGATGAGCAAGGTATACTTCTTGATGTTGCGGCCGAACTCCCGGGCTACTTCAATCACATAGCGCAGATCGGCAGAGCCATCTTCATCCGGCGGGGTGCCCACGGCAGAGAAAACAACGTCTGCTTCATCAATACAGGAGGCCAGACTAGTGGAGAAACGCAGACGACCAGCGGATGCATTCTGCTGCACCATCTCCTGCAACCCCGGTTCGTATATGGGCATGATGCCATTTTGTAAATCCGTAATCTTTTTCTCGTTGACGTCTATGCAGGTCACGGTGTTGCCCATTTCTGCAAAACATGTACCACTGACCAGGCCCACATAGCCCGTGCCAACCATTGCGATGTTCATATAGGTGCGTAGCGTAAAATTTGAAAAATAGAAGATGATGGATGCCCTACCCCGTACTCATTCTACAATGCATGCAGAGGTGAAGTCAAGCGTATTGTTGGCAGATCACATGGGAACCTGCGCCGCTCAGAGCGATTTTTTTTCGACTTAGCGTGTCAGTGTGCTGCATCTGGGGCGGTATCGGGCCAGTCATGTCTCGGGTAGCGGCCTGCAAGGTCTTTTTTCATTTGCGGGTAACCGTTGCTCCAGAAGGAGGCCAGGTCGCTAGTAATCTGGTAGGGACGCTGGTTGGGTGCGAGAATTTCCACCAGGCATTTGACCCGTCCTTCGGCAATGGTGGGCGTGTGCGGCACGCCGAAGAGCAGCTGGCATTTGAGCCCGAAGGAGGGGGTGCCGTCATCGCGGTAAAGAAGTTTCACCTCGCGCCCGTTGGTCAGGCGGATGGCCTTGGGTGCGTATTTGTTCAGGCTCTCTCGCTGCCAGGGGGAGAGCCATTCGCTGAGGATTGGCAGAACCGGACGGTTCTGGATTTCCTTATAACTTACAGCACCATCACAGAGCATGGTGATAGCCACCAGGCGATCTTCCTCTCCGAAATCGGGGAGCTCCAGCTCCGGCATGGCAGCGCGCAGGCAAGTGAGGCGGTTGATCCATTGCAGCACATGGCCATCCCAGCCTTCGAGCCGCAGGTTGCCACGCAGCACTTGCTCTGCCAGCAGAGGTGCTGCATCATCTGCGGCGGCATCGCCAGTTTCTTTTTCGGTGAGCACGAGGTCTCGGTAGAGGAGGCGGCGGAGGTTGAGCACGCGCTTGCGGGCGGGGTCATATACAGCCGCGTTGACCTCGTGCGTGTCGAGGTCGGCTATGGTCAGGGCTGTGGTGCGGCTCAGACGGGTTTCCACGCTTTTACCGCCCACTTCGGTCATTTCCGCAGCGAGGAAGATTTCGCAATTGCGGGCTACGGAGTCTGCCGCAATGCTGCCGCCGCGACGGTTGCAGAGTCGTGCCGTGCTGGTGGCTGTGTTGTTACGCACTGCCACATGCATCGGGAAGCAGCCCAGCAGGGCATGCACAACATCGGCGCGGTGGGCTGCAAAATCCGGTTCGGTATCCTGCCGGTGCTGCATTTGGCAGAAAGCCTGGGCCACCTCGCGGGCTGCCCGGGCCATGATGCCGAGCTTGCTGCATTCCTGCGGGTTGTAATTCAGGCGTGCCGCGGTTTGCAGCGCGCGCCATTCGGCCTGGAAATCGGTGAAATCCTCCTCCTGTCGCAGGCTGGGGTGCAGACCGGAGCTCAGGGCGATATTTTCTCCCTGCAGCAAAGCGGCAATGGCGGTCATTTCGGCGGCACAGCCGAATTCCCCGCCTGCTACCAGCAGACGGGCCAGCACCGGGGGCAGGGGATAGCGGAGCATCTGCTGCCCTGTGGGGGTGATACCTTGCGCATTTGCTGCACCCAGCGCCACCAGCAGCTGCCAGGCTCGGGTGGTTTCTGTTTCAGTGGGGGCATCTGGCCAGGGGAAGTGGCGGATATCGTCCAGGTTGCTGCAACCCCATGCCAGCAGATTCAGGAAGGCTTGCGATATATCTGCCCGGTGCACCTCTGGTGCGGGGAAGGGGGGGCGGCGACCGTGCTCTGCCTCGCTCCACAGGCGTATGCAGCGCCCCGGTCCCAGACGCCCGGCGCGGCCGGCGCGTTGCTCTGCCTGAGCTTGTGAGATTGGAACCACATGCAGGGTGGAGAGCCCGCGCAGCGGATCCCAGCGGGCCTCGCGGGCGGTGCCGCTGTCTACCACAGCTCGCACTCCTTCGATGGTGAGGGAGGTTTCTGCAATATTGGTGGAGACGATGACACGTGGCCGGCTTCCGCATTCCACGGCCCGGGCCTGAGCTTCCGGGGTAAGCTGGCCGTGCAGGGCGTAGACATCGCGTCCGCGCATCCACCCCACTTGTTCCAGAATCTCCACCGTGCGGCGGATTTCATAGGCCCCCGGCAGGAATACGAGCACATCTCCGCAGTCTGCCTGCTCCACGAGCTGCCGCACCGCGGCGGTGCACTGCTCCCACACCGGCGGAGGCTGCACGTAGCCGAACTTGTTGCGCACCGGTACCGGCGGCATATAGCTTACCTGCACCGGGTAGAGCCGCCCTTCTGCCCGCAGCACGGTGGCTTGCGGCAGGTAGTGCTGCAGCTTGTCCAGCTCCAGTGTGGCAGACATGACGAATATCCCGATTTCCGGGCGGGTGCTGCGCTGCAGCTCCAGTATGCGGGCGAGGCACAGATCCCCGCTCAGCCGGCGCTCGTGTACTTCATCAAAAATAACGGCAGAGACTCCGCGCAGCTCCGGGTCCTCTGTGAGTCTGCGTTCCAATATCCCATCGGTAACGAACAGGATGCGCGTGGCAGCACTGCGCTGCGAATCGAAGCGCACCGTATAGCCCACCTCCTGCCCCAGACGGCAGGGAAATTGCCGTGCTGCATAACCGGCCAGCAGCCGCGCGGCCAGGCGCCGCGGCTGCACCACGATGATAGTGCCCCGTTCTCCCCAGCCAGCGTCCAGCAGCATGCGAGGCACTCGCGTGGATTTGCCGCTGCCCGTCGGCGCACTGAGCAGCACGCAGAAGCCCGGCTCTTTCACGGCTCCCAGAATTTCCTCTCGTATCTGCTCTACAGGTAACATGGCACGGCGCATTGTACACTACCTTGCTGCCGGAAGTCAAGCGCCCTGAACATGGTGATTCCTCGGGTGACGCTTGGAGATAGCATGAATAAGCTTTTTAGAATCATTCCTATATAAACAGCTCTCACCCAGCAGTAACCGGCAAGGTCATGATGCGGTTTACCTGTTCAGGTTGTCAGCGGCAGATTTGTCATGTAAGGCTTCGTGAAGCAGGGTGAGGGCTGAGATATTGTTGCAGTTGCGCGCCAGGTCGATGGGGGTGAAGCCATACACATCCCTGGCCTGGAGGTGGATGCCGGGTGCAGTCAGCAGGAGCTCCAGCATGTCGGTGTCCTCTTCAATGGCCAGATAATGCAGCGGGGTGCGGCCCAGCTTATCTGCCGCATTCACATCTACCCCGGGTTCCGCCAGAAGCGCCTGCACGATTTGCTTAGCATTTCGTTGCACTGCAAGCATCAGCGGAGTGCGACCGGAGATATCTCGGATGTTCAACGAGGCACCGTATGCTGCAAGAAGGTGAATACCCTCCGGGTCTTCGTTCACTCCGACCTCGTCCTCTTTGAGTCGCATGGTGTAGTGAGCAGGGGAAAATCCGAGGGAATCCTGAGCATTTGCGTTGATGCCCGGATGCTCCAGCAGGGCTTTTGCTGCATCCAGTCCGCAGTATTCCATGGCCATGTGCAAAGGCGTCTGTCCTCTGCAATCTTTTGCATTCACATCCAGTTCCGGCACTTCCTTCAGTAGCAGCCTGACGGCAGCAGCATTGTCGTAGCGGGCTGCATGGTGCAGTGCTGTCCTGTCATCGCAGTCTGTTGCCATCGGATTCGTCTGCGGGTGCTTCCGAAGCATGTCAATCACTTTGGTATCTCCGCCTATGGCTGCGTAATTCAGCGCTGTATCTCCATACACCGTAGTGCGGTTCACTTGAATTCCGGGTGCCTGCAGCAAGTGTTCTACAGCACCGGCGCAAGAGTTCAGAGCTGCTCCCAGGAGTGGGGTCATACCGCTTTCATCCGTGGCGTTGATGTCGATGCCCTTCATTTTCAGCAATAAGGCAACGGCAGGGATGTGTCCAAGCAAGGCCGAACGGTGCAGTGCTGTTTCGAAGTGGTTGTTACGCTCATTTATGTTGGTGCCCGGCTTTTTCAGGGCTTTGATCAGCTTTGGCAGGCCTCTTTCATCCGCCGCCTGCAGCAGCGCACTGTGCTTATAGGGGCGGTTCTCGGGTGTGAGACGGCGTCCCTCCGTGAGCTGTGCGGTCAGTATCTCAAGCGGGAGGGCCCCCGGCAGGACGGGGACTTCCGGCATGTCTGCTTGAATCTTCCGTCCGTTTGTGGCGGCCAGCAGCAGGCGGACGCATTCGGCGTGCCCGTGCTTCATGGCAAGTTGAAGCGGCGTATATCCATCAAAGTTGACGCGGTCAAGGAATATCCCCGGCTGCGAAAGCAACAGTCGAAGCGCCGCGACCTGCCCATGCTCAGCGGCTTTATGAAGGTACGATGACATGTTGAAGTCGTAGTCGTTGATATTCACGCCAGGGTAATTCAACAGCAAGCGCATCATTGGCAAATCTCCCTGCTCAGCAGCTGTAAATAATGCATTTTGCGCATAGTACCAGAGCTGGCGTTGTTTCAGAATCTGCTCCACATAATCGACCCGCCTGAGTTCTGCGGCTTTTTCGAGCATGGCACCCAGATACTCCAAGTCACGATGTTCTCGGCTCCAGGGATATGTCAGCAGCAGGTGTACGCAATCATCGTGCCCATGCTCCATGGCCAGCGCCAGCGGACTTTCGTCATCGGTATCGTAGGTGCCGAACACTTGAAGCCCAGGCAAGGCCAGAAGCTCGCGCAGAATTGCAGCGTTTCCCATAGCTGCAGCTGTTCGCAGGTGCCTGTTTGCCTCTTTTTGCCAGCGCGTTGAAAGGGCCCTGCCAGATTGCAGTAATCGCCGCAGTGCTGCCACGTCGTTCTTCATCACAGCCACCAGAACGTCTTCTTTGTCATAGTCGTTATCCAGTCTCGGGTCACTCAGAAGCATCTGCGCCACTTTCCCGTTGTGGAGATGCATGAATAGCCAGTCCAGGGCTCTCAGATACCCATTGTTGACGTGGTTGACGTTCACTTCCGGCCGTGCCAGCAGCATCCGGAAGCATTCTTCGTCATTCATGGCCACCATCAGCGGCGAGTTCCCGGTATCATCCCCCGGAGCGTTGACATCAATCCCAGGTATTTCCAGCATCATGCGCACCCCCTCCGGGAAACTCAGCATGGCACATTCATAAAGAACCTTCTGGTACAGCTCTTCTCCTACCTCGCCGGAATCCAGCAGTCGCCGCAGCGTAGCGGCATCTTTCCGAAGAATTGCATCATACCAGGGTTCCAGTTGTGGCCGGCCCTCTTCTGCATCTTTCGCGGCCTGCTCAGTTGCTTGTGCCTTCATGGACCGGATGCTTCGCTCGGCCGAAAAAACACCACCACACAAACCTGCCACGCTCATCAGCAACAGCACTCCTCCCGCCATGAACCGCCGCTGAGCCGCAGCGAACTTATTGTTGTTTCCCCCTTTCATATAAGACGCTTCCATCATAGCCAAACCAGCGCAATCTGTACAGTTTTTATAACAGATATGACGAATTCGTGCAGCGATGCTATCTTCAGCATCGGGTGGCAACTCGCGGAACTCCTAAATTGGGAACCTAAAAACTCACTAAATTGAATTTGGCGAGCCGCAGGCGAGCGGGAAATCAGCCCCGGCAGGGGCGTAAGAACACTAGCCGGGGG
>CALFTQ010000117.1 GCA_937916135.1 uncultured Verrucomicrobiales bacterium
GGAACTTTTTACTTCGTAATTCGTAACTCGTAATTCGTAATTCAAATTCCCATTTTACAAGCACGATATCGAAAGGTTTGCCCCGCCGGGCACACGACTTCCCGGCGGGGCTTTTTACTGCAATACACGTTACAGCACAACAATTATCGGCACATCAGAACGAGAAGACGCCCTGCACGCCCATGATGACCACGTCGCTGTTGTCCGGGTCGTAGGCGGGGTTGGCGATGTACTGGATGTGCGGCACCAGTTTGAAGTAATCGTTCAGCTGGAGGCTGTACATGGCTTCGGCCACGTACTCGCGGTCATTATCGACGGGGGAGGCTCCCTTGAACACACCGAAAGCAAGGCCCAGGAAGTCATCCTCGCGGGAGGGGATGAGCTTCACGTTGGCACCGCAGGTGAAGTCGAAACCGTTGCCGGCCTCCTGTCTGGCGGCCCAGCCGGCGCGGCTGTACACGCTGAGCGAGTCGCATACTTCGTGCTCAATGCTGCCGGCCAGCCCCACGTTGTTGCTGCTGGTGCCGTCCATGTTGTCGATGTATCGATAGAAGGGATTGAGGCGGATGGTGGTAGCACCGTCTGCCAGCATGCGGCCGTATTCACCCACCATCAGGAAACTGTCATTCCCGTGGAATTTGAAGGGATTATCACCATAGCCGGTGGCCTCGCTGGAGGCGGCGAACATGGCGTAGCTGGCGGAGTCAATCTCATGCTGCAGCACGATGCCGAGGTTGGCATCCGGCAGGCCGAGCACGGAGGAGTTGATGAAGCCGTCGTTGGTGAAGGAGGAGAAGGAGTCATTGGCAATTCCCACGGCATCGAAGTAGTTGGTGAGGTTCACCATACCGGCGATGATGCAGGAGCGCTTGTTGTTGAAATACTGCATGAGCGCAACTTCCGGGAGCACACCCTCGTGCCCGCCGTAGATATCGGCGTGCGGATAGGTGGCGCTGCCGGTGCCCTCGCTGAACATGCGGCTGGTCTTATCAGAATGGGAATCCAGCCCCCAGGAACCGGAAAACTCGACGCGTAACCAGGTGCCGCCATTCATGTTGTCCTCGATGAGGCGCTGGTTGAGCTGGGCATGAATGAGGAAGAGGTTGGCATTGTCATGCACATCGGGGGATGTGTTGTTGCTGTGCCAGTACCCGTATGCCATGTCCACGGCCCACTGGGTGCCGTATTGCTCATTGGCTTTCACTTTGTAAGCGGGGTCGCCTTCCTCAGGGGTGAACATGTTGATACCCTGGAGAATCTCTCCTGCCGTCGGCTCTGAGGCTTCCGCTGCGATCACGGGCAGGGTCATGAGCCCGGCCAGTGCCATTGCGATTATGTTCGTTTTTTTCATTTGTATTAGTTGATAGAGACCGGAGTCTCTGGGTGTGTGTGTTGTAGGGTATAGGGCAGTCGGGAAGGGGGGGCTTACTTCTTGCCTTTCTTGCCGCAGCCGCAGTTGCCGCCGCAGCCACTGCAACCGCCAGGGCAGCCTCCATCCTTGCTTTTACGCAAGCAGGACCTTATGGCAAGTGCTGCTGCTCCCAGGAGGATGAGGATGATGATGAGGTCTGCCATGGTGGTGCGGTGTGTGAAGTGGGGTTACTTGTTAATGTCCTGGCGGTGTGGATTCGGGCGCAGCGCCAGGATGATGACGCCCAGGAGCATGATGCCGGCCAATACCTGGGCGGAACCGAGGGTGCCGGCGGTGATGTAGAGGCCGAGCTGGTAGGTGATGAAGGCTACTGCGTAGGCCCACAGGCTCATGTAACCGATGGCAAACCAGGTCCAGCGGGCACTGTTCATCTCTCGGCGGATAGCGCCGCAGGCGGCGAAACAGGGGGCGCACAGGATGTTGAAGAGCATGAAGGAAAGCGCACTGAGCGAGGTGAAGGCCCCGGCGGCGCGCACATTGGCTGCCACTCCGCTGGTCTCCTCGTCTTCCTCCACTTCGGGGAAGAGGAAGGCCACAGCACTGTTCACGTAATCCATGAAGTTCTTCTCGCCCTCGCTGGCTGTTGCGGGGGCTTCCTCAGCCGCTTCTTCCTCTGCCGCTGCTTCGGCGGGCAGAGTGGTGCGGGCTGCGCTGTCGCACTGCCAGAGTGCCATGGTCAGGGCGCTCAGGGCGTTGGCCTTGGTGGTATCCGGGGTGCGCGGGAGTTCCTCCCCTGCGGGGGCATCCGCAGCGGCTGCTGCTCCTTCTTCTGCGGGTTCTTCCTGAGCGGGATAGAGCACACCGAAGGTGCCCACCACGTTTTCCTTGGCAATGAGGCCGGTCACGGTGGCCACGGCGGGCTTCCAGTCGCCCCAGCCCAGCGGGGTGAAGAGCGGGGCAAAGGTGTTGCCGGTGTCGGCCAGCATGCTCTGTTCCACAGCGGCCTCGTTTTCGGCGGTGTTCAGGTATTCAAACTTCCAGGTGTAGTTCGAGAGCGTCCAGATGAGGGCGGAGGCCAGGAAGATGACGGTGCCGGCTTTCTGCACGAAGGCTTTGCAGCGCTCCATGGCGCGCAGGTTGATATTCGCCCCCTGTGGCATGTGGTAGGCGGGCAGTTCCATCACAAAGGGAGTGTAGCCACCGGCGAACATGTGCATCTTGCGCAGCATCATGCCGCCCACTATAACGGAGCCGAAGCCCAGGAAATAGGCCACGGTGGCCACCGTGGCGGTCTGCCCGATCATGGCACCGATGAGTGCCAGAATGGGCAGCTTGGCACCGCAGGGCACAAAGGTGGTCAGCATGATGGTCATGCGGCGGTCTTTCTCGTTTTCGATGGTGCGGGTGGCCATGACACCGGGCACGCCGCAGCCCATGGAGACGAGCAGGGGAATAACGGACTTGCCGCTCAGGCCGATAGTGCGGAACAGGCGGTCGAGCATGAAGGCCACACGGGCCATGTAGCCGCAGTCCTCGAGTATGGACATGAGCAGGAAGAGCACTGCCATCTGCGGCAGGAACCCCAGCACAGCCCCCACACCGGCTACGATGCCATCGGTGATGATGGCCTGCAGCTGCGGGGAGCAATCCAGGCAGGTGCGGCCCAGCATGGCCACGCCGAAGCTCACCAGGCTCATGATGATGAACCAGGCGATGAACTCGCAGCGTCCGGCGCGCCCCGTGAGCTTCATGGGGTTGGCGCAGAACTTGTGCGTGCGGCTGCCGAAGTTGTTGACGCCCTTAGTGCCGGGTTTTGCAAGGCAGAG
The DNA here is from genome assembly GCA_937916135.1 of uncultured Verrucomicrobiales bacterium. GTDB lineage: Bacteria > Verrucomicrobiota > Verrucomicrobiia > Verrucomicrobiales > Akkermansiaceae > Akkermansia. The sequence goes on from CALFTQ010000117.1 coordinate 3,199, forward strand.
CACCAGCAGCACGGCATTGGCAACGCCGAGCAGGGCCATGAGCGCGGTGTGCAGGAAACCCGGCAGGTGCGGGCAGACGTATTCTACTGCGAAGGGCGCTACCATGATGTAGAGCCAGGCGCCGTTCATGTTCAGATCATGCAGGCGGCGCAGCATGGCGGGGAACACCAGAATCATGGCCAGCACCGCGCTGAACATGGTGAGGGCTTCCACCCCGGCGGCTTCGTTGCCGATGAACCCGGCCAGCCAGCCACCGACCACCGGCCCGAAGAGCACATCATTCGCCCAGCCGGTGCCCCAGTCGCCCACGGTGTTGATGGAGAGGTAATAGATGGCGTACATGACCGCCACGAAGATGATGGGACCGGCCACGCGGTGGGTCAGCACGGCATCCACCTTCCGGGAGAATTTTTCGCGATTCGGCTGTTGCACCAGCACCTGCGGGATAAAGGCGCAGATGGCATCGTAGCGGCTGCCGGCGATGATGGAGGCCACGTCGTCATCCATGCCGGTTTCCAGCTCCATGCGGATATCTTCCAGTACATGGGCTTTCACCTTGCCGGCGCCCTTCTGCAGCAGTTCCTCGCCTTCCAGCATCTTGATGGCCTCAAAGCGGTTGGCTCCGAACTCGGCCATGACCTGTTCCACAGCTTTCTCCACCGGGGCTGAGTAGGTAAGTGTTTTCGGGGCGGCGGGCAGGGGACCGGTCATGAGCTGCAGCAGCTCGGTCATGCCGGTCTGCTTCAGCGCACTGACGGCCACTACCGGGCACCCCAGACGGGCGCTCAGCGCAGCGGTGTCGATGCTGCTGCCCTCGGCGGCCAGCAGGTCGCACATGTTCAGCGCAATAATCATGGGCAGCCCGGTCTCCATTATCTGGGAGCTCAGGTACAGGTTGCGCTCCAGGTTCGTGGCGTCCACCACGTTCACCACCAGGTCCGGCTTGTCCTCCAGCAGGTAGCGGCGGGAAACCACCTCCTCCGGGGAATAAGGGGAAAGGGAATAGATACCGGGCAGGTCCTGCAGCTCGATTTCCTCGTGCTCGGTCAGGTGGCCTCCCTTGCGGTCTACGGTCACGCCGGGCCAGTTGCCCACGTACTGGTTCGCGCCGGTCAGCTCGTTGAACAGTGTGGTCTTGCCGCTGTTCGGGTTGCCGGCGAGTGCTATCGTGCGTTTCATTGTGTGTGTTATTTTTTGAAATTCGCAGTTACTTCACCTCGATGCAGGCAGCCTCCGCCTTGCGCAGCGACAGCTCGAAGCCCCGGACCGTCACTTCCAGAGGGTCGCCGAACGGCGCCATCTTCCGCACCTGCACCTCGGCGTTCTTGGTCAGCCCCATGTCCAGTATGCGCTGGCGCAGCGGCCCTTCGCCATGCACTTTCACCACGTGCACGCTTGTGCCTATCTTTATCTGGTTCAATCGCAGATTCTCGGTTTTCATTTTTTGTGTGTTAGCTTAGGCTAATTTAAGAAGACGGCCAAAGTTTAGTTTAGGCTAACTCTTTTGTCAATCACTTTTTGGTGTTTTTTCCGGCATGGTAAATGATGCGGCACCTTGCGTACTCGCCCTGAAAAATTTTTGGCTGGTAATCTGATTGGAATTATGCTAAGGTCGCCGCGCTATGTTATCAGATCGTACCAAGGCAGGTATTCAGCGTGCGCCGCATCGTAGTCTGATGCGCGCCACGGGCATGACGGATGAGGACATCAAGAAGCCGTTCATCGCTATTTGCAACTCTTTCAACGAGGTGATTCCCGGCCACGTGCACCTCAACAAGGTGGCTGAGCTTATCAAGGACGAGGTGCGCAAGGCAGGCGGCACCCCGATTGAGTTCAACCTCATTGGCGTGTGCGATGGTATTGCCATGGCGCACCAGGGCATGAAGTTCTCCCTGGCCAGCCGCGAGCTGATTGCCGACAGCGTGGAGACGATGCTTTCCGCCCACGCATTCGATGCCTGTATCTGCATCCCGAACTGCGATAAGATTGTGCCCGGCATGGTGATGGGCGCATTGCGCTGCAATATCCCGACCATTTTCTGCAGCGGTGGCCCCATGGCCGTGGGCAAGGGCCGCAACGGCGAGGCCCTGGACCTCAACAGCGTGTTCGAGGCCGTGGCTGCCTGCACCGCCGGTAAGATTACGGAAGAAGAGCTGCACTATGTGGAGTGCCACGCCTGCCCGAGCGCCGGTTCCTGCAGCGGTATGTTCACCGCCAACTCCATGAACTGCCTGTGTGAGGTGCTGGGTCTGGCTCTGCCGGGCAACGGTACGCTGCTGGCGCTTTCCGAGGAGCGCAAGGAGTTCTGGCGCGCCGCAGCCCGCCGCGCCGTGGAGATGGCAAAGCAGGGTGGCCCGCTGCCCCGCGACCTCATCACCGAGGCGGCTATCGACAACGTGTTCACCTGCGATATGGCCATGGGCGGTTCCTCCAACACCGTGCTGCACACCCTGGCATTTGCTGCCGAGGCCGGCTTTGAGTACGACCTGAAGCGCATCGATGAAATTTCCAGGCGCACGCCGAACATCTGCAAGGTAGCCCCCAGCTCCCGCTACCACATGCACGATGTGCTGCGTGCCGGTGGCATCATGACCATCCTGGCCGAAATCAACAAGATTCCCGGTGCGCTGAACACCAATGTGCCCACCGTGAGCGGCAAGACCCTGGGCGAGCAGATTGAAGGGCTCTCCACGCAGGATCCCGCCGTCATCCGCACATTGGACAACGCTTACTCCAAGGATGGCGGTCTGGCCGTGCTCTTCGGCAACCTGGCAGAGCAGGGTGCCATCGTGAAGAAGGCTGGCGTGCTGCCCGAGATGATGGTGCACCGCGGCCCGGCTGTGATTTTCGAGAGCCAGGAGGAAGCCTGCGCCGGTATTCTGGCAGATAAGGTGAAGCCCGGCGATGTGGTGGTCATCCGCAACGAAGGTCCGAAGGGTGGCCCCGGCATGCAGGAAATGCTGGCCCCCACCAGCTACATTATGGGCAAGGGCCTGGGCAACTGCGTGGCCCTCATCACCGATGGCCGTTTCTCCGGTGCCACGCACGGCGCCTGCATCGGACATGTTTCCCCGGAAGCCGCCGAGGGCGGTCTTATCGGACTCCTGAAGGATGGCGATATCATCAGCATCGATATTCCTGCCCGCAGCATGAATGTGGAGCTGAGCGATGAGGAAATCGCCGCCCGCCGAGCTGTATGGCAACCCACCATGCAGGAAATCCCCAGTAAGTGGCTCAAGCGCTACCGCAAGCTGGCTACCAATGCCAGTAAGGGCGCCGTTCTGGCCTGATATTGATACCACCCGAAATAAATCATGAGTGATACCAAACAAAACTTCATCGTCAAGTACTTCTCCGAGTTCGGCGTGCTGCGCGAGTGCGGCAAGAACTTCTGGCTCACGAACTTCATCCAGTTCTTCGATGGGCTGTCGTACTTTACGCTCATCATCGTGTTCTCCCTGTTCCTGAACAAGTACTGCGGCTTCCGCGATGCGGACGCCCCGTACTGGGTGGGCATGTACACGCTGTTCATCTCCCTGTTCGTATTCGCAGTGGGCACCATCTGCGATATCATCGGCCTGCGCCGCACCTACCTCATCGGCTTCACCCTGCTTATCGGCGGGCGTCTGATTCTGGGCATGGGTACCGATTTCGGCACCGAGGTGCTGCAGCTCAGCCAGGATGCCTCCCGCTACTTCGTGATGGCCGGTATCGGCATCATGTCCTTCGGCACGGCCTTCATGAGCCCCTGCATCACCACCTCCATCCGCCGCTTCACCACGCTGCGTGCCCGCCCGACAGGCTTCAATTTCTATTACCTGTTCATGAACGTGGGTGCTCTGCTGGCCGGCTTCGCCATCGTGGACCCGCTGCTCAAGTGGCAGGGCGATATCGATGGCCTGCTGTGGGTCATCAACTTCGGCACGGCCTGCAACTGCATCGCCTTCGTGTTCACCCGCTTCATTGATGAGGATTTCTTCGCTGTGCCGGAGGAACGCATCGTGAAGACCGAGAAATCCGCCCAGCGCCCGCTGCAGCTCATCGGCCAGGTGGCCCGCGAGCGTGCCTTCCAGAAGCTCATCGTGTTCCTGGTGCTCACGCTGGGTGTGCGTCTGGTGTTCACCCTGCAGTTCCTGGTGATGCCGCAGTACTACCTGCGCACCATCGGCGATGATTTCAAGCTGGGCTTCATGAACTCCCTGAATCCCTTTGTGATTATCACGGGTCTCATCCTCATCATCCCGATTCTCAACAAGTTCTCCACGGTGAAGCTCATGATTACCGGTATGAGCATCTCGGCCTGCTCGCTCATCCTCATGGCTGTGCCGCCGCAGACCTACTTCATCATCCCCGGTATCGAGACCATCGGTCAGGCCTACTTCGTGGCCATCTTCCTGCAGATTCTCATCTTCGCCTTCGGTGAGCTGCTGTTCAGCCCCCGTTTCTCCGAATATGTGGCCCGCGTGGCACCCAAGGACAAGGTGGCTTCCTACATGTCGCTTTCCGCGCTGCCCATGTTCATTGCCAAGCCGATTAACGGCGTGGTGGGCGGTCTGCTGGTGTCCTACCTCTGCTTCGACGGCATCGCCGCCAAGATGGACACCGGCCACATCGGCTTCTGGGATTCCCCCGAGTTCATGTGGACCATCTACCTCATCATGGCCCTCATTTCCCCGCTGGCCATCATCCTGACCAAGGACAGCTTCGTTTCCGATAATCCTGAAGAGACCACAGCCCACGAAACGGACGTGGAGAAGGACGAGGAAGAAAACACCGTAACCGCTAACGCCTGATTTCTACACACCATGTCTGATACTCAACACAAGACCGAATGGCTCCCCATCATCAAGGATATGTGCATCCTGGTGTGCATCATGGGTGCCCTGGGCTACGCCTGCAACCTGGCCATGAAGCCCTTTGAATCCGTGCAGGTCACGGACTCCCTCGTGTCACTCATCCGCAAGGGCGGTGTGCAGGACGGCAAGGACGATATCTTCCTGAAGGAATTTGCCGAGGGCTGCAAGGCCCATGCCGACTTCGTGAACACGCCGGACAGCACCGGCCGCACCCCGCTCATGTGGGCCGTGTACACGAACTTCAATAACCCGGAACTCTCCCTCGCCAAGGATGCCGACCGCGCCTACTATGTGCAGGAGCTCCTCAATGCCCCCGGTGTGAACATCCACGCCAAGGACCAGGACGGCTTCACCGCCCTCCACTGGGCTGCCTGGAGCGGCATGCCGCACTCCGCTGCCATGCTCATCAAGGCCGGGCTGGATATCAACGAGAAGGAAGGCAACGGCTACACCCCGCTCATGCTCGCTGCCATGCGTGGCGATGATACCGTGGTGAAGATGCTGCTGCAGCTCGGTGCCGATACCGCTGCCACCAACAAGGATGGTAAGACCGCTGCCCAGCTGGCTGATGAGAAGGGGCAGGCTTACGACAAGCGCCAGTCACAGGCGTACACGCTCATCTATTCTGATAAGCGCTCCGCCTCCTACCACACCACGCAGCAGATGCTGAAGGGCGCCGCTCCGGCTCCTGCCACCATCGACCAGGTGCTGGCGGAGACGGAAGCTCTCGTGAACGCCGCCAAGGCCGATGCCGCTCCCCCCGCCGAGGAGGAGTAAAGCTTGCACCTCATCTGATAATATCCCGG
>CALFTQ010000118.1 GCA_937916135.1 uncultured Verrucomicrobiales bacterium
GTTAGCGGCGGAACCCTGGGTGTGGTACAAAGAATAACCAGAACCCCGAACGAAGTGAGCGGGTGGCAGAAAGCGCAGCTAAGATATTAAGCCATAGCTTCTGCCACCCACTCCGCTACGCTCCGGGGTTCTGATCAATTTTTCGCTTTACCCAGGGTTCCGCTGCTGACGCAGCTCCACCCTGGGCTATTATTGTGGCGCCCCGCCGGTAGTCGGGGCTCAAAATTCCGCGGACGTTCCGTCCGCAGGCTGCTCGCTAAACTCGCATTTGATAAGTTTGCAGAGGTTGCCAATGTAGTTTTCCGCGCCCCCGGTTAAGCTCGCCCCGCCTGCACGGAGAGGTCGCGCAGCCAGGAGCTCTGCTCCATGCCTGCGGCTTCCGCAGCGGTGAAGGGCATGCGGGGGCGCCAGTTGGTGCCGCCCTCGGTGCCGGGGGTATTCAGCCGCACCGGAATATCGAAGAGCTCGGTCCACATAAGGGCGGCATAGGCCGAATTGCACTGCAAGAGGGCACGGATGAGGGCATCCTTGATTCCCTGGTGCCAGGAAACCATGCAATCGCGGTGGCTCATGCCGGCAAAATCAGCCAGCCAGCAGAGCACGCGGGCGCAGTCGCGCCCCTTCTGCTGGGCGGCATAGCGCTCAGCCAGCGAAACAGCGGGGTCACTCAGCGCCCCGTAGGCCTCCTGCACGGCGTCGTTCCAATCATCCCAATCGTTACAGAGCGGCGGGAAATCGTGCGTGGCGTAGGTGGCGAACGAGCACGGGTTATAGGCATCGCCGCGCACAATCTGCTGCTGCGGCGTAATCTCCCAATGAGGAATCTTGAACCCCGCAATGCGCAGGTAGGATAAATCCGGCCGCACGTATTCCGGCACGCAGCCCAGGTCCTCGCCCACCACGCGCACCCCCGGAGCGGCCTTCAGCAGCTGGCGGAGCAGGAAATCGCCCTGCTCCAGGTTAGCCCGGCGGTTCTGCGCCGTATCATCCCCGCGTGGGCGGAATCCCGGGCGGCGACCACCACAACGAGCAGCCGCTTCATCTGCCGAAAGCGGCAGGAACTCCGGATTGCGGTCCGGCATCCACGGGAAGGCATAGATGCGGTAAAAGCCCAGCACGTGGTCGATGCGGTACATGGAAAATAGCTCTGCCAGCTTGCGGATGCGGCGGCTCCACCAGGCAAAGCCATCGTGCTCCATCACATCCCAGCGGTAGAGGGGGATACCCCAGTTCTGCCCCCATTTCGCCGTGAAGGGGTCCTCCGCAAAGTTGCCCTCAGCCGGGGCGCCGCCGCTCCAATCCATATCAAAGAGGTAACGCTCGAAAAACACATCGGCACTGGCCACCGAAACCCCAATCGGCACATCCCCCATGAGCAGCACCCCTTTTTCATCTGCAAGCCCGCGCACACGCGCCCATTCCCGCGCGCACAGCCACTGGAGCCACTGCTGGTGGCGCTTCTGCCCACGCGATTCGGGGCACTCATGCACAATGCGGCGGATGACATCCGTATTCTGCTCCGGCCAGAGCCACCAGGCAATGGTACCGAATCCGAAACTGGCCACGAGGAAGGTGGTAAAATCATCCAGCCAGGCGCCCTGCCCCTGCACCCAGGATTCGAACTCCGCGCGGAGCTGGGCAAACTCATCCCCATGCTCAAAGTTCTTCCAGGCCTCGCGGAACCAGTATCGCTTATACGTGCGCACACGCGCGTAGTCCACCAGATCGCGGCCACCGGGCTGCTGCAGGGGCGGCAGCTCATCCGGGTATGGCGGCAGCTCCGCAGGCATGCCGGGTATGCGCTCCAGAGAAAGATAAAGCGGCTCCAGCGCCACGGAACTGATGGCCGAATAGGGAGACGGGGCATCATCCTCCCCCAGGGCATTCACCGGCAGCAATTGCAGAAAGCCCACCCCATGCGCCGCGGCCCAGTCAATCCACTCCTCCAGCGCCGTCAAATCTCCGATTCCGGCATCACCCTCGCGCCGCAGAGAAAACAGCGGCATCAACACGCCCGTTTTGCGTTCCTTCGCCATAGCTCTTCATCATAGCACAGTCTGCACGCTCCCGCAACGAGAAAGCAGAGCATGCACCCTAATTTTCTACCGGTTCGCGGAATAGTGCGACATTCTACGACAAGACAGCAGAATTTACTTGAATTTTGCTGTCACTTATGGTAGTAGCAGAAAATCATACCTGCTGCAATCAGACAGAAGAACAGATTCACGCACTTACGTTAAAAGATATGGCCACGACGAAGAACACGACCAGCACCAAGACGACAGAGAAGAAAGCACCCGCCAAAAAAGCTACAGCCAGGAAAGAAACCGCAGACCCCACCGCCAAGGCTCCGGTGCGGGAAACGCTCACGGCCGAAGAAAAAGCCCGCGTGAAGAAGCTGAAGGAGACCCTGGCGCTGCTGAAGGCCGACCCGGAGTGGCCCAAGTTCCTGCAGGAGCAGAAGCAGGCCCTGCTCAACCTGCGCGATGAAATGCTGCCCAACATGCAGAACGTGACCCGCGACCACCTGCGCAGCGGTGCTTCCAATGTTTCCTCATCTTCCGGCCAGCACATCGGCGATGCCGGCAGCGAGGCCGAAGTGCGCGACCTCACCATCCGCCTGCTGGACAAGGACCGCGAACAGCTCTTCGAAATCGACGCTGCCCTGGAGCGCATCCGCCGCGGCACCTACGGCATCTGCGAAATCTCGCTCGACCCCATCCCCAAGAAGCGCCTGCAAGTGCGCCCGTTCTGCCGCCTCACCGTGAAATGCCAGGAGGAATACGAGAAAAAATACGGCTCCTATGCCAACTATAAGGCCAAAAAACAGGACCATGTCGGGTATGCTGACCTACAAAATGACATGGAAAATGCGATTTCTCTTGACGATAGCGAAGAATAGCGTATAATGTGCGCCCGCAAGTCAACAATTCGCAATTATGCCTAGAGATATTATCATTCTGGAATGCACGGAGGCCAAGGCCGAGGGTAAGACCCCTTCCCGTTACGTGACCACCCGCAACAAGAAGAGCCAGCGCACGCCCGGCCGTCTGGAGAAGGTTAAGTTCAACCCCTACCTGAAGCGCCGCACTCTGCACCGCGAGATGCGCTAAACCTCCTAAGCACTCTTATACGATTATGATGACCGAATTCAAGAGCGTCGAACGCCGTATCCGTTTCCGCACCTGCAACAAGACCATGCCCCGCCGCCGCATCGATATCCCCGCCGGCGCCGTGGACATGTGCAACCCGGAATTCCTTTCCAAGTTCACTTCTGAGACCGGCAAGATTCTTCCCCGCCGCGTGACTGGCGTGTCTGCCAAGATGCACCGCAAGATTACGCGCGAAATCCGCCGCGCTCGCGCCGTGAACCTGCTCCCCTGATGAAGGAGGAGTTCTCGACGGCAGATTGTCGTTGATTACGATAAGGGGGCTTGTGTGCTTCGGCCTGCAAGCCCTCTCGTATTTTACAAAACTTTCCACCCTGCTCCGCCAGCCCGCCATGCAAGACCTGAAGGACACCCAGAACGAACTGGATACACGCCAGATTTCCATAGATCGCGTGGGGGTGCGAGGTGTGCGCTTCCCCATCATTGTGAGCGACAAGGAGCAGCGGACCCAATCCACCGTGGCCACCGTGGCACTCATGGTGGACCTGCCCGAAAAATACAAGGGCACCCACATGAGCCGCTTTGTGGAGGCGCTGCATGAGCACAAACGCTACCTGGACGTGCGCACCGCCGTGCGCCTGCCAAACCGCCTGCTCACCAAGCTGCACGCACAGCGCGCCCGCGTGGAAGTGGAGTTCCCCTTCTTTCGTCTCAAAAAGGCCCCTGTTTCCGGCATGGAGGGCATGATGGACTATGAAGTGCGCTTTGAAATTGATGCCGAGGTAGGCAAGCCGGGCCAGTTCACGCTGACCATCAAGGTACCGGTGACCACGCTCTGCCCCTGCTCCAAGGCCATGAGCGAGCACGGCGCCCACAACCAGCGGGGCATCGTGACCTACTCCGTGCGCTTCTCCGGCAAGGCCGTGTGGATCGAAGACCTCATCGACCTCATTGAGAGCTGCGCCAGCTGCCAGCTGTACAGCATCCTGAAACGCCCGGATGAAAAATACGTGACCGACAAGGCCTACGAAAACCCTGTATTCGTAGAAGACCTGGTGCGCAACGTGGCCGTGGCCACGGAGCATTACAACGCTTTCAGCTGGTACCGCGTGGAGGCCGAAAACTTTGAATCCATCCACAACCACAGCGCCTACGCCATGGTAGAGCGCAACCTGGGTTGACCAATTCCATGAAACGCCACCTGGCCATCCTTTCCCTGTCCTGCATGCTGGCCGGATGCCAGACCACGCAGCAACGCTGGGAATACGCATTCCACGACAAAGCAGCGATGGAGCTGAATCTGCTCCGGTACTCCACCCAATGCGCCACGAGCGCCGTGGTTTACACCCGGCTGGAAAATGTTGATGCCAACCAGCCGAAACAGGTAAAGCGCCACCAACTGACGGAGGACGAGTTTCAACTGCTGAAAGATGTACTTACCCGGGCTGCAGCCGCCCCCTTCGGCGGCACAATACCGGCATCCTGGCAGCAGGCGGATTGCGGCATCCTCCTCTTCGATGCCGGTGGCAGGCAACTGATTGATTTGAACAAGCGAGTCCTGAACAGCTACACCAAGGGAGGCAGCCTGCTTGCGCTGCCGGATTGCGACATGGGCGTGCTGATGGCCCTGCCCACCCTGCAACAGGCACTGGAACTCATGAGGGAAGAGGATGCCTACACCCTCCACTGCCGCAGACGAAATGAAGCGGCGGATGAGATGAAACAGAAATTGCAATCTGCCACGCAGACCCGCATCCTCTTGAAAAACAATTGGGAAGAGAAGGAAAGCACTATCAACCTTGGCAGCGGGGAGCATGCGCAGCTGCTCAGCATACTCAACCAGGCAGCCCCACTGCCGCCCATGACGCGCACCGCCTGGGATTCTCCCGATACCCGAAGCATGCCATTACCGCCGCTGAAGGTGAACAAATCGCTCCAGTTCCTGAACGAAGAGGGGGAAGTCGTCCACACCCTTTCGCTGGATTACCCAGTCTTTGCCAAAGCATCTGAAGCAGAACAGTTCTGCCAGCATGAAAGAAACGGCGAGCACTTCTCCCTGCCGGATGAGCAGCATGCCACCTTCCTCGACCTCCCCTTCTGGGAGAATATACGCCTGATTGAGGCAGAATAAGGGGCATTGTCGTTGCTCTGTCGAAGAGCCCGATAAATTGGAATTTGGCGAGCCGCAGGCGAGCGGAATTTATAGCCCACGTCAGTGGGCGACATATCCATAGCGAGGGGCGTAAGCCCCTCGTTTGGTAATAAAAAATATGGAACCCGTGAAACGGGTGACAGAAGGCGCAGCTCTATGATATGCAACCGTTT
>CALFTQ010000119.1 GCA_937916135.1 uncultured Verrucomicrobiales bacterium
TTTCTCATCCTGAACCCAGTAGGCTTCATCGATGACTTTGGCGCGATTCCACGCAAATACTCGGATTCTGAACGCAGCTTTTTACTCATGTAGCGGATGGCCTCCAGAACATAAGCGCGGTGCGAGAGCATCCAGATGCCAAGCTCGTGGTTTTCTGTGCCATTGGTGCAGTGGCAGCGGCTGATATGGAGCGAGAGCATGAGCTCGGAGTAGCGATTCCAGGCGGCTATGGATTCATCGAACAGGCGCAGCACCTCCGCATCATGCAACAACTCCTTCCGCAAGCTTGCTATCTCCTGGTTCTGAATGTTGAGCCAGAGCTTGTGTGCCGAGATAATCAAATCAATGTTGCTGTGTTTCCCGAGAGCGTATTCCTGCATGGGGGAAAGCGTGGAGCGGATGGACTCCGGGGCGTTGGCTGGAACCACAAAATGATTGAGCTTCGGGGAGGTGGTATCCGGCCCCAGTTCGCCCACGGGGGGTGTATACCAGCAGGCGTGTCTGGCAAAGCTGTCGGCATCCTGACGAATGGCGTAGCGAAGTGCAGTCCATACCTGGTCACTGCGATTCCAGAGGCCGGGCTGCTGGGTAAGTTCTTTGGCATAATAGGTTTCGGCAAAGAGCCCGGTTTTGTGCAGCCAGTTGCGGCAGGCTTCCTCCACCTGAGCCACCGCCTCCATGCTTTGAGTGAGTTTCGTGAGATAGCGAGCGTATTCCTGCGGGTAGCATTGTTTGTAATTCCGGAGCTCCTCTACGGTATACACATCGGCGTATTCGCACGAGTTGCCGATAATGCCGTCGGTCAGAATCTTGCGCAGGGGGAAGAGAGCCAATTCCTGCGAAATCACAGCAGAGAGTTCTTCTCCCCTATCAGGGAAATCGGAATAATGCGCCGTCATTTGCGTGCTGGCTCCATGCTGCATGAGCAACTGCACAATGGCCGTGTGGCCGTTTTTGATAGCGATACCCACGGGGGTATAGTTGCCCATATTCCGCACATTGACTTCTGCCCCTTGTTGCAAAAGAATGCGAACTTTTTCTGTATCACCTTGCTCGCAAGCCTCAAATAGCTCGGGCGTAAGCGTTGAGGTATCTGTTACAATGGGTGGCATTTCCGCTTCCATGCCTGTTTGAACAGGCGTGGAGAGTGCGGGCACAGCCGCAAAAAGGCAAAGAGCAGGACATACGAAAGGTCGCAGATTCATCGTATTTGGAAGATGGTTATTTGTTACGGTGTCATGTTACCAGAATCCGGAAGGCTCGGCAAGTCTCATCCGTGCGGGGAAATGGCCTCGGCCGCGTTTACCAGTACCCATAAGACAATGCCGCCGGGAATGGCGATGGCACTTTCTGCGGCAAAGAGAACGATATTGCCCACGGTATCCACGCACCAGACCGGTCCGTATGCCGCATAGTATCCAAGGGTTCGAGACCCTTCTGCCGCGGGGATGGCTGGGGTGGAGCAGTAGCCGGAGTCCTGATTGGGCTGCAGGCTTTCCGGGCAGAAACTCAGCACCTTGCCGAGTGCACGAGCCTTCCGGAAATCGGGAGATGCGGGGGCAATGACGGTAGCGGCGGCAGCATTGCGCGACTTCCTTACCACTATCTCCTCATGCCGGGGATTCAACTCTTTCAGGCAATTAGTCGCTTCTTCATCGGTCAGCAGAAATAACCACAGCTTCGCCGTGGCAGGCTCCGGTTCATAGCGCACAAATCTGCCGAGCGGCGTTTCCATGTCGGCAAAGCGCAATCCGAACAGCGGCACATCTTCCTTGCCCATGTACACGGTCAACGGCACATAGTAGCAGCCGTTCAGTTCGTAGAGCGTGAATTGCCGGCGGGAATCCTGGTAGCGTCCGGCTTCGTTCAGGTTAATGATAGGAACCCGCCTGTCTGCCGGCTCCAGCTGTTCTACCAGGTTCAGTCTGGTACACCCCACCGACGCAAGGCACAAAGCAGTGCAGGCAAGGAGTCTGGCGATGTGGAGCATGTTCGTATCTAAGCGTGTATCTGTCAGGCGACATTGTATCAATTCCCTCCCCTCTGTTCAAGTTTGGATGACATTTTTCGTCTATTTTTGCACCTGTGCCCCCCATATTTCTATTCTCTACAAAATCTTTGGGACACGCGTGTGTCTGGTACGCTAAAGTAACTTTTTACGTTTGACGCTCCGCCCCGGTTGATGGTATACTGCGGGAAAGATGAGATTGAGGATTTCGCGGAAACAAAGCATTCTATGCCTGGCCCTGGCTCTGACTCTACTGGCAGGGTGGGGAGTTGTGCACCTGTCCGGCAGCGACCCGATGCTGGAGGAAATAGAGCTTTACGCAGCGGATGAGAATGAATATGCCGCAGCCCTGGCGCAACAGCTCGCGGCTATCCGCCAGGGACAAAACGTGAACGAAGCTAATGCGGCGGGATACACCCCGCTGATGAATGCAGTTCTGGCGGGAGATTTGAAGGCTGTAGATTACCTGTTGGTCAAAGGCGCACGCCTGCACCACCCCGGCCCGGACAATCGCACGGCTGCCGGCATGGCACATCATGAAAAGGTCAGGGAATTGCTGGAAGCCTGTGCCCTTGCAGAACGGAGCCCCAACGACCGTGAACGCGAGCAGATGCAACAGAATCTGCGCAGGGCCCACATCAACCCGGACAATCTGAATCAGGCACTGTTCGATGCCATATCTAGCTGGAGTGGCAGCAGTGTCATGCTGACGGCGCAGGTGCTGGCGCTCGGAGCCAATGCCAACGCTATAAACGAGGAGGGCCGCCATATCCTGCAACAGCGGCACCAGGATCCGGGCACCATGGTGCTGCTGCTGCGCCAGGGCAGCAATCCGAACGCCGCACGCGACAGCCAGGGCGCCAGCCACGCCGTGCTCAATACCATCAAGCGGGATCCCCGCTTTGTGCAGGCTCTGCTTGCAGCCGGAGCTGAAGTAAAGGGCGCCAATGCACTAGCCAGGGCTGCCGGAAAAGGCAACTCTGCACTTGTGCGGCAATTCCTGGAACGGGGAGCTAATCCCAACGGCGTGGCGGACAACGGCAAAACCGTGCTGGAGCATGCTGTACAGGGGCTGGGAAAGCCCACAGGAAACGATGAAACAGCCGGACTTCCCCGCTGCGTGAAGCTGCTGCTGGCAGCAGGCGCAAAAACAGAGTACACCCCGGAAGGGGGCAACCCCCGCTCCCCCCTTTCACCCGGCGGCGTGAGCATTCTGCCGGAATGCATCCGCCTGCTGGTCGATGCCGGTGCCGATGTCAACGCCCCGAATTCCCGTGGTGCCAATTACGCCCACATTGCAGCTTATAAGGAACCCACACGCGAAAACCTCGAACTGCTGGAGGACATCATCGCTGCGGGGGCGGATTTAAAAAAGGCTGACGCCAAGGGGGAAACGCTCCTCTTCTATGCCCTGCCCGGTCTTTGTGCCCTCCCGGTCGCAGACCCGGATGAAAAGATACGCGAGGAAGCCATTGAGCTGCTGGAGGACTATCTGAAAATCATCACGGCAGCCGCCCCCGACCCGGCTGCCCTGGACCGCAATGGAAACACCGCTCTGCATCTGGCAGTCATCCGCCGTGGCACAGCAGATGACCGTGTGGTGGAGTTTCTGCTCCGAATGGGGGTAGACCCGGCGGTGAGAAACAATTTCGGGCGCACGGCGCTGGAAGCCATGCTGCGCAACCCCTGCGGCCCCCGCAGCAAATATGTGGCTCGCCTGCTGACCAGCAAAGGGCCGATGCCCACAGACCCGGGGTTGCAGCTCGTGCTTGCCGCCATGACTGATGATACGGCGGCCATACGAACGCTGTTGAAAACAAATCCGGGGCAGGACGTTCTGGCAACAGCCCTGGGCTGCGTGCAGAACGCAGCCGCCGCCGATATTCTGCTGCGAGGCGGTGCCCCCTGCCATTACGAGAACATGGCCTATATGGTGCGCCATGGCAATCCGGATGTAGTGCGCATCTTCGCCAGCCACAGCAAGCTGGAGTATCTGGCACCCCACTGGGCCAGCGTGCGAACGGAGGCCATGGCCAGGGCCTTCGTGAAAGCCGGGCTCATGCCCGGAGCCCCGCAGGAAATAGCGAATGAGAAAGTGCTGCGCTACCTGCTCACCCTGCCGGGGTTCAATGCCAACGGGGCAAGGATGAATCTATCTGCCTGGCGGGATGAAGAAATGCTCCTCCCCTACATGGTCGCCCATGGCAGAAGCAAGATGACCCGTCTTCTGCTGGAACACGGAGCTGCAGTGAACGGATATCCAGTCGCCCCGCTCGCGCTGGCCAGAGACACAGCCATTGCAGAACTGCTCATCAACAGCGGAGCCGACCTCACATGGCGCAGCGCCGCAGGAGATACCCTGTTGAGCCACCATAAGTCCAAATTGAAACAGCTCGCCAAAGCATACAAGGACAGCCCGACTGATGACGAGCTGGAAAGTTTCCGGGCGCATCATGACATCGCGGAATTGCTGGAGGATGCCGGTGTCTCCGACATCCACCCCCGGAAAGATGAAATCAAGGCAGCTCTGCGCCATCCCCACAGCGAGGAATTGTTCGAAACTGTAGACTTTGTAACAGAGGACTGGAGCGGCCCGGTGCGTATCTCTGAGCAGGCCATGGTCATGGCCCGGGCTTCCGGCAATACCGATACCGCCAACATCCTCAGCATCGGCCCCGACCGCATCAAATTCAAGTGGGACCGCTGGGGGTACGGCTATGCCGTTCGCCGGGCGGATGGCCGCTTCCATGAAGTCCCGGATGAAGGCCGCTACCGGGATTTGACTGTTTCCCCGGAAAAAGCGCCGCACTACTGGCTGGATTTTGCTGACGAACAGGGACAGGAGACCCGGCTTTATGTGCATCCGGATTACCAATATGCAGTGCGCGGCGATTCAAAGGCCAGGGGCAGGATTCTCGAGATTCGCCGCGGCCATTCCGGGGCAATGCTCAGAATCAAATGGGATAAGGGCGGGACGACTCAGCTCGTCATGCTCGGCAGCAGGATTTTCGTTCTCACCCCGGAAACCGCCAGACAGACGCTGAAGGAATACCGCCCCGCCATCAACTTCCATGAAATATCGGTGGCAGGCGATTCCTGGCAGGACAGATTAAGGATTTCCCCTGAGTTCATGGTGGCGGCCCGCACAAGCGGCTCGCAGGATACGGCCAGGGTGCAGATGTTCGACAACAACCGGCTTGTCCTGAAATGGGACCGCTGGGGTGAGGAAAGCTTCATCCGCCAGGCAGATGGCAAGTACCACAAGGACAATACCAGTCTCATTGAGGGTGAGCGGATACGCAACCTGATGCGCCAAGGAAGCAGCGAAATCCGCACCCGGAAATTACGCTTTGCAGGCCCCGGCTGGCAAGACACAGTGCTCATCTCCTTCGAGCATAAGATTGCCGTGCGCTGCGGTGGCCGTCAGGATGCTGCCACCCTGGTCAGATTCAGCAAGAACAGTTACACCCTGAAGTGGGATAAATATGGCGAGGAGACATTCATTCGTCAGGCTGATGGTTCCTTCAAAGCCGTCAGATAATGGCAAATCCCCCGGCCCCGTAAAGACCGGGGGATTTGCGCATCTGTCAGAAGCTGAGCCGATAGCCCACCGTGCCGTTTATATCCATCATGTCAGCCCGGAATTCAAAGCTGCCATCCAGGAATAAATACCCGTAATCCACGCCGATGGGGACACTGATACCAGCGCCCATTTCCAGGCCCACGCGCCCCATCTCGGCAGAGCGGACCCGCCCGGTGCGGGAACGGAGTGCGCGCAAGGCAATGTCTGCATTACTGCGCACATCACCGGCATCCACTTTCAGCAGCATGCGTGCCTCCAGCAGTGAGCGGCGGTTGAGCATGTTTTCCAGCGCGTAAGTCTGTGCTCGCGCACCCAGGCCGAAGCTCACCGTATCCATTTCCTGGCTGCCGAAATGCAGAGCTGCATCACTCCCGCGTTCCGTGAAGGAATCCAGGGCAGTGTGGCGGTAGCTGATGTTGAAGATGGGCTGAAGGCAGGCGTTGTTGTCCTCATCCAGCGGGATGACATATCCCAGCTCATAGAGGAAACCGAAGGAGTTCCCATCCGTGCTGCCGTGTGTTCTGTAGCTTCCGCCCGGGAAGTTCACATGGCGATTCAGCGATACATCCGCCCAGCCGACCGCTGCCACCAGCGTGTGTGTCCACCGGCGGGCGGCATACCGCCCGAACAGGGTCAGATAGTAATGGTCCATATCCCCCTCGGCATGGTCGGGGCTCTTTGCCTGAAAATCGCCATACATACCGGTAAAGGCTATGCCCGCAGTAAATGAGGGAGAGAAATCCACATCCACCCCCACGGTTGCGCCCCAGCTGCCAAGCGAGTAGCCGGAATCGGTTCCATCGGCTTTCAGCTCGCGATGGTCGCCCTCGGCATTCACCCAGGCATTAAAGAGCGGCAGGTCATCGTACTCAAACTGCGGGTCAAGCCCCATGCTGGTAGTACGGTTGCGGATAGCCTTCAGCTGGCGCTCCAGATCGCCCATCGCCGCCACCCCGAGCGCCGCCACGCCCGCACCGGCAGAGGCCGCCAGCAATCTGTCGGCACTGCGGCCAGTGGCAGCATCCAGTGCCTGAGTCAGAGCCGCCAGGTCAGGAGATTCCCGCAGCAGGGAGTTCGGGAGCTCCCACATCAGCCCGGCCCCGGCGCGGGCATTGGCCGAGGCTGCTTTCAATGCATACAGGTTGCGGGTGTCCCTCTGGCTGTTGAAAATGAGCATGCCGTTTTCCACCGTTAGCCAGGCAGATTCAATTCCGCGGAAGGGAGTACCGCTGCCCAGCGTGACGGGTACCCGGCCATCACTTCCCAGCTCAGCCGCTTCCACCTGCCCCAGCACCATGGTTCCCTCATCACTGAGCGACACAGGCAAGGAGCCGCTGGACTGCAAGGTGACACTGGCGCCATCCTGCACGAGCAGATTGTTCAGATTGAACACCTGTGCATTCTTATCCGTATCAAAGACAAACACAGAATCAGAACCATCCAGCAGCCGGAGGGAATCCAGTGTAAGCACGGAATTATCCCCCGCCCCGGACTGCACAAAAGTGGTATTGCCGCGGTTCTCCAGCGACCATGCCTGTGTGCTCTGCACTTGATTCAGGGAGAAGCGGGCTCCGCCTTTCTCCACAACGAGCGTACCGCTCCCGGAGCCATCTGCCAAGGAACCACTGAAGGCTGACTCCCTGAGATTCTGCACGGTGAACGTAGAGCCGCTGGCACGCAACTCACCGTTTCCGGACAAGGAACCGATGGAGCCCGCACCATTCATAACACCGTTCAGAATCAATGCGCCGGAGCCGGAAAGCGTGCCCTCGAAAGCCGTGGCATTGCCATCCAATTCCATGGCACCCTCCAGGGCCAGATTGCCATCACCATGCAAGGTATTGATGGTGCTCCCCTGGCCGGTCAGGCGGAGCGTGCCTTCATCAATTTCCAGCCAGTCAGCGGTGAGAGCACCACCCACCGTAAGGGTTCCGCTGCCGGTCTTGACCAGTTGCACCGCCGCTCCCGCAGAGATATTGCCCTGGAACTCCGTATTGGCCGTATTAATCTGAATATCCTGCTCAGGAGTCAGCACGCCATCCACCGTGGTCAGCACCTCGTTGTTGAGCAACACGCGAACCACCCCGCTGCTTTCGTTCGTATTGGTCACGGCCAGATTCCCCCCGCCCAGCAGGTTATTCACCCAGGCCTGCTGCGTATTATCACCGGGCAGATTCAGCGAAAGTGTATAACCGGAATCCACGAAGGTGGCTTTGTACGGTTGCAGGCGCGTGTAGTCCGTCACGGTATCATAATCACCGTCCTGCATGACCATGTACACATCGCGCACGGCGCCCTCCAGCACGATGTTGCCACCGTCAATGCCCAGCACCACCAGCCCCAGGGCCTCGGGGGATGTCGCGCTGTTGGCAAACAAGTCCGCAGCCGTCATTCCGTTCTGCAATTCTATTTCCGTATCGGCGATGTGGAGATAGACCGCCTGTCGTTTTCCGCTCAGGATATCCTTCACGCTCTCCATATCCAGCGTCACTACGGTGGAATCCGCAATCTGCAAGTTGCCGTTCGCTATGCTGAGCATGTATTGCTCCCCTTCGGCAGGCGTGGCAGCCGCCCCCAGGTTGGAGCTTCCCAGTGTCAGGTAGAGGGAATCCACCCCTGTGGCACCGCCTATGGTCAGGTTGCCTTCCATGCCGGCGAGCTGCCCCCCTGCCCCCACGCTTACAGACTGCAACATGTTGCCATCCATACCGCCCATGTTCACCACACCGCCCGCAGCCACATCTGCCACCAGGGTTCCCTCCATCGTGGTGAGCGGATTCTGCAAAGTGCCATTGACCAGCGTGAACTGCCCCGCGCCAAGCTGAGTTGTTCCCGCCCAGCTGCCGGGAAGCGCTGCACTCCCCAGGCGGACCTCGCTGCCCTCATCTATTGTGAGATTCCCGGTGCTCGTGTTCTGCCCGGTGAGGGTGAGGGCGCCGCTGCCGCGCTGGCGCAGATTGGCCGAGCCACTGACCACGCCACTCATCGTCGTGGGCTCTGAATACCAGAATGTATAAGAGGCATTGGCACCCGGGCTGTCCAAATTGGCCTGCACCAGTCCGCTTCCAGCCACGCCCTCACCGCCGAATTGCCAGGTCACGGCAGATGAGCCGGGATGCACGAAGGTTCCGGTAAACCGGCTGACATCCCCCGTCATGGTCATGGAACAAGACGGTTTGACCCGCAGATCTCCCGAACCGCTGATAGTACCGGTAAAGGCATAAGAACGCCCGCTGCTGCCATCAAAGTAAGTTGAAGTTCCCTCCACCATTTCAAAGTTGGCCGCGGTGCTTGTGCTCTCAGCAAACCAGAAGCGCTGCCCTGCCACTTTCACCAGAGTACCGGCACCGCCAATCGAAGCACCATTGGCAAAGCTCACGCTGCCGGTGCTGCTGCTGCCATCGCCACTGAGCAGCACCGTGCCGGCAAAGGCTGAGTTATCCCCGGTCACCGTCAGTTGCCCGGCTGCGCTCGTCAAGCCCAGGGTACCGGTGCCGGAATAGCCACCCGTCAGCGTTCCGTTTCCGCTTACTTTGTTGATTTGCAAGGTTCCGTCCAGCACCGAAATGGCACCACTTCGAGTATCGCCGGTGGCGGCCCAGGTGAGGGCAAGCGAACCTTCGCCAGACTTCTCGATTCCACTGGAAAGCACCTGCTGCACGCCGGAATTATTTTCCCAGGAAACGTCATTCCCGTTGGAATCCACTCGCACAGGAGCAACCGAATCGGAATGAACCTGCTCACTCACATCGGTGCTGATGCCGCTCGCATAGCGCAGCTGACCACCGTTGAAATAAAGGGAGGAACTTCCCAGTGCATTTTCCGAGCCAAGCACCAATACACCGCCCTGCAGCACCGTGCTGCCCGTGAACTGGGCGTTGTCCAGATTAATGTTCAACACGGTCGCTTCACCGCTGACTGTAAGTGTTCCATTGCTCACAATACCCTCGGAAGCTTCCGAGGCTGGAGCAAAAGTATACGCTCCGCCTATTACGTTGATATCAGCAGGCGTCACACGGTCAATGGTTACCGTGCCGGCATTCCGCACACTGAACGTCACCTGCTGGCCAGCGGGGCCGCTTCCGCTTGCATTGCTCCACTGAGCCGCAGAATCATCTACCCAGGCAGCACTGTTTCCACTCCACAGCCAGGATACGCTGTCCATATCGCCCACCACCAGTTTCAGTGCATTACCCTCTACCACCAGACTATACACAAGCTCGGCGGTATCATTCAAATTGCCCGGCACAAAGTTTTCCGTGCTGACAGAGGAAGGATTACTCCAACTCATCAGCTCATAGCTGCCGATACCCAGGGATTCATACCCGCTCACCGACACGCCATGGCTGATACCGGAAAGCGACAGACTGCCGCCGGATTGTATGGCAGCACCGCCGGTGCCGGTCAAATCAAAACTGAGAGCCGCGCGGGGACGCAGGGTCAGATTTCCCCCTGTTGTCAATCGGGTGCCGGCAGCCATATCGACACTGCCCAGGCTGGTATCTCCGGTGAACTGCAGGTTGCCCCCCATCACCGTAGTCTTACCGGTGTAAGTGCAGTTGGGGCCGCTGAGCTGCAGAGCGCCGGAACCCACCTTGGTGATACCAAGCGACAAACCGGCCACGGCAGCAGAAGAATCCTTCACCGCACCGGCATAATTGCCGCCGGATAGCGTCAGCACACAAGCCGAGCTTCCCTCAGCCATCACCACGCCGGCGGGGCCGTTCAATTCGCCGATGGTGGCGCTGGTGTTCATGAGCACCAGACGGGAGTTCTGCACATCCAGCTGCACATCCGCCCCGGCGGCGGCATTCTCCGCCGCCAGAGCCAGGGTGCTCAGGTACTCACCCCGCACGTGGTAAGCACCGGTAAAAGTATTGGCATTATTGGTAAGCACCAGTCGGTGGTCGCCGCCCGCATCCAGGGTTCCGGCAGAAAGGGACAGTACACCGGCGCCATTCACCACGCCATCCCACACGATGAACTTGCTGTAATACATGGCAAATACCGTGCTTGCCGCTTCATTATACACCGGGGTGGCGGCGGTTACGTCCTGCATATTCAGGTACACATCCCCGCTCCAGTTCACATGGCCATCGCGGTTGCCGATGGTTGCACCGTTTTCCGTGCGCACCTCACTGGCAAAGCTCTTATTCGTAACCAGCCCTGCCACCCCGCCGCCAAGGGTAAGGGTGAAAGTGCCTGCGGTGCCCACATTCACCCGGCTGGCGGCAAACGAGGCATCCTGCCCGGCACCGGCGTGCTGGGGTGCCCGGCCCAACGCCACATTGCCACGCTGCACATACAGCGTGCCGGTGAAATCCGCCAGATTCTCCCGGAAGATGGAAGCCGGCGTGGATGCATCGGCCAGGTTGACGACCAGTTGCCCGGCTCCGCTCACCGGACCGAAGGAGGTACCGGCAGCATTATTGGTACCCAGGCTGTCATACCGATTGATAGTGACGCTTGCCCCTGCATTCACGACGGTTCCGCCCGTGAACGCATTGGCATTCTCCACCACCAGCGAAGCGCCGCTGAGCAGAGTCAGCCCGCCGCTGCCTCCGATGCTGCCGGCACCGGAAAAAACAAAGCCGCTGCCGCTCACCAGAATGCTGCCGGGCTCCACCGTTTCCGTTATGAGAACAGCCGTGGAGGAGGCAGCGGGGGTGAACTCCACCTCATCGCCATTGCTGAACACCGCCGGCGCAGCATTCTCCAACCAGGAGGCATCTGTGGTATTCCAATTCCCTGAATTCCAGGTGAGAGCAGCTTGAGCCGGCAGAAAAAGCGAAAGCAGCAAGGCTGCACGAAGCAGTGTGGGCAAGTGCGGTTTCATAATGCGCAATTTACCAGCGCACCGCCCAAATGCAAGATGTTTGACCTAGCTATTAGTGTGTAAGGTTCCCGCGCTTACAGCACATATTCGAACATGTGGAAAAGCTGCCACTTCACTTCCGGGTAAAACAAGCGCACCTCGGCGCGTTTCTCGAAGCCCAGGCGGGTATACATCCGCCCCGTGGGCAGATTCAAATCTATCAGATCCAGGCGAATGGCCTTCTTACCTTCTGCCCGTGCCCTGTCGAGCACCGCGTGCATCATGGCAGAGCCCAGGCCCTTGCCCTGCATGCGGGTGGCAACACCGAAGGCATGCACAATCACATACTCACCGGGAGCGGCATCCACCGCCCAGGGGATACCGTTGTAGCCCTCATTGGCCGCTCCGTTCACAATCATGGCACCGGCCACTCCCATCTCCCCCACGGCAATCCAGAGTTCATTTCCGGCAATCGCGCTGCGAAGGTAATCATTGGATGGATGCCCATCCTTATCCCACATAGGATGATGCGGCAAAACCGAAATATCATCTATCAGCTGATTGTAAAACGCACGGATGGCAGAAAAATCCGCATCCGTGGCCAGGCGCAAAGTAAATCCGGAGGGCATCGCAGACATGCAGCTAATGTAGCACGCCGGAGCGGCGGAGTAAACCCGTTAATCCGGCATATAGAGCAGAAGATAATGGGATGCAACTACTAACAAGACAGAAAAGACCAGCAACAGCAGGGGGCGGGCTATGAAAGTAAACACATTGCGCGCCATGGCGGCATCCGGGCGTTCCGCTTCATACACCAGTGCACGGCGGGCTCTCATGGCATCCTCCGCCGTGGAAAAATCCTCCGTGCCGAGGATATCAACCTCCTCCCCGCAGTGGGTGGTGTAAGAAAAAACAGGCACATAGCGGGTGGAACCATCAGCCTGAGTCCGAGGCAACGCACTGCTGGCATGCAATCCTCCCCTCAATGCACTGACGCGCAGAATCAGCATGCGTAATCCACGATGGGCAAAAAGAACGGCAAACCACACACATGCCAGTGCCGCCAGCGGTAACACCGCTGACCAGAACACTTTAAATGTGGCGGTTGCCGTTATCATGATGCTCCATTATAATATAACATCCCTCACAGGTCAAGCCGGCTTGCGGGAAATAGCCCACACACCGGCAGCAATGCACAGCACGGCCACCACTTTCTGCCAGGTGAGCGCATCCACCCCCAGCAGGATACCCACTATCGCCGCAATGATGGGCTGGATGTAATTATACGCCGTTACCGTAGGCGCTTCCAGGTGCCGCTGCCCCACTATCATGAGCAGATAGCTGATGAATGAGCCGAACACCACCACGTATGCCGAGCCCAGAATCTCCGGCACACCCAGCGATTCCCATGGCAAATTGTACACCTCTCCCCCCCATAGCGGAGACGTCAGCACGGCAGAAATGAGAAAAAGCCAGCGCATGAGTACCACGGGGTGGTATTTTCGAATCACCCCGCTGAAAAACACAAAATATAGTGAGGCGGAAAACTGAGATACCAGGCAGATGGCATCCCCCAGCGGTGAACCACTGCGCCCGCCATGCACCTGCGAGCCCAGAATGAGGATTAACGCCCCCGCCGCCGCTATTGCCAGGCCGGCCACGCGCCGCCAGGTCACTGCTGCGTGCAGGAACAGGGCCGCCAGAATAAAAGTGAACACCGGGGTGGTCGTTGTTATCACGCAGGCATTCGTGGGCGACGTGTACTGCACGCCCAGCACATAGCAGAACTGGTTGATTCCCATACCGCAGAGCGACATCAGCACCAGCGGCAGCCAATCCCTGCGCTCAATCTGCTGCCGCGGAGCCAGCGGCGAAACCAGCCAGAACAGCAGAGCCGCACCGCACAGGCGGAAACTCGCCATGCTCACCCCGGTCACCATGCCGCTCTCCATGGCCCACTTGCAAAGCGGACTCATGAGCCCGAAGCACACAAAGGCCCCCAGGGTCAGAAGATGGGCTCGAATATGCGAATCCTGCGGCAGCATACGGTTCGTTGGCATTCACCGGGCAGCTGCACCGCTCATTTGCGGTTCACAATGAAGGTGCCCTTCTGCACATTCCGCCCCATCAGCGCTGCACTGGGTGTGGGCTCTACCCGGTAGGTGCCTTTGATGGTATCGCCCTTGATGCGCCCCACCCAGGTGATATTTACAAAGGTCTGTCCGTCGCCTTCAGAGCGCAGCGTCACATCCTTATCCATGATGAAACCTTCCATACTGCCGCTGCCATACAAATCAGCAGCATCCAACACGAGTATTCCCTTCAATTTATCACCATCCTGCTTAATCGTCATCTGCAAACCGGAGGATGATCCTATAGTCTCATTTCGGCACTCACCCTTCCATATTCCTTCAGCCGAATCAGAGCAGGACACCAGCACACCAGCCGCACCCAGCAGTGCTACTTTCTTATAGAGAGAGTTCATAGTAAGTTCGACTGTTATTCTACACCCTTTACCGTGAATATCAAGAAAAAGTATTTTCTCCCGAGCATTTAGCGCATCCCTACAGCCTCTGCAACAAGAAAAATTGGAATTTGTGGGGGAACTCTGTCGGAGCACGGGACTTCAGTCCCGATTG
>CALFTQ010000120.1 GCA_937916135.1 uncultured Verrucomicrobiales bacterium
TCGCCGGCGGTGTGGCCGTCATCAAGGTCGGTGCTGCCACTGAGACCGAGATGAAGGAGAAGAAGGACCGCGTGGACGACGCCCTGCATGCCACCCGCGCTGCGGTGGAGGAAGGCATCGTACCCGGCGGTGGTGTGGCCCTCATCCGCGCCCAGAAGGCCGTTTGCGGCCTGAACCTCAGCGGCGATGAAGCCACCGGCGCCGCCATCGTGTACCGCGCCGTGGAATCCCCGCTCCGCCAGCTCGTGGCCAACGCCGGCCGCGAAGCCGCCCTCATCGTGGAGAAGGTAAAGAACCTTGATGCCCCCACCATGGGCTACAACGTCGTGACCGATGAATACGAGGACCTCCTTGTCTCCGGCGTGGTGGACCCCACCAAGGTGACCCGTTCCGCCCTGCAGAACGCCGCCTCCATCGCCGGCCTCATGCTCACCACCGAATGCCTCATCACCGACCTCCCCGAGCCCAAGTCCTGCTCCTGCGGCAGCCACGGCGGCGCCGGCGACATGGGCGGAATGGGTGGCATGGGCGGCATGATGTAAGCACCCATCCACTGAGGACGCAGTCCGAAATTTCACTGAGCGAGCCCCGGCGAACGAAGTTTCACTGATAAGGAACGCTTAGCAATTTCACCGACCGCAGGGAGATTTCACTTCGCACCCTGTGCGAAATAAATCCCAGCCTCAGATACCAACCTTAAAAATCCCAACAACCCAAGTCAGAGTAATTTACTCATAACACTGCCCAACAACCCAGCGGCGCATCTACGCCACGTAGATGCGCCGCTATCTTTTGAAGCCCCGACTCCGCAATGAAATCAGAATACAATAAGGATAGCCAAAAGGCATATGTGAAGGCAATACTTACTTCGTGCCTGCAGGGTAAGACAATTTCTTGTATAGCTCAGAAAATAGGTGTAAGTGCAGGCACTCTTTCCTCTTGGAAAAATGGACGGACTGTTCCAAGCGAAGATAAGTGGAACAGGTGTGCAGCAGTTCTTGGGTTTAGTCCCAGAGGCTTGTACACAACCATCGATAATGAATCTGATGATTCGTTTGAAACGATTCGACAAGCTGCTGTTCGTATGGATGTTTCAACCTATGAGATGATAAAAATGGGACGAGAGAGCATAGTCCATGCTTTCAATCACGAACAGTTATACGATATCAGAGAGATGAATGCAGTGTTGGAAAAATCTCGTGATGGAACGTATGTGGCGGCATATCCGATAGATTTTGACCCAGCTGAGGCCGATAAGAAACTCGATTCTGTTGTAGAACGAGTGTTTGGACATTTGGATGAAGATGAACAAGGAGCATAATTTTTTATACCACTATGAAAAATAACAACCAAGAAAAGGAATGCGATGAAAATGCATCATCTGTCATGATGTGGTTAAGCATAATAGGATCGGTCATCATTGTTGTGGTGGGAGTATGCGTGTACCCCTATGTTTTACGATTTTTCGTTGGTTGCAAGGATGTGAATATTCTCGGGCCATACGGTGATATGTATGGCCCTTTGAATCCTTTAGTTTCGGCGTTTGCTTTTATTGCCCTTGTCTATTCGTTAAGCATGCAGGGACGTCAGCTAAAGCTCCAACGAAAGGATTTACAGAATCAGCGTGAGGATTTGGCCCTTCAACGCAAGGAAATGGAAAAGCAACGTGAGGTAAGTGAGGCTCAAACTAGGCAATTTGAAGCGCAAGTTGAGCTGGCTGAAAAAGGCCAAAAGATAGATGAATTGTATAAGCGTCTGACGATTGTTGTTCAGTTAGCTGAGGCGGTAGTATTTGCAAGTATAAATACATCGATTTCGTCTGAGGCTAGACGACAAGAGTCTGAGTTTAGTGAAAAAGCTACTCGAGCAATAATATTGATTCACAATAATTTAATAAGTATTTTGCGAACTGTTGAAAAAGATGCTAAATTATTGCAAACTAAGAAATTGTATATTTACGACAGATTTTTAAATATAGAACGTTGGCTTGGCGCGACGTTGAATGTTCTTCAATATGTTCGACACAATTTTGATGAAGAGGAAGCTGTAGAATATGCCAAGATGATAATGTCCACCTGTTCTAATTCACAGAAGTTCCTTGTGTATACATTTGCTGGAGCTGACAACCATGAACGCGGAGAGGAAATTCGTTCTTTTTTAACTGAAAAACAGATTATACCACATGAAATAATACTTGATATTTTATATGATAACAGATTTAGAGAAAACTTGGATGAACTTTTATTATTAATGAATACTAGAAAAGTAGGTAGATAAGAGGCTTGATAATAAACACTCTCGGTGGGCTAATCTGTTTCAGACAAATCCACCTTTTTAATGTCATCTTGTTTAAGCAAAAATTAGCCTCGCTTAATCTTCAGTGCATCTGCTAGCAGCTGTGCCACCAGTTCATCGATGCTGATGTTGGCAGTTGCTGCCCAGGTGGTGAGAAGTGGCTCATACTCGTGGGGAAGAGTGACAGAGAGACCTTTATTGTGCCGTTCCATCAAATCGGCTATTCGGGCAGCTAGACGAGGTGTCAGCGGTTTGGTGCCAGCCAGAACCGGACAGAGTGCTTTGTAGTTTACATGCAGTTTGTCTGCAAGCTCACGGCGGCTGATTCCGTGAGCCTTCTGCCACTCGATGATTTCTTCCAATGTTGGCATGGGGAGATTCTATCCATTATGATGGACGTATGCAAGAGAAAATCCATATTGATGGATGGTAAAATCTGGCAGAAGAGAAATATAAAGATTGACGAATCTCGAAAACTGGGTTATATTCTTTCAAGAAATCCATAAAAATGGATTAAAGTGATGCAAAATGTCTGAAAAGGGGGAATTATGAATTACCATTATTGCTTGAAAAACTTTGAATGCTGCATGGATGAGAACGGATGCCGATACATGATGCTTGCCTTGTATAAGGACGGCGAGTTGGAGTCCATCGAGCGCGTTTATGAGCCTGAGCCGGATTCCTATTTTGAGTTTTGTCAGGACATTCGCCATGGTCAATACTGCGCCTTTGACGTACTGGCCGACTACATGGGCGAGGATGCCGCATTCTTCAGAATCGATGAGTATTGTTTTGAACCGTGTTGGGAGTTTCCGGGGCAACTGTTCATCATTGATGGCGAGTCATACGATGATATGCTGGGATTGCTCAGGCAAGCCCACCCTATGCCGAAGAATAAGGTTCCCGGAAAGATGGATTTGCAATTACACACTCTTCCGGAAAGTGTTTTATGGGATGAGGAAGGCTTCAAACGATTCGAAAAGTGCTTTGGCCCGGGGGTGTAGGTTTATGTTTTTAGAAAGTAGGGCAATATCCTTAATTTTGTCGGCGTAAGCTTTTCTCACATCTGGATTGTCGAGTCCGGTGTGAGTGTGCGTGCGAGCGAGACCCGCATAATGAACAAGATGAAAATAGTTGATGACATTGTTACGGTAATGTGGTAAGATGCTCATCGGAGATAGTGTGATATCTCGTCAAACTATAGTGAGAATTATGTCCATGCCCAATATAGAAGGTAACTTTTTTTCTAGCAAACTTGCAACAGGTACAACCATTGCAGACTTGAAAAAGATAAAGAAAAGTACTCATGTAACAGAGTTCATCGATGTGCATGAACGCTCTGAGAGGGAAGAAAAGGGCTGGACGATTGAGGAGCGAAAAGGCTGGAAAAAGAAGCTAGTTGCGAAACGAGAGAAACCTCACAATGACTATTTCGAGGATTCTGTTTGGTGTTTATTTGCCGACATGGGATTTCTGTATCTGAATGCTGATAGACGATTAAAAATACCATATGGTCGAGATATGGAAAATTCATCTACCAGAAAGCAAATAGACGTTTTTGCCGCTGATTCTGAGTCTGTTTTTTTGGTTGAATGCAAATCAGCAGCAGAAGAGAACAAAAGAGGTAACTTTAAGACCGACATTGAGGCAATAATCGGTTATAGAGGTCAGATGATAGAAAATATCAAATCTGAATTTCCGATGTTTGCTGATCATAATTTTAAACTTATTTTTGCAACGTCTAACTATGTTGTTGGACAAAATGATGTTGAGCGAATGCAGAAACATGGTATATACCATTTTACTGCGGATGCGCTCAAATACTATAGAGAACTCGTTAATCATATTGGCATAGCTGCACGATATCAGTTTTTAGCGAATGTTTTTAAAGGAAAATCCGTGAAAATGGATACATCTGTTCCTGCTATACGCGGTACTATGGGAGGGAAAACATATTATGCCTTTGCGATAGAACCCAGTAAATTGTTAAAAATCAGCCGCGTTTTACATAAGAGCATCAAACCAGATGTGGAGGATAGAACATACCAGAGAATAATTAAAAAGGGCAGATTGTCGGAAATTCGCCAGTTCATCAATGAGGGCGGATATTTTCCCAACACTCTTCTAATAAATATTTCATCCAATACGGAATTGAAATTTGAACCAGTAGGGAAAAATGCACAAAAGATGAATTCTCCGACTCGCTTGGGAATACTAAAATTGCCGAGTGAATATGGTTGCGCATATATAATTGATGGTCAGCATAGATTGTACGGATACATCGGAACCAAGTATGCAGAAACAAATACGATACCTGTTATATTATTCGAGGGCCTTGACGGTACAGAGCAGGTGAAATTGTTCATGGAGATTAATGAGAAGCAAAAATCGGTTCCAAAGAATCTACAACATGTATTGAATGCGGATTTATTGTGGGATGATAAAGATGCAAACAAACGAGTTAAGGCTCTAAAACTGCATATAGCACAACAGTTAGGTGATAAGACATACTCTCCTCTGTATAACCGAGTTAATCAATGCGAGGAGTCCACGTCTGATGGCAAGTACATTACCATTGACACAATTTTAGGCGCATTAGATTCTTCATGCTTTTTTAATAAGTATAAGAAGAATAAACCGTCAGAGTATGGTTATATGGACAAAGGCGACAACAAAGATACGTTGAGCCTCGTCTTACCCTTTCTCATGGCGGGGTTAACCTATATGTATGAAAAGTGCCCGCGACAGTGGGTCATGGAGGAAGATGGCTTTTTTGCTAGTAATCGTGGAGTGGGTGCATTTTTACGTATCATGAGCGATGTTGCGAGGACGTTGAAGTCGAGAGGGTTTGAGTTGCTTAATTGCAAGGTCGATGAGTATACTGAAGAGGTTTATAAGTATTTGCACCCTCTAGCCGTATACTTCGTCAACATGACTCCTGATGAACGGGAAAAACTGGAGACCCGTTATGGCTCGAAATATGGTCAAGGTGGTCCCGTGAAATATTGGAGAAGTCTGCAACGTGTAATAAAGAATGAAAGAGCAGACTTCGTAGCAATGGGACTAGAAGAGTTCGAAGCTTCTAAGATGCTTAAGTATAATGATGAAACAGCTAGAATGCTTTCCGAAGTCCTTGACCGTATGAGAAAGGTGTGCTCAAAGGTTCTGATTTCGAACTGTGGCGTTGGCGATGCGTGGGTTATGAAGTTTGGTATGCCGCTAAATATTTACAACTCGTGTCAGAATAAGTCGACGAAGTATAAAGCTGAAACAGGGCAGGAAAAAGGACTAGAAGAGTTTCTCTCATATGAAGACATTAAGAGTATAGCCTCATACAAAGATAACTGGGGAAAATATTATCAGTCAATTTTTACGTTGCTCGAGCCACAATATGCCAAAGGCGCAAAAACGCAAAAACTTGCGTGGTTGGATCGGTTGAATGATATCGAAAAACAAATCGCAAAAAAGATAAGCGTCTCCCAAGAGGACTATGAATTTGTCGTTCGCTTGAGGAATAACTGGTTACCAACTTTATAACATGTTGATATCATAATTGCAAATCAGAACCTCATCCACGAGACCTCTTCCATTTACTTTGCTGTTTACCATCCTCGTTGCTTGTACCGTTCTGGTGTTGTAGTCGCGGTACAAGTTTGTGATGAAAGCCGTGCTGGAATTAGAGAGGAGAAATCTGATGCCTTTGCTGTCCAATTTATCACAGAAATCTTTGAGTTCCTCTTGTTGTTGTTTTGACCAACCTCCTTCTATGTACCCGGTAAAGGAAGAGGTTTCAGAGAGAGGATAGTATGGTGGGTCAATGTAGACAAAGGACTGTGTGCCAATACGACTTAATGCTTTCCTGTAATCGCCTGTTTTTAGGGTGATATTATTCTTGTTAAAATAGTTGCTTATGGCTTTGATGCCTTTTTCGTTTACAATCCGTGGATTTTTGTAATTCCCAAATGGTACGTTAAACTGACCCGAGTTGTTAACTCGGAACATTCCATTGTAACATGTTTTGTTCAGATATAGGATCCTAGCAGCTTGCTGAATGTTGTCTAACCTTTCTAAACCTCCATTTCGGTCGAGCTCTCTTATACTGTAGTAGTATGATTTTTCGTTTTTATGCTCTTTCAAAGCAAGAATAAGTTCGTTGGGGAAATCTTTAATCACACGATACACGTTCATGAGCGCAGCATTATAGTCGTTGACTACAGCATTTCGTGGTTGGAGGGAAAACAGGACGGCACCACCACCCAAAAAAGGTTCATAATATCGCAAGTCAGGGAAGTCAGCCGGAAGGAATTTCCGGATTTCAGGTAAAAGTTGTCTTTTACCCCCCATCCATTTTAGAATGGGAGCTATGGGTGAGGTGTGCATGATGAGGAGGACAGACGCGATTTCGCAGTTGAGAAACTTGCCCAGATACTACCTCAAGTGTTTAATCAAGTAAAGCGTAATTTGGGGGCAAGCTAGTGAAAAATACGCGCGTAAGAGAGGTCAGATTCGGCGCCGCAGATGGGGCAGTACATGTTGCGGGCGAGCCAGTCTTCGGTGAGGCGTCTGGCTATCTGGGCGGGGCTTTTGTAGCCTTGAATCAGGGCGGTGTTGAACGTTAAATTCATAGGCGGGGGAGGCGAGTCTGCTGTCATTCTAGCAGAATGAAGCCTGCTTGCAAGTTCGGAAGTAATATTTTCTGTGAAAAAAATCGGGCGATTTCTGTATTATCCTTGTTTTCACAATGGAAGAGGGGCATAGTGTTACGCAAACAAAGGAGAGGACATGACGGAGCATAACGATACGATGAAGCTGGAGAAACCTCTGGGGCGGGTGCCGCGGGAGGGGCTGGAGAAGTTTGTGCTGGAGCGGGGGCGGGTGAATGCGGAGTTCGGCTACCAGCTGCGGAGCTGGCTGAAGACCGGTTTCACGCTGCCGGAGGAGAAGAACGAGGCGTATTACCAGGATGCGACGCGCGAGGCGTATGAGCGGACCTTCGTGCTTTGCCGCTGGCAGCACTGCCGGGGCAGGGAGGCAGAGGAGCCGGTGTTTCCCTTGCCCGTGCTGCTGGATGAGGTGGAGCAGGAGATCCGCTGCGGCCAAGGCGCCTGTGTGGTCTGGGTGGCGCTGGAGTTTTTCCGCCTGCTTGTGGCCAACGGCGGGGGGGAGCCCGACTTGGAGGCGTATTACTGGTTCATGCGCGATTTTGCGCGTCTGGAGGAGCTGCTGCCCGAGGCGCTGTCGCTTCCCGATACGCCGACAGAGACGATTAAGGCCGTGATTGCTGAGCTGGTTCCGCTTTGTAAGCGTCGCTTTTATAAGAAATATGGCGTTTTCAAGCTGGGGGAGCTGAAGCAGCAGATTGAGAAACTGGTGAAAGAGAATTGACAATTGAGGAGGGACTATAGGGAACTTCTAAAAACTCACCAAATTGATGTTTGACGTTGTCGGAGCACGGGACTTTAGTCCCGAAATCACGGTGCACATAATCGGGACTGAAGTCCCGTGCTCCGACAAAGTTTCCCCACAAATTCCAATTTGGCGATGTTCTCGCTGCTGTTCAGAAATGCAGGATGATGCCGAACTGGGTGTCGAGGTAGTGGGCGTTGCTTTGCAGGTGCAGGTTGGTGGCGGTGTGCAGGGTGGCGGCGGGGCTGAGGGGCAGGGCGAGTGTGAGCCCGGTGCGGAGGCCGAGGGTGTCGCGCTCATCGGAGGTGACGCGGAAGGAATGCTCCGGGGCACCGGCAAAGCGCATGTCGAGCCCGGTTCGGGTATCGCCGAAGGTGGCGGTGAGGGCGGCGTGCAGGCCGAGCTGCAGGGATTCGGCCAGGGTGGTGCGGTAGCGGGTGCCGATGCTCAGCTCGCTGAGGGTGGCCTGCTGTTCCCCGGCGAGCAGGGAGGCGCTGCTGCCGCTTTCGCTGAAGGAATCGACCTTGGCGGTGGTGGATTGCAGCGCGAGATACGGGCACAGGGCCGAGCTGCTGTCCAGGGTGAGTTCGCGCGATATTTCCACGCAGAAGTTCACCGAGCTGCCGCTGGCATCTTCCACCTCGCAATCGGAGCCATCGGCCAGGCGGCGAGAGAGCGAGAACTCGTGCATGCCCATATCCGCTGCCAGCAGGAAGCGCCATTCCTCATCGGTGTAGAGGGCATAGCCGCTCAGGTGCGTGGCGGTATCGGTGTGTTCGTTGTCGCCCGCCGGGGTGATGCGCGTCTGTCCATTGGCCAGGGCAAGCCCCAGGCAGAGCCTGGCATCCACCTGCTGCTCTACGATGAGCTGGCCGGCCCAGGCGCTGCGGTCGTAGCCCTGCTGCTGCGCGGTGGCGGAGCTGGTGCTGTTGAAGGCATGGATGAGCACGGCGGTGTTGCTGTGTGGCGCCAGCCTGTGGGCGGTGCCGGCCAGGTCGCGCAGGCGTTGCAGCTGCGCGAATGCATCATCTGCCACGCTGTTGAGCAGAGCGGTGTAGCCCGCGCCGTTTACGCGGTCCATGAGCTCCCGCATGCCCACGGCATCGGTAGATTTCGCCACCGTTTCCACCAGCCCGAGGAGTTCGCCGCTCACGGCGTCCGGCGAGAGCCTGCGGAGCACCTCGTATGCCGCGCGCTGGTTGCGGTTGAGCTGCGGAGCCAGCGATGGATTCGCTATCTCGGGCGTATCTCCGCCGCCTGTTTCCACGGTAAGTTTGCCGGTTTCCGGGTCGAAGACGAGCCCTTTGTCCAGCTCATCCTCGGGCAGCACGATGCTGATGAGTTCCTCATCGAAAGCGGAAGGGAAATCCAGCACCAGAATCTCGGAATCCAGATGTTCCACCCGGCTGAGGTCGAGGGTGACCGTATCGCTGAAATGAGCCACGCCATTCAGCGTGAGTGCACCACCGGTGAGCACGATGGTGCCTCCGTTCATGTTCACATGTCCGTGAATCGTGTTGCCGCCCGGGGCCAGGGTGAGCATCTGCCCCTTGTTCAGGTTCAGCACATCGTTGGGCGCAATGGTCATTTCAGCGCCTTGCTGCATGGTGATGGAGCCGGAGAAATTCTCCAGCCCGGCCAGTTCACTGCTGCCGCTGAGGATGAGTTGATTACTCACGGGCAGATTGTCCATATCCAGCCGTGGGGTGGCGCTGCGGCTGCGGGCGCGGCTGCCGAGGTATACCGCACCGCTGCCCAGGGCCTGCGCATGCGCCAGCCGCAGGCTTCCGGTGGCAATGGTGGTGCCGCCGCTGTGTGAGTTTGCCCCGCTGAGCACAGCATCCCCCAGCAATTCTACGCGGGTGCTTCCGCTCAGTGTGCCACCCAGCATGGCGTTCTTCACCTGCACCAGGCCACCCGTGGCCGTCAGGGCATCGGTGTTCGCATCCACCAGCAGGGTGCCGGAATCCATGGTGATGCGTTGCAATTCTCCGGACGCAGCCTGCATGATATCCGAAACGCTCACGCGGTGCTCGCCGGTGATGCAGTAAGTGTCCCGGTGCAGCGTCCCGGGCAGGCTGGCGTGGCCGGTGGCATCGGGCGTGACGCGCTGGCCATGCAGACGAATATCCGCGCCGGTGCTGTTCAGCGTGCCCCCGGTGATGAGCTGCAACTCCGTGCCGGCATCTCGCCGGAACCCGCTGCTGCCGCCTTCGTGGCCGAAGGCATCCACCAGGGTGGCCTCGCGGGATTCTGCCAGGGCCGTGGCATCGAAACACCCGTTCAGGGTAAGGTGCCCATCGTTCTGAATCGGGGCGGTGAGCTCCAGCGTAAATCCCTCGGCGGTGAGCGTGCAGGTGCCCGCGGTGCGGAAAGAGCCCGCGCCCAGGGTCGCAGGCGTGGTGATGGTGAGTTCTCCCCCATCCAGCAGCGTGCCGCCGGTGTGCGTGTTGGCTGCGGTGAGTCTGCCCGCGCCGGTGATGAGCAGCGCGGTGCTGCCGCTGAGCGGGCAGGAGATGGTGCCGCTCTCCAGCACCACGGTGCCGCCGCTGGTCTGCAGTGCGGCGGTATCGGCATCCACGGTGAAGGTGCCGCCCTCCACGCGGATGCACTGCAGCTCCGGCCGCAGGATATTGCTGAGCTTGGCCGTATCGGAGCCAGTGAGCAGGTATTCGCGGTAATCCACAGTGCCGCCGGCGGTTGCGTGGCCATCTGTGCCCAGGGTGAGCCGCTTCTCGCCGTGGATGATGGTGGCTCCTGCGTTCACATGGCCACCGCTCACTACCTGCACGCTGAAGGCGGCGCTGCGGGCGAAGCCGCTGGCGGCGCTGGTGCCGTCTGTGCGGGTGGCTGACTGTTCCACCAGGGGCAGGGCAGAGGCATCGATTTCGCCTTGCAGGGTGAGTGTGCCTGAGTTGCGGATGCAGCCGGTGAGCTGAACCGCTGAGGTGGAGGTAAGGCTGCTTTCTCCGCTGAAGCTCAGCCCGAGCGAGCCGCCCACAGCGGTGATGACGGTATCTGTGCAGCTGCCGCTCAGCGTGCCACCCGTCAGCCGGATATGGCCACCCTCTGCCGCAACGGTAGCACTTTCATCGGCAGTGAGCTGCCCGCCGCTCATGGTTATGAGTTGCAGTGCATCCCCGGCTGCGGCGCGGATGTCGCTCACCGCCACCTGGTGCCCGGAATCGATGTGGTACTGGCCATAGTGCGTGGCGGCCCCAGCAGACCATTCACCCTGTGCATCGAGAGCGATTTTCTCCCCGCGGAACAGGAAGCTTGCCCCGCCGCTGAGACTGCCGCCACCGGTGAACAGGCTGATGCTCGTGCCGGCGTCGCTCTGAAAGCCGCTGCTGCCGCCGGTGTTACCATAGGCATCCACCATGGTGGGATTGATGCTCGCAGCCAGAGTGCTCACGTCGAATACTCCCTCCATGTGCAGGTCCCCGGTGTTGTGGATGGTCGAGGCCAGATGCAGGGTGCCCACCGCCTGCAAGGTGGCGGAGCCGCTGCAGCTCAGACTGCCGCTGCCGAGGGTGCCGGCCGTGAGCCTGCCGCTCTGCAATTCAATCTGCCCGCTGAATAGGGTGGCATTCAGCAGTGAGCCCTCGCCCTGCACCCGCAGGGTATTGCTGAGGTTCAGGTGATTCAGGTCAAGTGAGCCGCCGACGAGCACCACCGTGCTGCTGCCCAGCGCCTGTGCGTGGTCGAGGGTAAGCGTGCCACGGCTGATGGTGGTGGCGCCGGAGTAGCTGCCGCCGCTGCTCAGCCGCACATCTCCCAGAACCTCTACCCCGCTGCTGCCGGTGAGTTCCAGGGCAATTTCGCCACCGTGGAGCCGCGCTGTGCTGCTCAGATTCAGCGCATCACCACGCAGGGTTCCGCTCTGCATCACGAGCTCGCCGGTGTATTGGCTACCGCCGGTGATTCCGGTTTCGCCCTGCACCCGGATGGCATTGCCGATGGCCTGGTCGCTCAGGTTCAGCTGCCCGCCCAGGAGCTGCACTGTACCACGCCCGAGCGCTTCTGCATGTGAGAGCACGAGCTCACCGGCCTCCAGCGTGGTGCCGCCGGTGAAGGAGTGTGCGCCGCTGATGCTCAGGCTTCCGCTGCCGGATTTGATGAGCCTGGCCTCCCCGCTGATGCAGCCGCTGTCGGTGAAGGAGACGCAGCCGGTCGCGTTGCTGACCGTGACCGCGGACGGGAGCAGCTCGCCCACCAGCTCGACTTCTGCCGCCTGCGTGAAGCTGACGCTGTCGCCCGCGTGGAAATTGCTGTTGATATCCGGGCCTGCCCAGCTATGCTCTGTGTGGCCGGTGCCGGTTTCCCATGTGCCGGCGGTGGGGCGCCAGAGCAGATGCGCAGATTCTGCGCGGGGCAGGGTGCGCTCGCCATCTGCCAGGTAATACAGCAGCACGCCGTTATCAATCCGGGTGTTGCCGCTGATGGCTGTGGAAATGGAAACATCGCCGGCGTTTTCCACCAGGCGGTACCAGCCGCGGAGCATGTCGGCCTTGTTGTACTCGAGCGTGATTGCACCGATGTGGCCGGTAGTGCCGCTGCCCAGACTCAGCGCCGCCGTTTCGCGGTGTGCCTCCTCCAGATGCAGAGTCCACGTGCCGCCATGGATGGCGGCGGTGCTCATCGTGCTGCAGCCGTGGAAATCGCCAGCGGTGGCATTCAGCGTGCCGGTGACGCTCAGTGAGCCGTTCTGCATGCTGAGTGTGGCGGTGGTCAGGTTCCCGGTGTTGGTGAGTGTGGCTGTCTGGATTGTGATGGCTGCGGCCCGGGTGTCGCCATTGAGATTGAGCGTGCCGCCCAGGGC
Source organism: uncultured Verrucomicrobiales bacterium (assembly GCA_937916135.1). Taxonomy (GTDB): domain Bacteria; phylum Verrucomicrobiota; class Verrucomicrobiia; order Verrucomicrobiales; family Akkermansiaceae; genus Akkermansia. The sequence continues at coordinate 12,524 of CALFTQ010000120.1, forward strand.
CTGAAAGTGGCAGCCCTCGCCCGTGTTGCCGCTGAAACTCTGGGTGCCGCTTCCTTTCTTGATGATGGTGAGCGGCCCCAGCAGACTGCCGTGGTAATGGTGCGTGCCACTCGTGTCGATGGTGAGTGTATGCGCTTCCGGGGAGATGTAATCGCTCAGTTCATGATTGTGCCGGATGGCGCTGATATCCTTCACCAGGCTGCCGCTGTATACACACGCTGCGGGGGTAATGTAATCCGGCGCGTCCAGCCCGCCGATGCTCCAGTCGCCACCCAGGCCCAGGGCCACGGTGAAAAAGGAATCCTCGGCGCAGTAGCCTGCCACATCCAGCGCGATGCTGCCGCTCAGAGCCATAGCGCCGCTTTCCAGCGCCACCACGTTGTCGTACAGCCCATCGCCATCCCACGCGGCGCTGTAATTGCTCAGGGTGAGATTGCCGTGAAAATCGGCAGCGGCCCCTGCCGCCAGTTGGAATAACTGCAGCGTGTTGGTCGAACTCCCTTGCAATTCCAGATTCCCGGTGCCACTGAGCTTGCCGATGGTTATGAGGCTCCTGGCTTCCGGGTTCACCCCGTCATACAGGATATTGAGCACCCCGCCTGCGCTTCCGCTGTCCAGTTCCCCGATGTCATGGATAAAGCCACCGCTTTCTGTGTCCGGCTTCGCATCTGTATCTCGCAGTATGACGAATCCGTTATCCACCGTCAGATAATTATGCTGCACGCCTCCTGCCGGTACGTTCAGGAGACTGAGAACGTGGAGAATAAATAAGCTGCGTTTCATCGAGCCGAGTGGTGTGTGTGATTCGTATATAAGTGTAATACACTTATTGCGAGCCTTTTAGCGGCTGAATGCAGCTGATTATCTGCCAAAGTTGGAAAAAGTCAAGGCAGATAGTGCGTAATACAGGTGATGCTCACGCATGCCCCGGGGATTTTTTTATTGCTCCCGCCATTAACGGATGATGTTTGGATGAACAGAAAAATGGGAATATGCAGAAGTACGAGGTACGAGGTGGGAAGTGCGAAGTATAAAGTCAGGCAGGCTGCGCCTGCAGGTGTTTTCTATTGATAACAAATGGCGAGCCGCAAGGCTCGCGGAACTTTCACTTCGTACCTCCCACCTCGTACTTCGTACTTTTGTCGGAACGACAAACATCAATTTATCGGGCATTGGGGGATTTTTCAATGTCGTTGATGTTTCAACTTCTTACAAAATCCTTGGGATACATGCGCCGTTTTTGTTGCCTGGTGTACTAACGGCTTGTACTACCTGTCTGTTTCTGGTAAAATCCTCCTGTAACAAATATCCATCTTCCAAATGCTATGAATATGAGACCTTTAGTGTGCTCTGCGCTTGTTGCTGCAATGTCATTTGCGGCACCGTCAGCTTTCGGGAACGAAAACGTTACCGTTTCGGCAGTTTCGCAAGACTCGTCACCCATTACTGGCCTTGAAGAAAAAGCCAGTTGTCAATCTTTGCCCAATAATAAGGGGGAAATTGTTTTTATCTCTTTTG
>CALFTQ010000121.1 GCA_937916135.1 uncultured Verrucomicrobiales bacterium
TAGCACATGAGGGATGGGAATTTGACTCGCCTGCGGCTCGCCAAATTCCAATTTATCGGGCTTTGCGCGATAATGGGGGGAAAGGCTCAGCGAAGTTTGATGATGTAGCGGCCCATGGTCATGCCGATGGCATCGGCCGCAGGCATGGTTTTGCGGGCGTGCTCAGCTCCCCAGGAATCGGTGTAGATGATGGTTTTGTTTTTGAGGTTGTAGCCGATGATGAGGCGGGCGTGGCCGCCGCGATCCTGAGGCAGGGGAATTTCCTCCTGGTAGATGCCGACCATGACCAGCCAGATGACGGGGGAACCGCCATCGATGCTCTTCTTGATGTCCTTGAGCCACTTGTTCACCTGGCTGTTTTTGCCGGCGCGTGCTTTGCGGAGGATCTCAGCATCTGCCGTGCCGAAAATATCACTCATCAGGGTCATGGTGGGCTTGTCTTCGCGCTTGGCAAGTTTATTGTAGGGCTCGATGATGGATTTGTGGGTGGAGATGAAATCTTCCAGCACGATGAACTTGGTGTGGAATTTCTTGCAGACATCCTGCATGGCCTGCTCCATGGCATAGGCGGTGGTGCCGCCGCCTGCGTTACTGTCGCACACGGCCGCCAGGGCATGCTGGTCTACCTTATCCATGCCATAGAAAGCAAAGATGCGGGCCAGGGTGGCGGGCATGCAATAACCCTTCATACCCTGGTCTACCATGGGCACTCCTTTGAGCCATACGGTGCCGTCTTCTTCTGTGGTGATGCTGCCGCGCAGTTCGCTTTTGCGCACGGTGTCGCGCGCGCCTCCGGCATTGAGCGCCTTGGCGGTGGCGGCCATGTTCAGGCGGATGAATTCGCCCTCGAAGCTACTCTTTTTACCGCTGGAACTGGTTTCCAGGCGGAGGACGCCGCCATCCCACTTCCATTCCCACGATTTGAGTTTGACGGCGGATTCGTTTTTGCTGGTGCGGCGCAGTTTGCCACGCACACCGAGCAGGGTATCCAGAGCGGATTTTGCATTGTTCACGGTGTTATTGAAATCACTGCTGTCGATGGTGCCGTCGTCGCCCTTGTTGTAGAGCATGGCCTGCAGGGCGGTGGGCTTGCCCTCTGCCACAGTGATGATGACTTCGCCCGTGCTCAGTTCTCCAAAGCTTATTCCGCTGGTGCGCAGGTGTTCATTATCCGGCTGGGTGCAGTGCACATCCTGCAGACTTTCTTTAGTGTCTTGTTTCCAGAAAGCACCGGATTTGATACTTTCGGCAAGGTCGAGGGCAAAAGCAGTGGAGCAGCAGAGGAAAAGGGCAAACAGGCGGAACATGCTGCTATGTTAGCTGATGTGCTGCTGTTCTGCAAGCCAAATTATTGCGGTTCATTATCTCTGCCCAGGAGCTGACGCACACTGTTCTTGTGCTGGCGGTAGTAGTCCTGGTAATTGATGATGGCGGGCTGGGGCGTTTTGTTGCGGCGGTGTTCGGTGTAGTTGTTGCTCTGGCCGGTGTGGTAAGGCTCGTAATCGGTGAGGTAGTGGGTTTTGCTGCGGTCGTCGCGGGTGCGGCCTTCCAGGTCGGAGCGGTCATCGTGGCTGGCACCGGAGTAGCGGTCGGTGAAGCTGATGCCGTGGCTCTCATTCATGAAATCAGGCCGCAGGTCGGTCGAATACATGGAATTGGTGCTTTTCTCGATGCCGTCTTTGCCGGGGGAGAAGCGTTTGGAGGCGCCGGCAAAACCGTCCTCCCGTAAATCGAGGTGTTTGCCGGTATCAAACGAGCCGGTGGCAAAGGGCTTGTCGATGCGGCGGGCGTCATCCAGTTCTCGCTGGAAGGAGCTTACTTTGGATGAGGTGGTCTGCGGCACGCCGTCCTTTGTTTTCTGCTCTGAGAATGCGGCATCGAAGCGTTTTTCGAAGGTGGACATGAGGTCCTTCTCGCCGCCGCTGTCATCGTCGTCCTTCACCACGTTGCCCTGCTCATCATACACCGTGCGCACGGGGGTGCAGGCGGTGCAGCACAGCAGCAGGGCGAGGGTGAGGCGGCGCAGCATGGGGCAGGGGGGGTTAGTTATCCTGCTCCTGCACCATATCCGGGGTCACCTTGTAGGAGGCTCCGCAGCGCGGACAGTTGATTTCCAGGAATCCCTGCTCGGAAAGCAGGTCGGCAAAGTCGTGCTTCATGGCGCGCACCACCGGCAGTATCTTCTCCACCGTGCAACCACAGCGGAACTTGAACTTGCGGGTCTCCAGCAGCTTGGTCTGCTCCACCTCGCTGATGGCGCGCACCTCGTCTGCCGTGAGCTCCTGCAGCCAGTCGTGGTCGGCATCCGGCTGGGCGGTGATGAGGGCAAACTTGTCTTCCCCCAGGTCAAAGGCGCGGGACTGGCGCTGCTCGCTCTGGCGGTAGAAATCCTGCACCCAGTCCTCCACCGGCCCCTGGGGCAGGGTGATGACGGAGGTCTGCGGCTCCTTGTTGGGCAGCAGGTTCTGGGCAAAGAGCATGTTCTTATCCGTTTCGCGCACGCCTTCGCGGAAGGCGCGACCCACCACATCCTCGGTCAGCGAGGAGCCGGAGATGAAGTAGTTGGCTAGGCGCGGGGTGCACACATTGAAGGTCCAGGCGTGGTATTCCTGCCAGGGGCGGGAGACCAGGTGCAGCGTGAAGTAGGCCAGCAGCTTCTTGAGCACAGTGTCTTCCGTCTCCTCATTGCGCAGCCCGTGCTGCATGAGATGCAGGTAATAATCCACAAATACGGGCGAAAAATCTGCCCGCAGCAGCAGGCAGTTGCGCCCCCGCACAAAGATGGATTCTACCTTCGTGAACTCCTCAACCGGTTTCTGTTCTGCTTCTGACATGGGATAATACTTGCCTCCGGATATAGTACCCTAAGAGTAGGGGCTGTGCAAGGGTAAAAAATGCCTGTTTGCAGGGAAAAATCTGGACTTAACGTTGTTATTGACGTATACTTCTGCCTGTCTTGTGATGGGAAGTGATGTAATGTGTTGATTGCGAGTATGTTGATTACCCCCCCCAATTTCTTCTCTCTTTCTTCTTCATTGGTGCGGGAGCACCTGTGCAGTACAGGTAATGATGCTCAGCTGAAGGGATCGAAAACAGCCTTATCAGTCTCGGAAAATGGAAAGCACAGGGCTATTTGGGTGGATGTTGCCAAGGTTATAGCCACACTGCTGATAGTAGTATACCACATGCCCGTTTCGTCATTTACAAAGTTGGCATGTCCTGAGGTGCTTCGGGAGTTGATGAGCGCGACATGCATGCCGACCTCTGCTTTGTTTGTTTTCTTTATCTTATCTGGCTATTTTTCGCCGCCATCCATGGGAAGTGAAAAGATGCTGATGCGTATCATAGCGTTGATGATACCGTATTTTGCATGGAATAGCCTGTATGCGATAGTAGATGGTCAGGCGTTCTCCATCGCCCGGGTGTATGGCCTGGGTATTAATGGTTGCATCGATTACCCTTTGTGGTATTTATTTGCAATCAGTTGTCTTATTTTATTGGTGGGGATATTGCGAAAGTACTCGTGGATTCTTATTGTGGTAAGCGGAGTTTTTCTTGTTCTGGGGAACAGTTGGTGTTGTAAACTTGAGACTGTTCTGCCGATAGCTAGTCCGTTTTATACCTTTACTTTTACACTGGGCTGTATGTTATCAAAGTTGTCAACAAAGCAATTGGGAAATTGCTTTGTATATGGCCTTCCAATTTGGATTTCCGGTATTATTCTGATGGAGAATGAATGGGCGAGGTCGATTTGTTTTCCTTGTGCGTTTTTTTCGTTCTGTGTGTTGTCAGAGCGTTGTTTTTACCGTGAGGCGTGCATGGTGGCATCTCTCTCTCAAGCTTCGTTTTTGTGTTTTGCGATGCATGCAGCCGTGATAGTCGGAGTGGGGAAGGCTCTGAGACTGGTGAATGATTCACTGTTGTCCAATTCCTTCATATACGTTTCGTTACCTTTTGTTATTTATGGTGCAAGCTTTATGGTATGCAGCCTGATGAAAAGGTATGCTCCGGCCTTCCTTCCGGTCCTGGCATATAGTGGCCGCTTGGAATTCGTAAGGAGGCTGGTGCAGAAAGTGATGCGTTCTCGCTAAGATTCGATGCCGCTGCGGCGGAGGAGGGCGGCGGTATCCGGGTCGCGGTGCATGAAGTCGCGGTAGAGCTCGGCGGCGGGGCGGCTGTTGCCCTGGGAGAGGATGCAGCGGCGGAAATCGCGCCCGGTGGCGGGGTTGAAGATACCCTCCTGCGCAAAGCGGGAGAAGGCATCGGCATCGAGCACTTCGGCCCACTTGTAGGAATAGTAGCCGCTTTCGTAGCCGCCATCGAAGATGTGGGAGAAGGCGCGCAGCACGCTGTTGCCCTGCTCGGTGGTGGGCACGCGGTAATCGGCCAGTATTTCGCGGTCCACTTCCTCCACATCGCGGCCCAGGTAGGCGGCAGTGTTGGTGTGCAGTTCCAGGTCAATCTTGCCGAAGCAAAGCTGGCGCATGAAGAAGGTGGCGGCGCCGTAGTTGCGGGCGGCCAGCATCTTGTCCATGAGCTCGCGGGGCATGAGCTCGCCGGTCTGCCAGTGGCGGGCGTAGCGGGCTATGGCCTCGGGCTCCCAGGTCCAGTTCTCGTTAATCTGGCTGGGCAGCTCTACGAAGTCCCAGGCCACATTGCAGCCGGAGAGGGAGCGTACCTCCACATTGCTGAGTACCTGGTGCAGCAGGTGGCCGAACTCGTGGAATACGGTCTCCACCTCGTAGTGGCTGAGCAGGGCGGGTTTATCGCCCACCGGGCGGCTCATGTTGCCGCACATGAACGCCAGATGCGGCTCGCGCGGCTGGCCGTTCATGGGGGGCAGGCCGGTGCTCAGCGGGTCCATCCAGGCGCCGGCGCGCTTCACGTCGCGCGGGTACCAGTCGGCGTAGAAGGAGCCGAGGTGCTCGCCGCTTTCCTCATCGTGTACTTCGTAGAAAAGCACTTCCGGGTGCCAGACCTCCACCGCACCGGCGGGCAGCTCCTCGCCGGCTTTCAGGCAGGCGGTGGGCCGCTGGGTGAAGCGGATGCCGTAGAGCCCGGCATAGATGGAGAACATGCCCTCCAGCACATTCTGCATGGCGTAGTAGGGGCGCAGTTCCTCGGTGTCGAAATCGTAGAGTGCCTTGCGGCGTTTCTCGCTCCAGTAGCCCACGGACCAGGGCTCCAGCGCGGGGATGGCGGTGCCGGTCTGTTCCTCGGCAAAGCGGCGGATGGCTTCCTGCTCTTCCAGGAAGGCGGGGCGCACCTGCTCGTGCAGCTTGTTGATGAAATCCAGAGCGGTCTGTCCGCTGCCGGCCATGCGGCGGCTGGTCACGTAGTCGGAGTAGCGCTCGTAGCCCAGCAGGGCGGCTTTCTCCGCACGCAGGGTCAGAATCTTGTCGATGAGCGGGGCGTTGTCGAACTCACCCGTGCCCTTGGTCTGCATGGCGCGCCACACGCGCTCTCGCAGGGCGGCATTCTCCGCAAAGGTGAGCACCGGCTGCACGCTGGTGAATTGCAGGGTGAAGCGCCACTGGGGGGCCTCCTCGCTGCCGTGGCCCTTCGACAAGGCATCCTGGCGGGCGGCCTCGCGGGCAGATTCCGGCAGTCCGGCCAGCTCTGTTTCATCGGCAGTCACGTATTCCCAGGCGTTGGTGGAGTCCAGCACGTGCTCGCCGAAGGTCTGGGAGAGCTGGGCCAGCTCGGTGGAAAGCTCCGCATAGCGGGCCTTCTTGTCCTCCGGAAGGTCGGCGCCGCTCTCGCGGAAATCGGCCAGGGTTTCGCTGATGAAACGCTGCTTCACGGGTGAGAGCTCCTGCACCCAGGGCTGCGCGGCGGCATTCTTGAGCACGGCATAGAGCTGCGGGTTGAGGGTTACGCTGCTGGAGTAGATGACCACCTCGGGCATGAGCTCATTGATGACCTCGCGCAGCTCCGGGGAATCCATGACCGAGCGCAGGTGGTTGAGCCGCTGCCAGCCGCGCATGAGGGCGGCACTGCTGTTTTCCAGCGCGTCGAATGTGTTGGTATAGGTCGGCTCCTGCACCTGGCAGATGGCTTCCACCGCGGCCTTGGCCTGTTCAATGGCCAGGCGGATATCCGTGCGGGCTTTTTCCGGGCTCAGCTGCGACCATGCCGGCAGCTGCGTATCATCGAGAAAGGGGTGTTCCAGTGTCATCTTGCGACCCATGATACCAGACCGGGCCAGGCGCGGCAACAAGCCATTGCGTTCTACTGAAGCCCAGGCCGCCGGTCATGGAGTTCATGCACGCGCAGCGTGGGTTGCAGTACTGCTGATATACCATTGCTCATTACTGAAAAAAATGAAAGTTCCTTTGCATTTTGCCGTGAATTTGGTTAAAGTTCCTTTGCATTTTGCCGTAAATTTGGCAAAAGTTCCTTTGCGTTTTGCCGAAATGAGAGCGAATGAGCTTGACTGTGAATGCGGTGTGTGGTAACTTGCTCATGAGAGTTTGAAGGAGGTCAATATGGAACGCTGGAGCGTGGAAAAATTAAAGCTTTGGAGAGCGCATCCGTGTAGAAAACCCATGCTGCTGCTGGGTGCCCGGCAGGTTGGAAAAACGTGAGTCTGCAAAGTTTCTACCGTCGGTACCGAGGGCCATTAGCCGTGCGTACTTCGATGCAACCCTACGCAGTTATTGCTCCGGCAATTAAAGAATATTGCTTGGACTCAACGACAAATTGGAATT
>CALFTQ010000122.1 GCA_937916135.1 uncultured Verrucomicrobiales bacterium
CACTGACGTGGGCTATAAATTCCGCTCGCCTGCGGCTCGCCAAATTCCAATTTATTGAGCAGAGAGGAGGGGGCTTCTTCCAAAATGTTGCTGAGATTTCTATTCTCTACCAAATCTTTGGGACACGCGTGTTTCAGAGCCGGAAAAGCAATAAATGATTGACCCGGCAGGAGAAATTGCTATACTAAGGGATAAATCAAAATTACTTCAGCATCATGAAAAAACGGACACTCCTCATAGGTCTTGGTGGCGTGGGCGGGCGGTTTCTGCTGGCCTGGCGGCGCGCATTGGCAACCGGCGGCATGCCCCCGGTGGGCGATGAGCTGGTCTGCCTGTATCTGGATGCGGCGGACGATGTGGTGAGTACTCCGGATTGGCAGGAGCTGGCGGCGGATATTACCTACCTGAATATCAAGACTGAGGCGCGCAGCCTGAACGAGATGGAGCAGAACTCGGAGTTGAAAGACTGCGTGAGCGGCATGCGCTGGCAGGTGGCAGATGTATTGAAAGTGCCGGTGTACGAGGTGGAAAAGGCACTCAGTGGATTAAACGGCGCAGGAGGCTGGCGGCGCTATGGCCGCGCCCTGCTGCTGCAGAGCCGCACAGCGGTGGAGCGGCTGCTCACCCCGCTGGTGGAGGGAGTGGAGCAGCTGGAGGTGCATGTATTCTTCTCAGCAGCAGGGGGTACAGGCTGCGGCTGCGCTATGGATATTCTCGGGCAGTTGGAAAAAATCTGCCTGCGCAAACCCGGCAGTGTGCTGCTGCCCTATGCTTTCTTCTCCGGAGAAGATACCAAAGAGAAGCGCCTGGCGGCAGAGCTGGCGGACTGGCTTGACCTGGCAGATGAGGACGTAGTGCCGCATTGTTATGTAAGCGACCCGGGGCTTCCCCTGCCTGAGCAAGTGCAGACCCTTGCCCGGGCGCTGGCTTGCGGCCAGCAGTTCTTCTACATTGGTGGTGAGTATTATGACCACTTGTATGATGCTATCCGCCCGCGCGGCACAGCCCCCGGAGACCGCTTTGCTTCGCTGGGTTATGCCGCAGGCCCTGCTGCTTCTTTCGACTGGCTGGGCGGTATCCGGAGTCTGGCCGCAGTGGTGGGTGAAGGCAAGGGCTCGCGTCACACGCTACTGGTGGCTTTCCCCCGCAGTGTGGAGGATGCCCGCCGCCTGGAGCTCACCGTGGAGGACGCGCTGGAGGATTCCCTGCCGTTCCACCTGAATGAGACGGCCTTCTGCTGCATGGCTCCCGGCCCGGAGACTTGTGCCGTGCTGCTGCAGAGCGGCATTGCTGCCACCCGGCTGGCGGTGTTCAATCGCTTGAAGACGCTGGAGGGTGGCAATTCCTATTTCGACACACGCGATGACCGCGGCTGAGTAGCGTCATAATACTTATGCTTTCTTGCATTTTGCGGAGCAGGATGGTATACCATGAAGCATCATGTTTGATGGTGAGCTGAATAATGAAACGCTGGTCTGGGTGCGCGAGAATGAACTGCCCACCGGCGAAACGCATGTGGATCTGGTGCGCCTCATGGCGGGTGAGCTGGCAGAGCTGACCGGCTGGCGCAAGCGCACTCTGGTGAACACAGCTCTGGATCGCGAAGCTCAGGACAGCACCTACCTGGGATATGGACTCGCCATTCCGCATGCCCGCGTGTTCGGGCTCACCCAGCCCGCCGTCTATCTGGCCCGCAGCACACCCGGTGTGGACTGGCAGGGCTGCCCGGCGCGTCTGGTGTTCCTCATTGTGGTGCCGGAGGAGTGCCCGGAGTGGCATCTGCAGCTGCTCAGCCGCATTGTGCGCTGGCGCCAGAAGAGCGGTCTCACCGAGGATGAGATGGTGAGCATGCCCGCCGCGCAACTCACCAGCACCCTGCGCGAGCTGCTGGTGCTTTGAACTTCCGGCTTGTGTTGGGCAGAGCCATATGCTATAGTGCCGGCATGTTTCATAAATTCTTTGCCACGATGCTGGTGGGCGGACTTGTGCTGGGGGCTGAGACCCTGGCGAATTCCCTCACGGTGACGAATCCCGGGGTGTGGCCGCTGATGAAGCGGGCCAGGTTCAATCCTGCGGTGAAGGTGACGATTCAGACGGATGAATCCAGGGGGATTCAGAAGTTTGATAAGTTGGAGGTGACGCTGGCGGACCCGGGCCAGGTGGCAAAGATAACCCTGCGCACCGGGGATGACAAGGCAAATTTCAAGGATAGCGTTGAGTTCGGTTCTGCCGAGCCGAAAGAGGGCAAGGTGGTGAGCATTAAACCCACCGGGCGGCTGGAACGCGGCGAAACCGTACTCTGGCTGGATGTGGAACCCAGCGAAGAATCCATCATCGGTTCGGAAGTAACCATCCAGGGCGTGAAGGCCACCATAGGCGGCAAGACGGTGAAGGCAGAGATGGAGCCGGTTTCCCAGCGCATCGGCATCATGCTGGCTTTCCCCGGCGAGGAAGTGGCGCAGCTGAAGGGGGCTGCGCGCCCCTGCGCTGCCTTCCGTATTCCCGGCATTATTCAGACGCGCAAGGGCACGCTTATTGCCTGTTTTGACGCGCGTTATGAGAACGAGGTGGACCTCTGCCGCGATATTGATGTGGCGGCGGTGCGCTCTACGGATGGCGGCCAGACCTGGACCCTGCCGAAGGTGAATATGGACTCCGGCCCCGGCATGGCCAATGGCTGCGGCGACCCCTGCATCCTGCAGGATAAGAAGGGGCGTATCTGGATGCAGGCGCTGGCCTGCCACTTCGGCCCCGGCAGCCGCGCCATCAATTCCTCCGGCAAGGGCACAGACCCCTCGAAAACAGGCCAGTGGGAGATGGTGTATTCGGATAACGAGGGTAAGTCCTGGAGCAAGATTGTAAACGTGACCAAACAGGTGAAGAAGGATGAATGGACCCTCATCCTGGCCGGCCCGGGCAATGGTATCTGCACGAGGAAAGGCGTCATTGTCTTCCCTGCCCAGATCTGGCAGAACGGCGCAGACCCGGTGTGCCGCAGCACTATCTGCTACTCCGAGGACGGCGGCCGGAAGTGGAAGATGGCACCGCCCATCCCTGCCAAGACTTCCGAATGCCAGGTGGTGGAGCTGGCGGATGGCACCCTGATGCTCAACTGCCGCAACGAAGCCCGCACCGGCAAGCGTGTGGTCTATGTGACCCGCGACCTGGGCGAGACCTGGGAGCCGCATGAATCTAACCTGAAGACGCTGAATGACTGCACCTGCCAGGCTTCGCTTATTTCGGTGAAGAGTAAGAAGTATGGCGACTTGCTGCTCTTCTCGAATCCCTGGATTCACGGCCGCAGCAACATGAGCGTGCGTGCCTCGCAGGATGGCGGCGTGACCTGGAGCAGCGGCGTGCTGTATGATGTGCGCGGCTGCATGGGCTACTCCTGCCTCGCCATGACCGACCCTGACCACGTGGGCGTGATTTACGAAACCTGCCACACCAATGGCGAAACCGGCTACCGCGGTATCGGCTTCATCCGAATCCCGCTGGAAACCATCGTGACCGGCAAGGAAGTGAAAACCAGGGCCCCCAAGGTGAAAGCCGCCGATGAGGAGGCAGACGAAGATAAGCCCAAAAAGTCCAGAAAAGGCAGGAAAGGCAAGAAGAAAGGTAAGAAAAAGAAATAACACCGGACCTTTGTATCATCAGGTGCTTCCTGAATGCCACACGTCTCCCAAAGTTTGAGTACAGAGCCCGATAAATTGAAATATGCAGAAGTACGAGGTGGGAAGTGCGAAGTATAAAGTCAGGCAGGCTGCGCCTGCAGGTGTT
>CALFTQ010000123.1 GCA_937916135.1 uncultured Verrucomicrobiales bacterium
GCATGCGATGCATACAGTGCGGATACATGGATGACAAAGTAATCGACTCACGGATGTCGAAGGACGGGACGTGCATACGCCGGCGGCGTGAGTGTCTGCGCTGCAACTACCGCTACACCACCTATGAGCAGATTGAGCGCACGGAACTGCGCGTGGTGAAGCGCGACAACCTGCACGAAGCACTGAACCGCGAAAAAATACTGCGGGGCATGGTAAAGGCATGCGAGAAACGCCCGGTAAGCATGGATCAGCTGGATGTGGCGGTGGATGAGATAGTGGCAGACCTGCACCGCGACCACCAGAGGGAGATACCCTCCTCGCTCATCGGCATGAAGGTGATAGCGAAACTGCAGACGATCGACCCGGTGGCCTATATCCGCTACGTATCCGTATACCGCCAGTTCCGCACGGTGGAAGAGTTCATCGAACTGGTGCGGCGTATGGAAATCAAGACAGTGCAGGATCCGCTGCAACGCAAACTACCCCTGGAATAAGATGATATCCTTCAAGAACAGGCGACCACTGCTCCAGACCGGGCATTGCGTCATTTCCGACTACGACCGGGAATGGCTGGAGAGCGTGCTGCAACAGGCAGCAGATTCAGCCGGGGTCACCCTGCCGTTCCGGGATGAAATAGCGAAAGCCATACTGCTGTATCTGGAGGAGAAATGCCCCCTGCATGCAGTGCCGCTGGAGTATCTGTTCCAACGCATAGCAAGCATGCTGCGGCAGGCAGGGTTGCCCCGCATCGCAGATTATCTGCGGGTGCAGACGCCGCCGGTGGTCATCGACCTGCACGAAATGGCCACCCAGAGCCCCCTGCCGCTATTCTTCTATAGCAAACTGGAGCAGCACCTGGAGCACCTGCGGCGCCTGGGGCTCACTACCTACGAATTTGCCGGGGTCGAATCCTGCAGCAAGCTCCTCGGCGCCCGCCGCCGCGCCTGCCCCGCCCAGCGCCGCATGCTGGATGAGCTCAATGCCTTCCTTTCTGCCCGGCAGCAGCAGTTTGCGAGCTGAATCACTCACTTTTCGAGCAGGAAAAGATATTCTTTCACCGAAAGGGGCCGGGAGCGCAAATTGCGGCAGCCGCGGAAGGTAGCATAGTCTGTCTGCATGAGCTGCACCTTGCCATGCCGGCGCAGCAGTTCCTGCATGGCAGGCAAGGGAATGAAACCTTCCGAGTTATACGATATGAGCACGTAACGCGCAGGCAGAGCGGCCAGCAGAGAATCCAGAGCCAGCTGCACCTGGGCGCGCTTGTTGTATGGGGAGCGGTTCCAGTCGCTCGGAATACCAGAGACAGCAGACATGCGCTCCGGCCTCTCATAGCGCAGCAGCAGGTTCAGCATGAAGTAATTGGAGCCGTATGGGTGCTGATTATACGGCGGGTCCAGGTAAGCAAAATCCAGCTCCGGCAGAGTGGCAGCGGCGGCGGCGGCATCACTCTGCAACACGTGGTGTTCGCAATCGAAACGGGAGAAAACAGGCAGGGGCAGCGAAATGGGGGCCATGATGCGCTGCAAGGCATTTGCCCCGCGACCGCCGAATTTTCCCACACCATCCCGGTTTTTGTAAAAGCCTTTGAAGATACCGGCGGTATTGGTGTGAATGGAGGCCTCGCAAAGCAGCGGGGCCAGGAAAAAGGGCTGCACCTCCTGCGGCAGCCGGCCGATGAGCAGCCGCGCAGTGTCCAGATAAACCGCATTCCGGTGGGTGTAGAACACGCGCTCCCCGCGGTGGATATAGTTGTCATCCTGCGGGGCATAGAGCTCGGCCAGCAGCCCGGGGGTGGGAGCTGTCTCAATTTGCCGCAGCAGTTCTACATGCAGCTCCGGCAGCCTGGCCATCTGCACGGTATCACTGTTGGACAGGTAACAGGTGTTCAGCACGCGGGAGTAGTCCTCCAGATCATTGGTATAGAGCAGTTTGGCATGCTGCTTCAGATAGCGGCTCACGATACCGCTGCCGGCAAAGGCATCGAAGCACCGCAATTTGCGACCACCGAGCCGCTCACGCACCTGCTCCACCGCCTGTCCGATAAAATCGAGCAAGCGGCGTTTATTGCCCAGGTAGGTGATAATCTGCTCCTGCAGATACCGCGGGTCTTCCCTTGCTGGCGGTGAGCCCTTCATTCCAGCCAACTCTAACAGATGCCGCAAGGTGCGTCAAGCGGTATTATTGCTCCGGCAATTAAAGAATATTGCTTGGACTCAACGACAAATTGGAATTTGTGGGGGAACTCTGTCGGAGCACGGGACTTCAGTCCCGATTGGAAGCACCGTTATTTCGGGACTGAAGTCCCGTGCCCCGACAACGACAAATTCCAATTTATCGAGATCAGTACCCAAACTTCGGGACACGCGTAGTCTGCCCCGGGCGCAGATTTCGCTTTCTTCTGGCGGTAAAACGTGATACCTTCTGTGGGTATGCCGGTATCGCCAGAAAAATTGCAGAAACTTCAGGAGATGATGCAGCGCCTGGGCGTGCACAAGAATGACCTGGAGGAGAAGTTCGTGCGCGGCAGCGGCAAGGGCGGGCAGAAGGTGAACAAGACGAATAATTGCGTGTATCTCACCCATGTGCCCAGCGGTATCGTCATTCGTTGCCACTGCGAGCGGGAGCGCGAAATCAACCGTTACCTGGCCCGCCGCACGCTTTGTGAAGAACTGGATCACCGCCTCAACGGAGCTCCCAGCCCGCGCCAGCTGGAGCTGAAACGAGCCCGAAAACGCGGCGGCCAGCCCCGCTCGTGCAGCATCACCCAGCGGAAGATGGATTGAGCATTTCCCGCCAATGCGCAGGCAGAGGGCGGGTATGGCGCGTTGCCCAGGGGGCGGGGCGCCTTCATGCCTGCAAGGCTTTCTCCAGCGCTTCCGTGAAATCCGGGCGCACAAAATAGATGCCGCGGGTCACTTGCTCGTGGCGGTGGGGGCCGTCCTCCCATACGTCGAAGATGTAGCTGCTGAGGCCATCGCTGTAATCGATTCGGCGGGCCCTGGCTACGGTTTCAAGCGGTATCTGCCGCACGCGGTTACTCAGCACACGGGCCTTGAACACACGGCGGTTGGTGATGATGTAGAAGGTGTGCCGCAGCATATAGGCCCGCACAAAGGGAAGCAGCACAAAAAGCAGACCAAGCACAAACACAATCTCCCTGGGGAAAGAATCCGTCAGGAACATGGCCCAGTCTGCCAGGGGGATACCCGGCGCCCCGAAGTGAAACCACCCGGCCAGCCCCAGCAGCACCAGACCAGGAATCACACGCGTAAAGAAAAGCCCGCGGAAATACACCATGCGCGGGCTGCCTGCCCACAGAATCTGCTCATCTGCCTGTTTGTTCTGCTCCACCCAGCTGCGTAATCCGGCCTTGTTCATAGTATCAATCTACCATAAGCACACAACAACACAAGATTTTTTCGCCGTCGCGCCTGAATTAACACGACTTTCAGCACTTTTCCTGCCAGCGAAGGGGTAAAAGGTTGCCAAGGCGTGCATTCTCTGCTAAACTGGCCGCAGCGGCGGTGTGCACCGGCGCCCTGTATCATATTATCATTTTCTCATGAGCCTTCCGTTTTTCAGCAAACTGCGTAACAAGAAAGCCTACATGCGCATCGTGGAAACCGAACTGCAGAAAGTCCGGGACACCATCGATGCCCAGACGGAGCATTTCTCGCCCTACATGCGGGATTACATGCGCCAGGTCTGCAAGGGCAAGGGGAAGATGATCCGCCCGGGGCTGGTGCTGCTCACCGCAGCGGCTACCGGCGGCATCAAGGAAGAGCACACCACCTTTGCCGCCATGCTGGAAATGCTGCACATGGCCTCCCTCATTCACGATGATGTGCTGGATAAGGCCGATACCCGCCGCGACCAGCCCACGCCGAATGCCCTGTGGGGCAATGAACTGGCCGTGCTGCTGGGTGATTCCATGCTGGCCCAGGCCATGGTGATGGGTTCCGAAATCGGTGACCCGCGCTTCATCCGCCGCATGGCCCTGGGTGTGCGCGACCTGTGCGAGGGCGAGGTGGAGCAGTCCACCCGCCTGTGGGATATCGAGATGAGCCGCGCGGATTACTACGAGCTTATCCGCAAGAAGACCGCTACCCTCTTTGCCATGGCCATGGCCGGCGCTGCTTTCCTGCAAGGGCTGGATGAGGAGATGATTGAGCAGCTGAACCGCATGGGCACCCTGCTGGGTATCTCCTACCAGATTTACGATGACTGCCTCGACCTGACCGGCACCGATGACACCGCCGGCAAGACCCTGGGCACGGATAACGAGAAGGGCAAGCTCACCCTGCCGGTGTACTTCCTCATGGAATCCAGCAGCGACGACGTGGCCGCCTACGCCCGCAGCTGCGTGGAGAAACACGAGGAGATTGACTACTCCCGCCTGCGCAATACAGAAGCCTTTGCCGAGGCTATCCGCCTTTCGGTGGAGGAAGGTCTCTCCCGCAACGAGGAGGCCCGCGAGGTGCTCTGGATGCTGCCGGAATCCCCCGCCCGCGAGGCCCTGGCCGAAATGACCTACCGCCTGGATGAAATGCTCAGCGACTGCTGCGTGGATTAAGCCCCTCCCCTGCCCCCCATCATGTTACGCCCGGAAAAAATGGTGCCTCAGCAGCCGGATCTCGCCACGAGCATCTGGGCCGATATCTACGCCGCTGCTGAAAGCGCCGCCGGGCAGGAACCCAAGCTCACCGGCCTGCTGGACGATGTGGTGCTGAGCCGCAACAAACTGGCCACCGCCGTCTCCGTGCGTCTGGCGCGCAAGCTTTCCCGCCGCGATATCGGGCGCGATGACCTGGAACCCCTCATCCGTTCCCTGCTGAAGAGCGACCCCATGGCCGTGGAGATGATGGCCGCGGACCTGCAGGCCGTGGTGGACCGCGATGCCGCCTGTCACAACGCGCTGGAGCCGCTCATGTTCTTCAAAGGGTTCCACGCCCTGGCCACCTACCGCCTGGCGCACATTCTGTGGAAGCAGGAGCGCTACATGCTCGCCCTGCTCTTCCAGAGCGTGGGCAGCGAGGTCTTCGGCATTGATATTCACCCCGCCGCCCGTATCGGCTGCGGTATCCTGCTCGACCACGGCACCGGTTTCGTGGTGGGCGAGACCGCCATCATCGAGAATGATGTATCCCTCTTCCACGAGGTGACCCTGGGCGGCACCGGCAAGGAAGTGGGTGACCGCCACCCGGTGGTGCGCAGCGGCGTGCTCATCGGCGCCGGTGCCAAGGTGCTGGGCCGCGTGGAGGTAGGCGAATGCGCCAAGGTGGCAGCATCCTCTGTGGTGCTGGACAATGTGCGCCCGCACACCACCGTGGCCGGTATCCCGGCGGTGGAAGTGGGCGATGCCGTGGGCGAGCCGGCCCTCTTCATGCAGCACTGCCTGAGTTAATTTTCTTCCACACGACCGACCATGCTCACGGAACTGGACATCCACCTGCCACTGGCCCGGGCCCTGCGCGAGGATGCCCGCCGCAAAGCCGCCGCCCAGAAGCTCGAAATCTCCCCCTACCGAATCCAGGGCATGCGGCTCATCAAGGAAAGCATCGATGCCCGCCGCCGGCCCATCTGCAAGCAGCTGCGCCTGCTCGTGGCCGTGGATGAGGAGCTGCCCCCTGCCCCCCTGCCGGAGCGGCACTACACCCCCGTGGCGGCCGATGCGAAGCGCATCATCATCGTGGGCAGCGGCCCCGGCGGCCTGTTTGCCGCCCTGCGCTGCCTGGAGCTGGGCCTGCGCCCGGTGGTGCTGGAGCGCGGCAAGGACGTCTCTGCCCGCCGCTTCGACCTGCAGCCCATCAACTGCCGGGGCTATGTGGTGGAAGACTCGAACTACTGCTTCGGCGAGGGCGGAGCCGGCACTTTCTCTGATGGCAAGCTTTTCACCCGCGCCACCAAGCGCGGCCCGGTCATGGAGATATACGAAACCTTTGTGGCCCACGGCGCCGCACCAGAGATTCTGACCGATGCCCACCCCCACATCGGCTCCAACCGCCTGCCGAATATCATCAAAGCCATGCGCGGCAGCATCCTGGCCGCAGGCGGCGAGGTGCACTTCCAGACCCGCGTGTGCGGCCTGCTCAAAAGCGCCGATGGCAAGCGCCTGCGCGGCGTGCGCACGGCAGATGGCCGCGAATTCACCGGCGATGCCGTCATCCTGGCCACCGGCCACAGCGCACGCGATGTCTACCGCATGCTGCATGCCGAGGGCGTGAAGCTGGAGCGCAAGCCCTTTGCCGTGGGCGTGCGCATCGAGCACCCGCAGAGCCTCATCGACGCCGCGCAGTACCACCTGCGCCCCGGCCAGGCGCGCCCTGAGGGCCTGCCCGCCGCCCGCTACACCCTGGCCACCAAGATTCAGGACCGCGGCGTGCATTC
Organism: uncultured Verrucomicrobiales bacterium; assembly: GCA_937916135.1. GTDB lineage: Bacteria > Verrucomicrobiota > Verrucomicrobiia > Verrucomicrobiales > Akkermansiaceae > Akkermansia. The sequence goes on from CALFTQ010000123.1 coordinate 6,388, forward strand.
CTTCTGCATGTGCCCGGGCGGCTTCATCGTGCCCAGCGCCACCGAGAATGACGAAGTGGTGGTGAACGGCATGTCGCTCTCCCGCCGCAACTCTCCCTTTGCCAACAGCGGCTTCGTGGTCACCGTGGAGCCGGAAGATACCGATGACTACCTGGCGGAGCACGGCGTGCTCTCCGGCATTGCCTACCAGAAAGCCCTTGAAATCGCCACCAGCCAGGCCGGCGGCGGCATGCAGAAAGCCCCCGGCCAGCGCGTCGTCGACTTCCTGGCAGGCCGCGTCTCCTCCGCCCTGCCCCGGACCACCTACCACCCCGGCATCACCAGCTGGGATCTCAACGCCCTGCTCCCGCAGAGCGTGTGCTGGCGCATGCGCGAAGGCCTGCAATTCTTCAACCGCAAGCTGCGCGGCTTCGCCGGCGAAGATGCCCTGCTCATCGGCTGCGAAACCCGCACCAGCTCCCCCGTGCGCATCCCCCGAGAACCTGAATCACTCCAGCACCCGGAACTCGAGGCCCTCTTCCCCTGCGGCGAAGGCGCCGGCTACGCCGGTGGCATCGTCTCCGCCGCCCTGGATGGCCGCCGCTGCGCCGAAGCTGCTGCGGCCTACGTCCGCGCCTGAAAGGCGCGGATATCGTTCAGGCCAACGGCCTGAATATCGTCCTGCCTCCGGCAGGATATCGTCCACGCGTAGCGTGGATATCGTTCCCGATAGAGCAACGATATACCCACCAGCGCTCATTGGGACCCCAATGAAAACGCCCGCTGCGCGTGCGAGTGAAAGGTGAAAAGTGAAAACAGCCGCTCCGCGCCTGTGAGATGAATTCCCCGCGCCCTCTGGGCGCACTAACCCAACAAATCCAAAATCAAAAATTCAAAATCCAAAATCCTCATGCGGCCCAGAACTGGGCTGATGCATGAACTCCGTTCATGCACAGGTACCGCGTTCGCAGCAGCGTAGCATCCCGGTGACCTATCTCCACCTGCAGCTCCGCATAGCTGCGGAAATGGCTCAGGTGATAACTCGCAAAGGTATGCCGCAGCGCATCCTGCGGCCAGGGATGGGCCGCACACCACCCCGCTGCGCAGCGCAGCTCCCGCCAGTGCCACAGCCAGTTCGCCGGGCATATCCTCTCTCCATCCGCCCGGCGATGCGCCCGCAGAATCCTCAGCAGAGGCTTGTGAATCGTCACCCGCCGGGCGCCGCCCGTCTTGCTGTGCTGCGGTAGGATATAAATCGCCCGCTCCCGCAAATCCACCTGCGCCCAGGTCAGCCGCGCCACCTCGTGCGGACGAATCCCGGCATACAGCATCATCCCCACCGCCGCCGCACAACTGCCACCTTGGTGGGCCTCCGCCGTCTGCCTCAAATCCTTAATCTCCTGCGGCGTAAGAATCGGCACCTGCTTCTCCACCACCCGCGGGGTCTCCACCTTTGCCACCGGATTCTCGCTGCACCAGCCCCGCTTCACCGCCGTACCGAATACCCCACTGAGAATCAGCCGTGCCTTCTGCCGCTGCCGTGGTGTATCAAACGCCATCTCAATATACCGCGCACACTCCTGCGCCGAAATTGCCCGCACCTTCCGCCGCGCCAACCCTGGGCAGCGCTTCATGAACCTCCGCGTGAAATACCGGAAATCGTACACCGTCCGCACCCGTCTCTCCCGCCGCGCCTCCAGCGCGAAGGCGACCGCCTTTTCAAACGTCACCGTGTGTTCCTGTTTCTTCAACACTTCGGCACCTGCAGCTATGCAGCGCAAAGCCCGTTTTGTTCTCCCTTTCCCCAATTGTATGGCCGCACACGCCACCTGGGCCGCTTCCAACGCCGGAACACCACTGCGCTTCAATAACACAAGCGCGGCCATTTCGTCTTCGGATAGTTCTGTAATCATATCTGCTCGCTTTCGGAATCCGTAAGTCAAGCATGCAATTTGTTTTATTTCCAGAAATATCAAAGAGTGGGAACCGCGTTCCAGCTAAATATCGCCTCTGTGAATATATTTGTAAGCATTCGATTCTCAGTTATTGTAGAATAGCTCTTTTACGGATTCCGAAAGGGTATATTGATATGCGTATGAGATATATTTCTACATTTGCAATTCCAATTTTGGTTGCAAGTATTCTTGCATCTTGTTCTCTTTCGCCTAAATGCTATCCTGAGGGAACTATTTCCCTTATGCTGTACAGACCCGTTGACTTTAATGGGCACGAAAACCTTTATGTAAACCAAAGCAAAACACTAAAAGGCGTTTCAAATACACAAGCCAAAAACGGCGGATTAACTCTATACAAAGATGAAATATTCTGTTCATTAGGAAAAGCTGTCAGACATGCTATAGAAAAAGAGGGTCCATATTGCATGGGTCTTGCCAACGTCAAAGTGACAAGAAATTATGAACCAGGAACTGGTGTGATTGCAGTTGAAGGAAACCCCGTATATCGTAAACACTAAACAATTTATTAAGAATGAAAAAAATCTTTGTGATTTCATTAATGACGGCAGCATTATCTTCCTGCTCAATTAAATCAAATACTGTGGAGATACCACTTTCTGTTGTCAGTCACACAACTGTACCCTTCAAATCCGGTGTTTCCTACTATGTTGATAAATCGGAGAAAATCAGTGAGGATGATATGTCATTCTATTTTCTGCCATTGTTCCGAGACAGCATACCCAATACAGATGTGAACGACATTATTGAAGAAACAGTTCAAAAAGCCGGAGGTGATTGCGTAGGTCTTACAGACGCGGCAGTTCTGTACCAAGGCGTGTCCGGTTTTATAATTGGCACGGGTAAATGGTATATAGAAGGATATCCCATACGAAGAAAGTCCGCACAATAACGGCGAAATAAACGTCCTTGAGTTTTCAGGTAAGCTGTTATATGAAAACCGTTTACCCTATTTGGATGTTGATACATCTATCTGCATGGGTTCTGTGTTGCTGCGCAGGAAAACAAATGCAAGACGTCCTTGTTTCTTCAGACGTTCCGCACACCAAGATATATGTAAACGGAGTTGAACAAGGAACCACACCTAACTACATCACACTTGATAAAAAGAAAAAATACAACCTTGAGTTAAAAGCAAAAGGCTACTATCCATACACAAAAAGACTCTCTGCCTCTCGAGGAAATACATTTGAGCCCATCAGCGTCAGAATGCCTCGAAATCGGGAAGAATTTCTCGCGATGACATCGCCACCACCTGTGCAAAGGCAAACAAATGACACTCCCTCTTCTCAGGCACCTCAGAGCCAGGAATCGCAAGGTCCCAATTTCTGGGGAACTATGGCAGGGGTAGTTGCTGGTGCAATTATTAATACTGCCATCAATGAATACACCGGAGGCTCAGGCACAGCAAATACACCAGATACCACAGCCTTAACAGCTGGAACTGGCAAGAAAAGAAGAAAAAATGTTACTTATTGGGAGCCTTGCAGTTATTGCTATGGCGGAGCAAAAAAAACCGGATTTAGTACAGGTGTTTGTCCAAAATGTTTAGGCAAGGGGAAATACAAACGCGTAGACTGGACTGCCATGTGAAAGCTAAATTTAATATGTCGTTTGAATTAAAAACTTTATTTTCACGAATGCCAGCAGTTGTTTAACCGAAAGCTGTGCAGCGTTGTTGATACCCCCGCTACTCCATTGGGAAATTTTAAAGCGTTGACAACACGCACTCAGCCTGATAGAATCTCGCCGCTATGAACAAATCGACCCTGCTTTCCCTCTTTTCTACGCTCATGCTGGCAGCGTCCATCCTCCCTGCCGAATGCTCTGCCCAGGTGAAGATGCTGGAGAAGAAGGATGAAGCGCTGCTGCGCAAGAGCATGGGCAAGCGCGGGGTGGCGGCCAAGGTGCTCAGGAAGGGCGGCCTGATAGGCGGCTCCATTGATTCCTCTGCGGATTATTATCTCATCTGCTCCTTCATCATCGGCGATAACAACCCGGAATGGGTGGAGCTTTTCGAGCGCGAGGAAGAGCTTCGCGCTGAAGGTATCCAGATTGTGCTTTCCTGCAATGAGGACGGCCACACCACTAATGCCAAAAAGCGTGCCAAGGAATACCTGCGCAAGCGCAATGTGAAGGCCCCCTGTGTGTTCCGCTCCATGATTGAAGCCCAGCATGCCGCCGGAAAAGCCACCCCCACTTTCTGGGATTTCAATACCTACCGCTACAAGGCTATCCGCTACGATGGCGCCCAGGCCGGTGGAGGCTCCGGCATGGAGGCCAGCTATAAGCCTGTGCTGGAAAAAATCAGGCAGGACCGGGCACAGAATCCTTGATAAATTGATGTTTGTAGCCATCGGGGCACGGGACTTCAGTCCCGAAATAACGGTGCTTCCAATCGGGACTGAAGTCCCGTGCTCCGACAAATTTGGGATTGAGCAATCCGGGCATCTATGGTACAACTATGTTCATGGAACGCCAGGATAATCGCGGGGTGGATGAAATGCGCCCGCTTGAGTTTGTGTTGGGCGTGGCGCCGAATGCCACGGCTTCTGTTCTTTCGTGCTTCGGCAACACGCGCGTCATCTGCGCGGTGACCATTGAGGAAGACGTGCCGCGCTGGATGAAGCTGCAGCATGTGCCGGGTGGCTGGCTCACGGCGGAGTATGCCATGCTCCCCTACTCCACCCTGGACCGCAAGAAGCGCGATTCCGGCGGCAAGGTGGATGGCCGCTCAGTGGAGATTCAGCGCCTCATCGGCCGCAGTCTGCGTGCCGTGGTGGATCTGGAGGCCCTGGGTGCCCGCACCATCTGCGTGGATTGCGATGTGCTGCAGGCCGATGGCGGCACGCGCACGGCCAGCATCACCGGCGCTGCGGTGGCGCTGCAGATTGCGCTCAATAAGCTGGTAGCCACCGGTGCGCTGGAGAAGAACCCCATGAAGCAGCTTGTTTCCGCCATTTCCGTGGGCAAGCTGCAGGGCACCCCCCTGCTGGACCTCTGCTATGTGGAAGACCGCGATGCCGAGGTGGATATGAACGTGGTCATGACTGAGCGCGGCGAATATGTGGAGGTGCAGGGCAGCGGTGAGGAAGCCGTGTTCACCGCCGAGGAAATGGCCCGGATGCTCGCGCTGGCCGCCAAGGGGGCTGCCGCCATCACCGCCGCCCAGAAGGCCGCCATTGCCCGCGCAGACGAGCCCAGCGCCAGCGATTTCAACTCCCTGAAAGATTTTTTTGCAAAAAAATAAAAATTAGTTGTAGAATTCTCCAGAAAGCACCGTTCCCTTATGCGAGGAGCGGTGCTTTTCGCATCCCCACCTCCTGAAAATCTAAACACAAACCAAAACATATCACCATGAAGAAATCCCTGTTGATTGCTCTGTTCGCCGCCATGCCCCTCATGGCTCAGGATTGCCCGCAGAAGCCTGAGTGCGCCCCGCAGCACCCCTGCTGCTTCGGCAAGATGCACCGCCCGCACGGCCCCCGTCCCCAGCTGACGGAGGAGCAGAAGGCTGAAATGAAGGCCAAGTTCGAAGCCCGCCGCGCCGAGATGCTCGCCAAGTTCGATGCCGATAAGGACGGCAAACTTTCCTGCGACGAACGCAAGGCTGCCCGCGAGGCCCGCCGCGCCGAGATGCTCGCCAAGTTCAACGCTGATAAGGTCGGCAATCTCTCCGAAGATGAGCGCAAGGCTGCCCGCGAGGCTCGCAAGGCTGAGATGAAGGCCAAGTTCATGGAGAAGTTCGACACCGACAAGGATGGTCAGCTCTCCGACGCCGAGAAGGAAGCCGCCAAGGCTGAGTTCGGCAAGCGCGGCCCCCGCCACCACGGCAAGCGCTGCGGCCACAAGGGCCCGCGTCATCACGGCAAGTGCTGCGGCCCCATGGGTCCCCGCCACCAGCTGACGGAGGAGCAGAAGGCTGAGATGAAGGCCAAGTTCATGGAGACGTTCGATACCGACAAGGACGGCAAGATTTCCGACGCCGAGAAGGAAGCCATCAAGGCTGCCCACGAGGCCCGCAAGGCTGAGATGAAGGCCAAGTTCGAAGCCCGCAAGGCCAAGTTCATGGAGAAGTTCGACACCGACAAGGACGGCAAGATCTCTGACGCCGAGAAGGAAGCCATCAAGGCTGCCCACGAGGCCCGCAAGGCTGAGATGAAGGCCAAGTTCATGGAGAAGTTCGACACCGATAAGGACGGTCAGATTTCCGACGCTGAGAAGGAAGCCATCAAGGCTGAGTTCAAGAAGCGTGGCCCCCGCCGCCACGGCAAGTGCTGCGGCCCCAAGTGCCAGAAGTAAACCCCTTTACCGTTGAGTAACGGTATAGCATAGAGACGCTGAGCGCCGTCCGGAGAAATCCGGGCGGCGTTTCAGCTTGCTGCTCTTCAGCCTCTTTATCGTCTAAAATTGGCTGCAGAAATTCACCAGAAATGCGCGGTCTGACGACCGTTGTCGACATTGCTGCCCGCCTGACCGGCGGCAGCAGAGTTAGCGAACGCTTTTACTTGCGGCGACGGCGTGCTGCAAGAGCTGCCAGAGCCAGTAGGCCAAGCGTGCTTGTGGTGGGCTCGGGTACGTTCAGGCCGGAAATGGTGATGACCAGGCTTCCTACATTATCGCCCGTACCGGCAGCGTACTGCACGGTAGGTACGCTTGCCGTCTCCACGGCAGCCAGTGTGCGCACCGCCGCAGTCGCGCCGCCGAAGCTGGCATTCTGGCTGACCAGGGCTTCATACAGCCAGCTCGTGGTATCGAAACTCACCAGGCTTGAAATATTCTCCGGCAGCACGAAATCGCTGCCATATCCGCTCAGGGTGATAGTGAGGTCATAGGTGCCGGACTTCTCCACCGCACCAAGCACATCCAGATTCAGGGTAAGGGTAGCATCGGAATTTCCCGAAACCGCAAGACCATTGGTATAACTCAGCGAGCCGTGAGTCTCCCCACCGGCTTGTGCATCCACCTGCGGGGTGGCATCCAGAGTGAACGCACCCATGGTCAGCTTCGCGGCAAACCCCTCCACATTCTTCAGCTTCACCTCGGTGGTGGAAGAAGCCGCAGCCAAGGTAGTGTTTGTGAGCACCATGTTTTCAATGGTGAAGGTGGTTTGATCCTGCAGACGCACCAGAGAATTCGAGATGCTGCCCTTGGCACCACCAGCAGTATCCGCAGCGCTGATGCGGCCTTCCTTCACAGTCACATTGCTCAGGGTAGCACCGTTCTGGCTGATTTCCACATTGCCGGCGGTGATGGAGTTGCTCTCGCCATTCAGCGAAGCACCCGAAATTGTCACCGTGCCCGCACTGCTGATCTCGTTCGCATTCAGCGCACCGCCACCCAGCTGAATATCAGCCGTAGCGCCGGTTTCCACCGTCAGACTCTCCAGCGACAGACTGGTCCCTGCTGTGCTCGCGGTGTAGGCGTAATTACCCCCTTGCTGCACTGTCATGTTGCGGACTGTCAGTTCACCTTCCAGCGTGATGGTTTCGTGGGTATTCTCATTGCTGCCGAAGACGACATCCACCCGCTCCGGTGGGCTGATGATTTCATCCCCCGTGGTCCAGTTGTCAGAGCTGTTGTTCCACTTGCCGTCCCCCGCGCCATTGCTCCAGGTAAGGATGGTCGGGCTTGTCTTATAATAAAGCACATCATTTTTCCATACAAAATGGGATGCATCCAGGGCGGCTCCTGTTTCATCTACAAAAGTCAGGGTTCCGGTATTCCAGCCTTGCAGCGTGCTGTTCTGCATGCTGATCAACTGCTGAGCCTCACTTGCATGCCCAGCAAAGCCACTCAGCTGAATGACCGCCGACTCCGCCAGACTCAGCGTGCCAGTAAAGGTCAGCGCCGCGTTCTCCGCAAGCCCTTCACCATAAACAAACTTCAAGGTGCTCTGGTTATCAAATGCCAGACTTCCGGCCGACACTACATTCCCCTGGCCGACTATTTCAAGCATCGTGTCAGAAGCAAATGAGAGAACTGAATCCGCATGGTTCAGAATACCATTCCGCAACTGCACAGCAGCACGGTTTTCCACGGTAAGACCCGCGCCCTTGATTTGGGCCGAATCCACAATTTCCAGGCGGCCACCCTGAAGCTGAATGTTTGTTTTGAATTCGCTGCAGCGGGAATTGGCAATTTCTTCATCGCTGATGACTATTTCGTCCTCTGCTATACCCGCATTCAGTTTGGCAGTCTTCAAGTCTGCCACCGTATTGGCACCTGTGAAACGAATCGTACCATCGCCCGTCACTGTTGAACCATCGGCTGCCGTATAACTGCCATTAAATACTACTTGAACCCCCGCGCCGGACCGACCGCTGTATACAGAGTCATGAATTTCTATTTTCTTACCGGCAGCAGCCATGAGACGAAACTGCGATACATCCTCATGCCCGGTTGCAGACGTATTCTCATTCGAACCGTATTTCGTACTGTAATACAAACTGCGCAGGCGGAAGGAATCGCCGGATTGCTCATAGTTCCCCCGCAGCAATACGTCCTCATTACCCTCAATGCTGATGCCACCCAAGGCATAAACAGCACCACCCACCGCCGTGCCCGCAGCAGATTTAGCGTAGTTACCCGTTATCTCCACCTTACCGGTATTACCACTGATGTCAACCTTACCTCGTGCAAGCTCAGCGTATACCGCACCACCCATGGCATACCCTTTTGCCGCATCTGCATGGTTTCCGGAAAGAGTAACCCCCTCGTTACCCGATATCCGCAAAGCGTATGTCTGGCCACTCACACTATGCCCCACATAAAAGGCACCACCCGCAGAAGCCGCAGATGCTATACCGCTGGAAGAAGTGTAATTCATTCCGGAGGAGGTATAGTTGTCTGTTATCAGAACATCCCCCAGATTGCCACTGATATCTGCCAGGATGACGCGAGCGGCACCACCCTGTGCCCCATATCCGGTTGCAACCGCTGCGTTTTCTGCCATGATAACTGCCCCGGTTTTTCCTCCGTAGGAAGCCGTGCCTTCGGTGCCGGTGATGTTCAGGGAGGCCGTATTCGTTATTCCGTAGATTGCACCACCAGCTGCCTGTATGTTCATTGTAGCGATAGCGCGCCGGGACTCGGCCTTATTTGTATGAATCAGCACACCGGCCTTGTTGTCGGCCATATTCATCGTTGCGCTATTCATGGCAACCGCACCGCCAAATGCACGTCCGTGTTCATGCGTGGCCTCATTTTTGGAGATGGTCACCAGACCCTTATTGTCCGATATGGAAAATTGCCCTGACTGGTAGACATATACGGCACCGCCTTCTGCATTTTTAGAGCTTACAGTCCCCGTGTACGAACTGACGGAATAGGCACCCGTAGCCTGGTTTCCGCTGATTGTGACTTCCTGGTTGTTATCAATGGTCAATGTGCTGTTTTTTCCCAGTATGCCGATGGCTGCACCTCTTACATGGTACTTCTCTGAATTATACTTGGAGACGACATTATTCAGCAGGCTGACATTGCCACTGTTGTTGCTTATTGATATGGCTGAGTTATTGCCACGGGAAGCCAGTGCCCCATGATAGGTGTAGGTGAGCGGTCTGTTGGTAGTACTTGAGGTAGCAGTAGCAAGATTACCATTCGTATTGCCACTGAGCGTAAAGTCATTGACGCCGTATACATTGAACTCCCGTACAAGATCTGTGCTGTACCAGACACCACCATTCGTCATACCGCTCATGTCCAGGTTCACCGGAGCATCTGTATCGGATGTAAAGAACAAAGCGCCATTGCTTATCAGATAGTTCTTGCTTTTTGTTGTATCATCAACCAGATACACCGTATTATCCTCTGATGATTCCGGAGCCTTCAAAATAAAGGCGTAACGATATGAGGTGTAACTGCTTTTAGGCAAAGCTGAGGGATCGGAAACATCCGGAACGCTGGTACAAGAATCAGGCACATTCACTTCTGCTGAAACGGAATAACAGAACATGGGCAGTGTCACAGCTATACCAAGCAAATGACGCAGCAGGGTGACGGGAAGATGCAGTTTCATAATCAACTTTACTAGAAACGTCACTATACCATTTTTATTTTCTGAAATCAAACTTTAAAACGTATGAAATCAATTTTCGGGGAAAATTTTCCTGTACCACGGCAAGTGTATGAATCAAGGTATATCATAAAACCGGCGGGCGGCCTGGTGAGGGGTAGCTCATTTATCAGCTAATTTAGCCGATAATTAGCCGTCATTAGCCGATAGCGGCTAAAATTAGCCGTGGAAAGTCTCTTGGGTGCGGTTCACATGTTCTGCCAATCCGCCGCAGAAATTTCCAATTTGGGGACCTCTAAAAACTCACCAAATTGATGTTTGTCGTTGTCGGGGCACGGGACTTCAGTCCCGAAATAACGGTGCTTCCAATCGGGACTGAAGTCCCGTGCTCCGACAGAGTTCCCCCACAAATTCCCATTTGCTGGTTAGTTTTGAGTTATTAGGTTCCCTATTTGGTGGCGCCGTGGGCTCGGAGGAGCTGCTCAACCTCGCGGTCCTGGCACTCCACCGCCCACTGGAGCGGGGTGAATCCGCCCCGGTCCGGCAGGTCGGGGCTGGTGCCTTTCCGGCATGGGTGGTACCATTACGACGGGATGCCGGGCATTTTGAGCTTTTCCACGTATTTGGCAATCATATCGACCTCGATATCGACGATGCTGCCGGGGGCGTAGGTGTGCATGATGGTGCGCTCCCAGGTGTGCGGGGTAATCCAGAACTCCAGCTCGGCGGGGCCGGTGATATTGGCCACGGTGAGGGAGACGCCATCGATGGCGATGCTGCCTTTGTCGATGACGTAGCGCATGTATTCCTGGGGGATGGCGATGCGCACCATGTGGTCCTGCCCCACCGGGGTGATAGAAGTGACGCTGCCGGTGGTATCGACATGGCCCATGACAAAGTGCCCGCCGAAGCGGCCATTGCCGCCCATGGCGCGCTCCAGGTTGCAGAGGGAGCCCACCTGCAGCTGCCCCAGGCTGGTGACGCGCAGGGTCTGCGTGAGGAGGTCGAACTCCACGCGCGTGCCCTCTACTTTATCGACGGTGAGGCAGCAGCCATTCACCGCCACAGAATCCCCCAGCGCAAGCTCTGCCGCAAAGGGAATCTCCACCGCATAGCGCGCGCCCTGTGCTACGGGCGTGCGTTCCAGCACCTTGCCGGTGCATTCCACGAGTCCTGTGAACATAGATCTTTAGTTGCCGAAGTAAATGAAGTTATACAGGCAGAAGATGATGAAGGTGGGCAGCGCGGCCCAGAGGAAGAGCTGCAGGGCGCTGATGCCGTTCTTGAAGTACTTGCCCAGGATGGCCTGGCCCGCGGGGTTCGGGGCATTGGCAATCACGGTGAGACCGCCGCCGGTCACGGCACCGGCCACGATGGCGTAGCGGATGTGCTCCGGCAGGTTGGGCACGGTGCTGGAGAGGAAGGTGACGGAGGCGTTGTCGTTGAACGCGGTCAGGATGCTGGCCAGCCCCATGGTGGCGGTGGCGCCCAGCTCAGCCAGGGCCTGCAGCACCGGCTGCATCCACCAGCCCTGCACACCGCCCAGGATGAGCAGCCCCGCCAGGAAGAAGGCCACCAGCAGCGGCACCTTGATGGAGAAGGCATTCTGATACTGCGGCGTGGCCATGGTGAAGCCCAGGAAGAAGAGGAAACCGCCGATGAAGATGGCCGGGTGGTGGGCAAAGTATACCGTCCACACCAGGAAGAAGATGGACACGCCGTATACCCAGGCGGGAATGACGTCCTGGCGGTCCTCCCAGGAGGTGGGCACCGCGCTGTCGAACGCGCTGTTCAGGCGCTGCACCTCAGCCAGGCGGGTGAATTCCTTGCGGAAGATGAAGAAGTAGATGATGTTGGAGATGATGATGCCTACGATGGCTTTCCAGCCGAAATGCACGAACATGTGCGCCATGTCCCAGTTCCACTTGCCGGCCACCATCACGATGGGCGGCGCGGCAAAGTGCGTGAGCGTGCCGCCCACGGATACATTCACGAAAAGCAGCGCCAGCGTGGCATAGCACAGCGCCGGGGCGGGCTTCAGGTGGTAGAATTTCTTAGCCAGCAGAATGGCCGCCAGGGTCATGGCCGCAGGCTCGGTGATGAAGGAACCCAGCAGCGGCGCAATGCAGAGCACGGAAAGCCACCAGGCTGCCGGAGTGCCGCCCCCCATGCCGGCGCCGAATTTGAGCGTATTCTCGGCCAGGCGGTAGATGGGGCGGGAGGAGGCGATGACCATGATGACCGCCACGAAGAGCGGCTCGGTGAAGCTGGTGTCGCGGTCGATGTAGCGCAGGAAGTCATCCATGCTGTAGTAGTGCTGGCAGACCAGCGCAAAGGGGATAATCCACAGGCCGAACACCACTTCCACCTCGCCCAGGAAGTGGCAGAGCGTGCTGCCGAAGGAGACCGGCATGCGCTGCTCCGGGTGCAGAATGCGGAACTTTTCCTCGCGCAGCTTCTGCTTGTGCGCCTTTTCCATGTGGTGGGCCCACTTCTGGAACATGGGGGCCATGAAGGTGTGCAGAATGGCCAGCAGGAAAATAAGTGAGGCGGCCAGGTTGAAGTTATCCACCTTCACGCGGTGTACCAGCTTGTCCCACAGCCCCATGCCCTGCTCAGCCTTGGAATAGATTTGCAGCGGAATGGGGAAGCGGCTGTATTGCAGCTTGCCGGCGGTGTAGTGGTGGCTCCAGGCGGCCAGCTGGCCGTTCGGGTCGGCGTGGTACACGGTCTTGCCGCACTCCGGGCAGGGCTTGTGCGCCATGGGCAGGGCAAACTTCACCTTCATGGCGGCATGCTCCAGCACGCTGTGGCCATCGTACGCGTGGTGCTCGTGGGAAAGGTAGGCCTGCAGGGCCTCCAGGCTCATGGATTCCGCAGCGATAAGCAGCGCGTTGCTCGCATTCGGGCAGAGGTTGAGGCTCTTCACCAGCGCCTCCTTGGCCTCGGCCTCTGCGCGGATTTCCTCCACGGTGGGTACCGCAGCTGTGCCGTGGTGCACACAGGCCGGCTGCTGGGGCGATTGTTCAACGGGGACGAGTTCCTCCTGGGCCTGCAGGTTGCCCAGCAGAGCTGCCATGCCCCAGACTATTGTTGCAATGAACCACTTGCGCATAATTAAGTTCAGAAAACGTTCAGCGCCATACTAGCACATTCACTCCCCCCTTGGCGAGCAAAAAAGTCGATATTTGAAAAACGGCAGGAAGTTTGTTTTTCTCGAAGCACGGGACTTCAGTCCCGATTAAACTCACTGCGGTTTCGGGACTGAAGTCCCGTGCTTCGAGATTGAATTACCCGCTGCAATCCCGTTGGCTGCTGGCTTACTGCGTGGCGGCGCGGTACTTTTCGAAAAGGAAGGCTTCCCGGTCGGCATCGTCCGCGAAGCGGTGGCCGTAGGCCAGGTCCACGGCGGAATCCAGCTTGCGGTGGGCCTGCAGCAATTCGTGCGGCATGGTCTCCGGGTTGTAGAGGGTAGCCAGGGAACAATCGGTGAACTGCGCCCGCACCTGCAGCACCCGCTCTGCTGCCTGTGTGATTCTGCTCATCTGGAGGGTGGTGGCATACTCCGGCCAGTAGAAGGCATTGTAGCATAAATCACGAGTGTAGCGATAGCGCATTTCCAGCCGGCCGCAGACCGCTTTCATCCAGGCCATGTGCATGCGGGAGGAGAGGATGCCGAACTCATACACACCGGCCCCGGGCACGATGTAGGTGGAATTCGACATAATGCAGCCCGCGGGCATGAAACCAATGGGCACATAATCCCGCCGCTCGGAGCTGGTGCTGGGCACCAGCAGACAGGGTTCATCCCGCGTCTGCGCAATCTGGCGGAACAAATGGGCCCGCTGCGCATATTCGCGGGTGGAGGCCGCCTTGCTTTCCAGCCGCATCTCGCGCACCCTCAGTACGCGCTGCATCACCCGCGGGTGCTTCAGCATCTCCGAAAGCGGCATATTTTTCAGCCAGAGACAATAGCGCTCCGCCTCCCCGCTGGCGGGAATGTGGTTGAGATAATCCTGAGCCCCGAAATAGGGCCGCACATAATCTGCCAGCGCGGGGTCGGCCCTCAGCAGCTCCCGCCGCTCAGCGGCGGTGAGGATGAGGTGCCCGCCATCCGTCGGTTTATTGCCGAACATCATGTTCAGCGGTGCGTTCAGCGGGCGGGAAAGACCCTTCACCGGCTCATTCACCCCGGCGGCCAGATAGCCATTGATGGATTCGCACACGTAAATCTGCTCCTCTCCCTTTGCATTCTCGGCGTAGATGGTGCAAAGCGGTGTATGCACACCGGAGAAACCCATGATGATGCAGTGCACCGCGGCGCGGCCCTTGGCCTCGTTGCTCCATTTGAAGGTGCGGTACGCGAAGTTGATTTCCATGCCCAGCGGGAGCAGGTGCTCCCAGAGCGTGCTCACCTGCTCACCCTGGGTGATGGAATTGGTGGAGACGAAGGCGGTGCGCACCTGGGGGTGCGCGTGCATGAGCCGCGCGGCCTTCATGTGCCAGCAGGCCACATAGTCCAGATACCCCACGCGGGCATGACTGAACACCTCTTTGATTTCCTCCTTCTGCGCGGCAGAGGTCGTGCCGGTGCCGGCAAAAGGAGGATTGCCCATAATGTA